>NZ_OY776217.1:1350000-1670000 GCF_963675455.1 Emcibacter sp. | reverse complement strand
AAACTTGGGTATCGGTTATACGAACAGGATGATGAAGGCAATAACCAGACCGAACAGGCCTGTAGCTTCAGCAAGAGCAAATCCGAGCATGGCCTGACCGAAAACCGGGCCGGCAGCAGAAGGATTGCGGATCGCAGCAGAAACATAGTTACCAAAGATTGTACCGATACCGATACCGGCACCAATCAGAGCAGAACAGGCCAGACCGGCACCAATCATTTTTGCAGCTTCGACTTCCATTTTAACTTCCTTTTATTTTGACAAATTAAACCAAATTACAAAATTTACTATTCCACTTCCACAAGACCGGGACAGAAGTCCTAGTGCATGTGCAGAGCGTCATTCAGATAGATACATGTCAGGACCGCGAACACATAGGCCTGCAGACAGGCCACCAGAAGTTCCAGACCCGTCAGGATCACAATAAAGGAGAACGGCACCAGGCCCGCCAGGCTCAGAACGCCACCAAGAGCGCCGAGGCTGACGACAAAGCCGCCGAACACTTTCAGCATGGTATGTCCAGCCACCATGTTGGCAAACAGACGAACAGACAGGCTGATGGGACGTGAGAGATAGGATACGATCTCAATCACAATAAGCAGCGGCAGCAGGGCGATCGGCGCATCACCGGGCACGAAGAATTTCAGGAATCCGATGCCATGCTTGACAAAGCCGATAACGGTCACACCCAGGAACACAAACAGGGCCATGGCGAAGGTCACGGCGATATGGCTGGTAACCGTAAAGATATGTGGCAACCCGGGCACATGCGACAGCGGCAGCATGCCGATCAGATTGGCAAACAGAATGAACATGAACAGGGTCAGTACAAACGGGAAAAAGCGCCGTCCTTCGGAACCGGCGGTGTCATTGATCATCTTGGCGATGAATTCATAACACATTTCCACCATGACCTGCCAACGTCCCGGCACCATGGAAGCCTGACGCATGCCGCCTAGCATAAACAGGCTGACCAGAACCAGGGTAACGGCCATAAAAAGCGATGAATTGGTGAAAGAGATATTGTATCCGGCAAGTTCCAGCGGAACCATTTCTTCAATTTCAAACTGCGAGAGCGGGCTGGCCACTTTTTACTTCCTCTTCACAAGCTGATTATCAGGTTAATCAGTTTTTTCACTTTCATGCCCGGCGCCCTTCTGCATATCTATCTGCATTTTTCTGGCCGCCCTGAGCACATTCATAATCCCGGCACCAACGCCAAGGAATAAAAATACAATCAAAAGCCAGGGACCCGTACCCAACCAGTTATCCAGAAACAGGCCGAGCAGCAGTCCCATTACCAGCCCGGCAACCAGCTCTGACACAAGCCGTACCGCCGAACCATAAGCGTTTGCTTTTGCGGGGCCGTCAGACTCTTTCACTTCCTGAGCCTTGCGGGCCGCCTGCAAGCGGGCGCTGAAGTCATCCAGAGATTGATGCCGGTTCTCTGACTGCTGTTCATCGTCAGACACGAGGCAACCCCTCCTCAAAACAGAACGGATGACTGGCATCCGTCCGCACCCATAAAATTGACAGCAACATAGTTTCTGACCCCTGACCTGTCAAGTTACAAAAAGCGGACATTTTCACCCCAGATAAAAGAGTCCAACTCTTTGAAGTAAAAGGATTTTCCGAATCACTATTTTTAAGTGCTGTTTCGGCGGAAAAAAATATTCTAGCCCAGCAGAGAATCTGCCACCCGATCGCGCATCCTTTCAGCGCTTTCAAGGTCAACAGAAACAAGCTGGGACACGCCGCGTTCCGCCATGGTCACCCCGAACAACCGGTGCATGCGGGACATGGTCACCGCATTATGGGTTACAATCAGGAATCGGGTTGAGGTTTTGCCAATCATTTCATCCAGAAGGTCGCAGAAACGCTCCACATTGGCATCATCCAGCGGCGCATCGACCTCGTCCAGCACACAGATCGGCGACGGGTTGGTCATAAAGACCGCAAAAATCAGCGACAGGGCTGTCAGCGCCTGTTCGCCGCCGGAAAGTAGACCCAGGTTCTGCATCTTCTTGCCCGGCGGGCTGGCCATGATCTCCAGCCCCGCATCCAGCGGATCGTCCGATTCTGTCAGTTCCAGATGGGCCCGGCCACCGCCAAAAAGGGTGGTGAAAAGTTCGCTGAAATGGGCGTTGACTTCATCAAAAGCCCGCAGCATACGGGCCCGGCCTTCCCGGTTCAGGTCGGAAATGGCCTTCTTCAGTTTGCCGATCGCCTGCTCCAGGTCCTCGCGCTCACTGATGGAGGCCGTCAGCGTCGCCTCAATTTCCTGCAACTCTTCCTCGGCGCGCAGGTTCACGGCGCCAAGCCGTTCCCGCTCCCCCTTGAGGCGGTCCAGTTTGCGATGACAGTCGTCTGCATCGGGGAAGGGCTGTTCCGGCTCGAGCCCTGCCTTTTCGCGCAGGGCGCCCGGCTGACAGCCGAATTCCTCGTCGATTCTCCGTAATAGTGCCTCTTTCTGGCTTTCATACTGCTCAAGGCTGGTTTCCAGACGGACTTTCTGCTCACGCTGTTCCGCCAGACGCGCCTGCACCTCCCTGATTTCCCGATCCTTGGTCGCCAGGGCTTCCTCGGCCTCGGCCAGGGTTACGGCTGCGGCCTGACGCTCCTGTTCCGCTTCCTCGATCAGGCTGTTCAGTTTACGCCGTTCCTCGACAATCTGTCCCGGCCGGTCCTCCAGCGCAGCAAGTTCGGTTCTCGCCTTGGCCCGCCGCTCGATCAGGGCATTGAGGTGTTCTTCGACATCTTTGACCCTGATTTTCCAGGCCCCCAGTTCGGTTTCGATCTGGTCCAGCCGTTCATGGCGGGCGGAACTGCGGGACAGAAAGGTATCATGAGCAAGCCGGGCTTCCGACAGGGCGTGACGTTTTTCCTCCACCAGCTGGCGGGTATCACGGATATCATTTTCCAGGCTGACCGGTTCCGGAAGTTCCGCCAGCGCCTGTTTTGCCTGACGACGGCGAGCCTCAACCTCATCGAATGCTTCGACCATATGACCGAGCCGGTCACGGAGTGCACTTTCCTCGGACTGATGGCGGGTTGCCTGTTTTTCTGCTTCTGTCAGTTCCCGGCGGGCGCTTGCAGCTTTTTCCTCGGCCTCGCGCCAGGCCTGACGGATTTCCCGCGCCGTCTGTTTGGTCTGCTCCAGTTTTTCCTGCATCTGATGCAGCTGTTTCCGGGCGTCATGGGTTTCCTGCTGCTTGCGGGACAGATCCTCGCGCACTTTTTCCAGGCGATTTTTCTGCGATAAACGGATTGCCGCAACCCCGGGTGCTTCTGGCGACCGGCACAATCCGTCCCAGCGCCAGACACCGCCGGCAGGGGTGACCAGCCGTTGACCGGGCTTCAGATCTTTCATCAGGCGCTGCGCCTCGTCGGCAGAATTAACAATACCGATTTGCGACAGGCGTCGATCAAGGACCGCCGGGGCTTCCACATGACCGGCAAGACTGTCGACCCCGGCGGGTAACGACTGTGCACTCTCGAATGCCGGTAAATTATGCCAATGAACCTGATCCTGTTCATCTTCCGAGGCCTCAAGATCCATATCCAGTGCGGCGCCAAGGGCGGTTTCAAATCCCTCGGTCACCGTTATTTTTTCAAGGATAGTCACCACCCCTTCCTCGGACGAAGAGGCCAGCAGTTCCTCCAGGGCTTCTATCTCTGCATGCAGCCTCGCCTGTCTCGATTCATGGGCCTGCAGGATGGCTCTGGCTTCCTGCTCCTTCTGCTGCCAGTCCTGGCGCGCATCCTCTGCCTCGGTGGATTTACCCCGATGGATCTGCACGGATTTCTCGGCTTCTGACAGGCGATTTTCCGCGTCGGACAGGGCCCGGGTGAACAGGTTGTTGCTTTCCAGACGACTGACCCGTTCCTCAATGGTTTCCTTCTGCTCATTGAGGGAGGCGAGACGGCTTTCCGCCTCTTCTATATCCCTGAGCAGATTATTCTTTTCCGCGTTGCGCTGGGCCTGTTTCTGGGTCAGTTCCTCGAGCTTCCATTCGGCCTCAAGGGTGGCGGCCTGCCTGGTTTTCAGTTCTTCCGACAGCTGATCGACATTGTCTGTCTGGTGTTCGATATCGGACCGGATCTGGCGGCGCTCCTCGGTCAGCCGCTCGATGGTGCCTGCCGCATCACCAATCACAGATTTTTCGCGACCTTCATCCTGATCGATATGCTCAAGCTGGGCCTTCAGTTTTTCCTGGGTTTCATGCAGGCGCTGTTCTTCACCGTCCAGTCCGTCGCGCTGAACCACCATGCGGTGCAGTTTAGCGGCAATTTCCGCCTCTTTCTGACGCAGTTCCGGCAGTCTGGATGCCAGCACCGCCTGTTCCTTGTTCAGCCGGCCGAGTTCGGTGCTGATTTCAGAGACAAGTTTCAGAACTTCCCGCGCTTCCCCCCCGGCCTTATTCATATTGCCGTCAATGGCGCGCCATTCCATATAGAGAATCAGCGCCTGCAGGGTACGGATTTCGCGGCTGACATTTTTGAACCGTGTGGCCTGCCGGGCCTGGTTTTTCAGGTTGCGAATCTGGTCCTGAATCTGGATTTCCAAATCACCCAGGCGTTCCAGGTTATTTTCTGCAGACCTGAGTTTGCTTTCCGCTTCCTTGCGCCGGGAATGGAGACCGCTGATCCCTGCTGCTTCCTCAAGCACCGCACGGCGCTGTTTGGGTTTGGCATTGATCAGGGCGCCGATCCGGCCCTGGCTGACCAGGGACGGCGAATGGGCACCCGTCGAGGCATCGGCAAACATAAGCTGCACGTCCTTGGCCCGGACATCCTTGCCGTTGAGCCGGTAGGCGGAGCCGCTTTCCCGCTCGATCCGGCGGGAAATTTCAAGCTGCAGTTCATCATTGAAGGCGGACGGCGCCGTCCGGTCCGCATTGTCCAGCGACAGGGTCACTTCGGCAAGATTTCGCGAAGGCCGGGAATCGGTGCCGGCAAAGATCACGTCATCCATGCCGGCGCCGCGCATGCTTTTGGCGGAATTCTCACCCATGACCCAGCGCAGGGCCTCAAGCAGGTTGGATTTACCGCAACCGTTGGGGCCGACCACACCGGTCAGGCCCTTTTCGATCACGAGTTCCGTCGGATCAACAAAGGATTTAAAACCTGAAAGTCTGAGCCTTGTAAAATCCACCTTTTGGGTTTCTCCCTGCCCCGGTTAAGTCAGCATCACTTTTTCAATGCGTCGCTGATCGCCTTGTCAAAATCCTCGAAGTTGTAACCCCCCTCGTGCTTGACGCCGTTAATGATAAATGTCGGGGTGCTGTTCACTTCGTATTTTTCGATCCCTTCCTTATAGGAATTGATCAGATAATCGCGGATAGCAGTATCGGCAAGACAGCGGTCTGCATCTGCCTGGCTGACGCCGGCCATACGGGCGACCTTGATTACTTCATCCCGTGTCTGGGAGGAAAACATCTTGAATCCGGTTTCCTGGCCATACTGATCAACCAGTTCACGGTATTTCTTCGGCTGGTACCAGCTGTTCTGCTTTTTGAAGATCAGGGAAAGCAGCGGATAATACCTCTTCTCGGCAGCGCAACGGCTGATGATGGAGGCATCCATATCAATAGCATTCAGCATAAAATGGCGGAATATGTAACGGACCTTGCCGGTTTCGACATATTTCTTTTCCAGATCGGGCCAGACCTCATTGCTGAAATGAGCACAATGGGGACAGGTGGTCGAGGCATATTCGATAACCTCCACCGGCGCATCGGCATCACCAAGGACAATATCATAATTCAGAACGGGGGTTGCCTCGTCCGCCATGGCCTTTTGCACGGCCGGCACCATCAGAAGAACAAGACCCAGGAAAAGGCTGGAGATTACATTTTGTAGTGTATTTAGTTGTTTTGTCATAATCAATCCACAATATATTGTATGTAAGTATAGAAATGATTTTTCCCTCAAATCAAGGAAAGAATCGTTAACGCTCTTTTTCGGGGGCTGCCGCCCCCATCCCCCGACGGGTAAAACGACGCCTCGCCATTGGTTTTTCTGGCTTTTCCGGAACCAGAACCGTTGCCCCGAGCCGGTAAAGGGCCTTCTGCAGGCCGCTGTCCGTAAGCGGAGACAGCAGGTCATCAAGCTCTTTTTGCTGAGAATCGGTCAATTTCACCGGGGCGCGGGACTGTTGCTCACGGCGTTTCGGCAACGGACCGTGCCTGTAGACCAGCCGTTCCACCGCCCGGTATCCGTAAAAACCGTTGATACGCTCCAGCACCAGTTCCTCCAGATGCTGCATTTCGACGGCAAAGCTGCCTTCTATGCGGATATAGAGTGTACCGCCGGCAGATTCAGAGCGGGGAAAAGTGAGACGTTCAGGGACACTGCAGCCGGACAGGACCGGCCCGACGATTTCAGGCCAGCGGGCAACAATTTCCGACTGGGCAAAGCCATAACGTCGAAAGGAACCCCGACTCACCTGTCGGGCCAGTTCCGATATAGATTGGGTGCCACTTCCCCGTCGTCGGCTTTTTTCTGGTCGCTTCTCAGTCATGGGGGTAATATAGAGCCCTTCCCGGTAAACAGAAATAAGATATTCGTGAGTTATGTCGAAAATATGATCAGCCGCCGGGACTGGCGCCAGAACTGATGGAGGGGATAATGCAAAAGGAAATTACAGCCGACAGTGACCTTGCAGGAGATAAGATCGCAGGAGAAATTGCAACAGACGCCAGCTACGATGACTTTCGCAGCTGTGAAAACTGCAATTCACGACTATATGGGAAATATTGCGCCAGTTGCGGCCAGAAAGACGTTAATTTCCTGCGTCCTGTCTGGATGCTTATGGAAGATGCCCTTGGCGACCTGTTTTCCTTCGATTCCCGTTTTTACCGGACCCTGCACCCGCTCATGTTTCGGCCCGGATATATCACACGGGAATATCTGAAAGGTCGGCGCGCCAGTTTTGTCCCTCCCTTCCGCCAGTATCTTGTCATCAGTATCCTGTTTTTCCTGGCCCTGGTGACCTCCGATATCAAGCTGTTTGAAACCGCCGCCATTGATTATGATCCCATGACCGGTGAGAACCTGGTGCTTGACAACCAGGCCGGTGACGACCAACGGGCCAGACAGGCAGATCAGGCCACGGAAAACAGCATGGTCAACCCCCTGTCCGAGCTCGGCGAGGAGGACCGGAAGGAACTGCAGGACAGCGTTGCAGAGTTGGGTATCGATAAAGAGAAGGAAGCCTTCTGGAAGGAACAGCTGAGCCGGCTGATCAAGGGATGGAACCGGATCTCCGAGGACCCGACCCTGATGAACAAGCTGATGGCCGACTGGGTGCCCAAAGTGATGTTCGTGCTGTTGCCGATCTATGCCCTGATTTTCAAGATCACCTATATTTTCAACCGCCGCTATTATTTCGAGCATCTGGTCTTTTCCCTGCATGCCCATGCCTTTGTCTTCCTGCTGTTCACCGTCATGGTGCTGCTTTACCAATATGCGGCATTCACCCGGCCCTGGCTTTCCTGGCTTCTGCTCTATATCCCGGTCTATCTGCTGATTGCCATGAAAGTGGTTTACGGCCAGGGCTGGACGAAAACAGTCCTCAAGGCCTGCTTCATCGCCATGGTTTATTTCATGCTTCTGCTCAGCAGCATCATCCCGGCCATCGGCTATGGCCTGACACGCATATGAGGTACATGTAGAAAAGGCGCAGAAAGGCCCGTATTTGCTGGATTCTCGGCCTGGTTTGCTTATAGTGACATTTTGATGAAGATTATGAGACCAGTTGCGGCGTGAGCACAGTTGCGGAAAAAGACCAGCTTTTGGAACAGGGGGACGACCTTGCGGATTCCCTGCTGGATTGGTATGACAGCAACGCCCGCAGCCTGCCCTGGCGGATCGGCCCCGAGGAAAAGGCCGGCGGCCTGAAACCCGATCCTTACGAAGTCTGGCTCAGCGAAATCATGCTGCAGCAGACAACGGTTACCACCGTCAAACCCTATTTCGAAAAATTCATCGCCAAATGGCCGACCGTGACTGCGCTCGCCAATGCGGAACTGGATGATGTGCTGGTGGAATGGGCCGGCCTTGGGTATTACGCCCGGGCCCGAAACCTCTATAAATGTGCGCAATATGTGCGCGACGAACTGGGCGGCATTTTTCCCGAAACCTCCGAAGAACTGCGCAAGCTGACCGGCATCGGCCCCTATACCGCCGCCGCCATTGCCGCCATTGTTCATGATGAACAGGCCACCGTGGTCGACGGCAATGTGGAGCGGGTCATGTCCCGCCTGTTCAATGTGCAGACCCCCCTGCCCGACAGCCGGCCGGAACTCCGGGAACTTGCCGAAAGCCTGACTCCGTCGCACCGGCCCGGCGATTACGCCCAGGCGGTGATGGACCTGGGTGCGACCATCTGCACGCCCCGGGCGCTCAAATGCAACGGCCGCTGCCCGTGGGAGGAATTTTGTATTTCCGCCGGACTTGGCACCTCTGAGGAACTGCCGAAACGGCTCAAGAAAGCGGCCAAGCAAACCCGGCGCGGCTTTGCCTTCTGGGGAGAATTCGGTGGCCATGCCTGGCTCAGAAGGCGGCCCGAGGAAGGCCTGCTCGGCGGCATGATGGAAGTGCCCTCCACTGACTGGGTGCCAAGCAACAGCTGGGATAATTTCCCGCCGCCCCAGGTGCCGATCATCGCCAACTGGCGGGAAATGCCGGGCGTGGTCAGCCATACTTTCACTCACTTTCACCTGGAACTGAAGGTGATCCGCCTCGAGCTTGAGGAAATGATCAACCTGCAGGAAGGCGTCTGGGCGCCGCTCGACCGGCTGGATGAGTTCGCCCTGCCGACGGTGATGAAAAAAATCGTCGACCATGTCCGGGCTCCTGTTCTGGATCTGTAATCTATCTGTTTCTGTAATTCCGCCTCCAACTGCGCTATAATTCCCACACGAAATCCAGCACCAAAAGGATTGGGGATATGACCGATATTTCACTAAGCTGCGAATGCGGAAAAACACAGGGTATAGCGCGGGGAATATCGCCCGACAGCGGGACCCGGGTTGTCTGTTATTGTGATGACTGTCAGGCCTTTGCCCGGCATCTGGGCCGGGAAGACAGCGTCCTCGACCCCTGGGGCGGCACGGATATTTTTCAGACGGCCCCGGCGCACATTGCCATCACCGAGGGCCGTGAATATATCCGCTGCCTGAAACTCACCCCCAAAGGCCCCTACCGTTGGTACGCGGGGTGCTGCAACACCCCGATTGCCAATACAGGGTCGGCATCCCTCCCCTTTGCCGGCATGATTACCGCCTTTATGGAGATCCCGGCGGATGAGGAGCGGATCCTCGGGCCTGTCGGCTGGTACCTGCAGGGAAAATATGCCACGAAACCGCTGCCGCCCGGACGCAAGATTGTCGGCTTTCCGCTAAGCCTTCTCGTGCAGCTGTTCTGGAACATCCTGGTCTGGAAGCTGAAAGGGCTCGGCAAACCGACACCCTTCTTTGATGAGGACGGCACACCGGTAACGGAACCGGAACTGGTTCAAGGTAGAAAAGAAGGATAACAGAGCCATGTACATCCTCCACGACAATACCGAATCCGGGAATGCCTACAAGGTGCGGCTTCTGCTTGCTCAACTCGGCGAGCCCTACAGAACCATCCAGTATGATGTGACCAACGGCGAAACCCGCACGCCGGAGTTCCTGAACCGGATAAATTCCAATGGCCGCATTCCGGTGGTGGAGTTCCCGGACGGCCGCTTTCTCGCCGAATCCAACGCCATTCTCTATTATTTCGCGCAAGGGTCAGACTTTTTCCCGACCGACAGATGGGACCAGGCGGAAGTGATGCGCTGGATGTTTTTCGAGCAATACAGCCACGAACCCTTTGTCGCCGTGGCCAAATTCATCCTGACCATGCTGCCGCCGGACAGCCCGCGCCGGGCGGATATTCCCGCCCTGCATGAGAAGGGCTATGCGGCCCTGCAGATTATGGAAGACCGCTTGCAGGATCATGATTATCTGGTGGGGGATAAATATTCCATCGCCGATATCGCCCTGTTTGCCTATACCCATGTGGCGGAAATGGGCGAGTTCGACCTTTCCCCCTATCCGGCGATCAGGACCTGGATCAAGCGCATCACACAGACACCGGGTTTTATCCCCATGTATCCGGAGGACTGGAAGAAATGAATGAGATCAAACACAGCGCCAGATGCATGTGCGGGGCCGTGGTCCTGGAAGCCACGGGCCCCCATCAATCCGGGGAATATTGCCATTGCAAATGGTGTCAGCAATCATCAGGCTCGGCCTTTATTCCCTGGGTCTCCTTCAGGAAGGAACAGGTCAGGGTGCTTAGCGGCGAGCTCTCCTATTATCATTCCTCCCCCGGCTGCAAACGGGGATATTGCCGGGACTGCGGCTCGACCATGTCTTTTCATACGGATGAATATTTCGACCTGACGCTCGGCATTATGGACGACCCGGAGTCCTTCCGGGCCAGCCGGCATATCTGGACGAAAAGCCGGATCAGTCACGTGAAACTGGTCGACGATCTGCCGGAATTTAAAGAAAGCGGTCCCTAAAGGGAACTCAGAAGCGGGCCGCCACCTTGTCGTACTCCTCGAGCGAACTTAACGGCCCGATGGCGCCGAGCGACAGTTTTCCACCATTCAGCAGCCGGTCCATATAACGGGCGATGGCGATGCCATCCACCTCGTCCAGCTTCTCAAGGATTTCCTCCCGCGGCACAGGGCGGCCGTGGATCATCATCTGGCGGCCCAGATGCTCCATCCGGTTGGTGGTATTTTCAAAGGCCATCATCATGCCCGCCTTCATCTGGTTGCGGGCACGATTGACCTCTTCTGCGGAAACCTCATGGGTCAGCTTGTGCATTTCCCCGGCCACGACGGGAATCAGTTCCCCGACCTGGTCCGGGCCGGTGCCGGCATGAATGGCAAAGGTGCCGCCGTCCACATAAGACTGGTTAAAGCTATAGATGCTGTAGACCAGGCCGCGGTTTTCCCGCACTTCCTGGAACAGGCGCGAGGACATGCCGCCGCCAAGGATCATCGACATGACCTGGGCGGTATAATAATCCGGATCGTCAAAGCTGACCCCGTCAAAACCGAAGATCAGGTTGACCTGCTCCAGGTCCTTGTCTTCCAGCCGGGCGCCGCCTTTATAGACAACTTCTTCCTTCTGATCAGGTCGCGTCCGCTCGATGGCGGAGAATTTTTTCGCCGCCATATCCACGAGTTCGTCATGTTTCAAGTTACCGGCCGCCACAAGAACCATCTCGTCGGCCTTGTAATGATGGGACATATAGGAAGCCAGATCGTCACGGGTGAAATTACTGACCCTTTCGATGGTGCCCAGAATGGGACGTCCGGCGGCCTGTTCCGGATAAGCCGCTTCCTGCATCAGATCGAAAACAATATCGTCCGGCGTATCATTGGCCTGGCCGATTTCCTGGATGATGACTCCCCGCTCCCGCTCCAGTTCCTTTGGATCAAAGGTGGAAAACTGCAGAATGTCGGACAGGACATCAACACCAAGGTCAAGGTCCTCTTTCAGAAGACGGGCGTAATAGGTGGTCTGCTCACGGGACGTATAGGCATTCAGGTACCCGCCGACATTTTCCACTTCCTCGGCAATGTCCCGGGCGTTACGCCGCTTGGTGCCCTTGAAGGCCATATGTTCCAGCATATGGCTGAGGCCGTTCTGGTCCTCTTGCTCGTGGCTGCTGCCGACATCGGTCCAGACCCCGACGGTAACCGTCTCAACATGGGGCAGTGTATCGGTAACTACCCGAAGACCGTTATCAAGTGTCGAAATCCGTACTGTCATCTAGTTTAATATTTCCCGTATATATTTCTGGATGGCCCCCAGGTCGTTTGGCAGCACATCATATTTCTCATCCCGTTCGAACAGATCCGCCATATGCGGCGGCAGTTCCGGATGCATGCCGGTAACGGCCTCGACCGCGTCCGGGAATTTGGCCGGATGGGCGGTGCTCAGGGTCACCATGGGGGTTCCGGCATTACGCCGTTTTTCCCGGGCCGCATGGACGCCGACCGCCGTATGCGGATCGATCAGCATCTCCGTTGTGCCGAACACGTCGCCGATGGTCGCCTTGGTGTCCTTCTCGCTGGTCTGCACGGCATCGAAAATGGCCTTGGCCTTGGCAAGCTCCGGCGCATCAATGGTGAAGCTTCCGGCCTGCTTCAGGTTGTCCATCAGGCGACGCACTTCTTCCGCCCGGCCATCATACAGGTTGAGAAGCAGTCTTTCAAAGTTGCTCGATACCTGGATATCCATGCTGGGACTGATGGTCGGCTGAACCGTGCCCACCGTATAATCCCCGCTGGTCAATGTCCGGGCCAGTATATCATTCATATTGGTGGCCACCACCAGCTGTTCAATAGGCAGGCCCATCTGGCTAGCCACATATCCTGCATAGATATCACCAAAATTGCCGGTCGGCACGCTGTAGGACACCTTGCGGTCAGGACCGCCAAGGGCGACAGCGCTGGTGAAATAATAAACGATCTGGGCCATGACCCGGGCCCAGTTGATGCTGTTGACCGCAGACAGGGTAATCTCGTCCCGGAACGCCAGGTCATTGAACATGGCCTTGACCAGCGCCTGGCAATCGTCAAAGGTGCCTTCCACGGCGATGTTATGCACATTGGCGCTCGGCACGGTGGTCATCTGACGACGCTGCACTTCCGACACCCGGCCCCTGGGGTGCAGCATGAAGATTTCGGCGCAGTCCCGGTCACGTACACAGTCAATGGCGGCAGAACCGGTATCGCCGGAGGTGGCGCCGACAATAGTGATCTTGCGGCCCTGTTTGCTGAGCACATGGTCAAATAAATGGCCGAGTAACTGCAGCGCCACATCCTTGAACGCCAGGGTCGGACCGTGAAACAGTTCGAGAATCCATTCGTTGCTGTCAAGCTGGGCAAGCGGCGCAACCGCCTTGTGGCGGAAGGTGCTGTAGGCCTTTTCGATCAGGCCGGCAAAATCATCTTCGGAAATTTCCGGACAGACAAAGGGGCGCATGACCCGGAAAGCCGTTTCCTGATAGCTGAGGCCGGCCATGGCGCGGATTTCATCCGCACTCAGTGTCGGCCATTGTTCCGGAATATACAACCCGCCGTCCCGGGCAAGCCCGGTCAGCAATACTTCTTCAAACCCCAGTGCAGGCGCCTGGCCCCGCGTACTGACATATTTCACGTTACTGTCCTCTAGTCCTGGCTTTGTTCGCCCGTCATGTGGCACGATGACGGCATCGGGCGACTCGTCTCAATTCGCGCCAAAGATTATCAGTTTGGACCTGTGATGCAAGCTATTCCTGATGTTCGTCGACGGGGATAAACCTGACATGGTAAAACATGTAAACAGCAAACAGCGCCAGGGCCAGACCATACCAGGTAATCACATAGCCCAGATGATTGTTGGCAAGTTTGATCCGGGTCCGTCCGCCCAGCGGCCAGCCGCCGGCGTTCGGCGTCTCGTCCGCATAAAGAAACATGGGAAAGACCTTTTTCAGGTCCTGGCTTGCCGCCATCTGCTCAAGATCGCCAAAATACCAGTTGTTATTTTCAACCTCATTTTCCGGCCCCAGCATGGCTTTGCCCCAGGGTTTGCGCAACACCCCGGTTATGGTGACTTCGCCGTCTGTGATGCTGACAGGCCGTGATGTTTTCTGTTTCAGGTTTTCAGGCACCCAGCCCCGGTTCACAATTACTGTCCTGCCGTCACCGTTCAGAAGGGGCGTATATAGATCATAACCCGGCTTGCCGTCGGGGCCGATGCTATACATGGTCATTTCCCGCATATGCAGGAAGTGTCCGGTCACTTTGACCTTGCGATACTCCCAGGCATCCAGGGTTCGGGCATCGGCAACATCGGCATCGGGAAGACCGGTAGGCTTCATCACCATCCGGCTTTCCAGCTTTTCAATCAGATCCAGCTTCCAGTTTAACCGCTCCACCTGCCAGTTCCCCAGCAGGCACAGAATGATAAAAACAGGTATGGTAATCAGGGTGGGCCAGAGACGCGGCCGGAAGGATATTCTTTTGGTCATCAGTCGCCGGTTTTACCTTCTTCTGCCTTGAAATGATACTGAAGGGCGATCATCAGGGATTTAAACGGCCGCAATAAGGCAAGGGACCCGAAAATGGTCAGCGGGCCCCAGAGCAGGATATGCAGCCACAGCGGCGGAGAGAATTTCACCTCCACAATCAGGGCCAGGGCGACAATAATAAAACCGAGGATCAGAATGATAAAAACGGCAGGACCGTCAGCGGAATCAAACGGGCTGTAATCCAGCCCGCATTTGGAACATTTTTCCGGAAGGGTCAGATACCCTTTGAACAGCTTCCCTTCCCCGCAGCGGGGACATAAACACCCCAATCCCGCCTTGAAAGGCGAAACCGGGGTGTGGAGAAAGGGATCCGTCATCGGGGATTAATGGCCTGCAACAGTGCCGGCACCACCGATATAGATACAGAAGAAAAGGATCAGCCAGACAACGTCCACAAAGTGCCAGTACCAGGCTGCAGCCTCGAAACCGAAATGATGGTTTGGCTTGAAATGACCGCGTAGAGCGCGCATCAGGTTCACGAACAGGAAGATAGTCCCGATCAGAACATGGGCGCCGTGGAAACCTGTCGCCATGTAGAATGTTGAGCTGTAAATGCCGTCTTCGAAACCGAAACTGGCATGGGCATATTCATATGCCTGCACACCGGTAAACATGGCGCCGAGAAGGATAGTGAAGGTCAGCATGCGGATAAAGGAAGAACGATCACCTTCCACAAGCGAATGATGCGCCCAGGTTACCGTACAGCCGGAAGTCAACAGGATCAGTGTATTCACCAGCGGCAGATGCCAGGGATCAAGTGTTTCCACACCTGCCGGCGGCCACATGGCATGAATGTCCGATGTCATCTTACCAAGTTCGAACTGCTCGACACTGGTCACACTGGCGTTGAAATAGGCCCAGAACCAGGCTACGAAAAACATAACTTCGGAGATGATAAAGAGGAACATGCCATACCGCAGCCCCAACTGAACCAGAGCCGTATGATGACCCTGATGTTCGCCTTCATTGATCACATCACCCCACCAGCTATAGGCACCATAGACGACAATCAAAGCGCCGACAATGGCAACCCAGCTTGTATCAAAATGCATCAGCATAACCATTCCGAACATCAGGACGAATGCCCCGAAGGAACATACGATCGGCCATGGGCTCGGATCTACAAGGTGATATTCATGTTCTACAGCGTGTGAATCTGACATCTATTGTCCCCTTACTCACTATAACGTATTAAAATTCCATGATCCGGCAATACCTGGATCGGTTATTCTTCTTCATCCGACCTGAAAAAAGTATAGGAGAGTGTAATCTCTTTCACTTCATCCAGATGTTCATCTTTATCCAGTTCCGGGTCTACATAAAACGTAACCGGCATATCTACCGACTGGCCCGGTTTAAGTGTCTGTTCCGTAAAACAGAAACATTCAATCTTGTTAAAATATCCGCCAGCTTTATAGGGCGTGACATTAAAAGTGGCCGTGCCGGTAATTGTCTCGTCACTGTTATTGACGGCGCGGTAAAAGACCAGGGCTTCTTCACCAACCTTGATCGTTACGGATCGCTGTACCGGTTTGAAATACCACGGCAGGCTGGGATCGATATCAGCGTTAAAGCTTATTCTCATATCCCGGTCCAGCACCGGGATATCCTGACCGGCAACGGCCTGCTGGGTGGTTCCGCCATAGCCAGTGACCGCACAAAACAGCTTGTAAAGGGGAACAGACGCCCAGACCAGACCGATCATGCACGCCAGAATGAGCAGTAAAAAAATCACTGTTCGCGTGTTATCAGGCCGTTCGTAGGTATGTTCCGACATCATCTTTCCCGTTAAATCACATTCAACTTGGCCAGGGTGAGTAAAAAGAACAGCACCACAAAAGCCAGCAATACTCCGGCCAGCGTATAATTGCGCCCTGCTCTTTTCTTATGTTCATCACTCAGCGGCATCAGATCAGATCTCCCATCCTGAGAAGCGCTTCTGCACCAAGCACCGCAAAAAGGACAAACAAATAAAGTATGGAATAGAAAAACAGCTGCTTTGCCGTTTTGATTTCACCGGTCCGGAACAGGCTGGCCGCCAAGGCAAGGAAAACACCGCCCAGGGCAACTGCTGTCACACCGTAGATCAGCCCGGCAAATCCCATCACCCAGGGTGCCAGGGTCACCGGCACCATCAGCAGGCTGTATATCAGAATCTGCTTGCGAGTTTCAGCCTCACCGGAAACGACCGGCAGCATGGGTACGCCGACCTTTTCATAATCCTTGCAGGCAAACAGGCTGAGGGCCCAGAAATGGGGCGGCGTCCACATAAAGATAATGCCGAACAGGACCAGGCTTTCGATGCTGACGTTACCGGTCACAGCTACCCAGCCGATCATCGGGGGAAAGGCGCCGGCGGCACCGCCGATGACAATATTCTGCGGGGTGCGGCGCTTGAGCCACATGGTATAGATAAATATATAAAAACCGATGGTGATGGCCAGCAGAACCGCCGCGGCTACATTGACGGCTAGGCCCATCATAAGGACGGATGCCACGGACAGGGCGACACCAAAATGCAGCGCGGTTTCCGGCGCAATACGGCCGGCCGGTATCGGGCGGTTGCGGGTCCGGTCCATGACCGCGTCAATATCCGCATCATACCACATATTCAGGCAGCCGGAGGCGCCTGCGGCAACGGCAATACAGAGGATGGCGGTAAAGGCCTCTACCGGGTGAATATGGCCGGGGGCCAACAACAGTCCGACAAGTCCGGTAAAAATAACAAGAGACATTACCCGGGGTTTCAGCAGGTCAAAAAAGTCCCGCGCCGCCGGCTCGTAATAGTCGTAATTCTCTTGCTCTACAGAGGATGCATACATTCCAGTCAACCAAAAAGGTGATCACAAGCTTGTTCAAACGGGCCCGCTGTTCAAAGCGGGCCCGGATGAGTTCTGATTATTTGAACCGCGGCAGTTTCTCGAACTGGTGGAACGGCGGCGGTGAACTCAGTGTCCACTCCAGTGTTGTTGCCCCTTCGCCCCACTGGTTGTCAGCCACAGTACGGCGGCTTGCCAGGGTAACGAAGACACCAACCAGGAAGAACACCAGGCCAAGAGCCATGACGCCATAGCCAACGGAGGATACCCAGTTCCAGTAGGCATAGGCATCCGGATAATCGGGAATACGGCGCGGCATACCGGCAAGACCAAGGAAATGCTGCGGGAAGAAAATCAGGTTCACACCCACAAACGTAAACCAGAAATGCAGTTTGCTGAGCAGCTGCGGATATTGCTTGCCGCTCATTTTGCCAATCCAGTAGTACCAGCCCGCATAGATGGAGAACAGGGCCCCCATGGACATGGTGTAATGGAAGTGGGCAACCACATAATAAGTATCATGCATAGCCGTATCCACACCGGCGTTGGCCAGCACCACCCCGGTCACACCACCGATGGTGAACAGGAAGATCATGCCAAGGGCAAACAGCATCGGAGTATCAAAGCGCAGGGACCCGCCCCACATCGTCGCCAGCCAGGAGAAGATTTTGATGCCGGTCGGCACCGCAATCACCATGGTCGCGGCTGTGAAGTAAGCTTTGGTATCCACATCCATACCGACGGTGAACATATGGTGCGCCCATACGATAAAGCCGACAACACCGATTGCTACCATGGCATAGGCCATGCCCAGATAACCGAAAATCGGTTTGTTTGAGAATGTGGAAATCACGTGACTGATCAGGCCGAAACCAGGCAGGATCAAAATGTACACTTCCGGATGACCGAAGAACCAGAACAGGTGCTGGTACAGGACCGGATCACCGCCACCGGCCGGATCAAAGAAGCTGGTCCCGAAGTTACGGTCGGTCAGCAGCATGGTGATCGCACCGGCAAGCACCGGCAGGGACAGCAGCAGCAGAAAGGCTGTTACCAGAACAGACCAGACAAACAGCGGCATTTTATGCAGGGTCATGCCCGGCGCACGCATGTTGAAGATCGTACAGATGAAGTTGATAGCACCCAGGATGGATGACGCACCGGCCACATGCAGCGCGAAAATAGCAAGGTCCATCGCCGGTCCAGGCTGTGCGTAGGTGCTGAGCGGGGCGTAAACCGTCCAGCCGCCACCGACACCAGTTTGTCCCGGAGGGCCTTCGAAGAAGACAGACATGACCAGCAGTGTCAGCGCAACCGGCAGCAGCCAGAAGCTGATGTTGTTCATGCGCGGGAACGCCATATCCGGCGCACCGATCATGATCGGCACGAACCAGTTACCAAAACCACCGATCAGGGCCGGCATCACCATGAAGAACACCATGATCAGGCCGTGCGCGGTAATCAGCACGTTAAAGAAGTGATAGGCGGCGTCAATATTTCCGCCGGTAAACATGGGCAGGAAGTCCATGCCCGGATACATCAGTTCGGCGCGCATCAGGCCGGAAAAAATCCCGCCAATCAGACCGGCCACAATGGCATAAATCAGGTACAGAGTACCGATATCCTTGTGATTGGTTGACAACAGCCAGCGGCGCCAGCCTGTCGGATGACCGTGATCTGCATGGGAAGCGTCAGCAGCGTAACTCATTTACGATCTCCCTATATTACTGAGCTTGGGTGGCGTCAGCCACCTGAATGTTTGAATCGGTCGCTTTCGCAGCAGTCTCTGTGGGGTTTTTCACCCAGGCGTCAAATACTTCCTGGGAAACAACCTCTACCACGATGGGCATAAAGCCGTGGCGGATACCGCAGAGTTCGGAACACTGACCGTAGTAAATGCCCTCTTTTTCGGCTTTGAACCAGAGTTCATTGAGACGTCCGGGAACTGCGTCAACCTTGACGCCGAAAGCCGGGATCGTCCAGGCGTGAATGACATCGGTTGCCGTGGTCTGCACCCTGATCACCTTGTTCACAGGGACAACAACATGAGTATCGGTTTCAAGCAACCGCGGTGTGCCGGAGCGGTCAGAATAATCCTCGGAAGATTTATCTTCCTCGGTGAGCATAACAGCATCAAAGCTCAGGTCTTCGTAATCCGGATATTCGTAGGACCAGTACCACTGGTTTCCGATCGCCTTGACGGTCACATCTGCTTCAGGGATCATATCCTGTTTATAAAGAAGTTTGAAGGACGGCACTGCAATCACGATCAGGATCAGGATCGGAACGGTCGTCCAGACAACTTCCAGCAATGTATTGTGTGTTGTCTTTGAGGGGTTGGGGTTCGATTTCGCATTAAACTTGAACATGATGTAGAGCATCAGCACCATTACAAATATTGTAATGATGATGCACATCCACAAAAGACCGTCATGGAACCAGACCAGGTCCCGCATGACTTCGGTTGCCGGCTGCATGAAGCCGAGCTGTTTGGGCTCCGCCATATATTCTCCGGCTGCCCAGGCCGATCCCAGCCCGGAAAAAAGTGCAACCAGTAACGCGGTTGCAGAAACAAAAGCTTTCTTAAACGACATATCCTGTCCTACCCCTTAAATTCAAAGACGAATTAAGACTTTTACACCCTTTGCAGCATCCGGGAAAACATATAGTTACCCATGCATACAGAGCAAAACCACCTCACCTTATACCAGAAAATTGATCTGGCTCAAGGCCGCATTATCAATAACTGGACTAATCCGGAACATTGATACAAATCAAATGTTTCCCCTGCAACATTTTCTTTATTTTTGCGTGCATATAGGTGCCAACGGCGGAAAAGTCACAGTTTCTCGCCATTCATGCTTGCACCGGTCGAGAATAATATCCATATACTACCCTATACATAAAGTATCTCCCGACTCAAAACAGGGCCATTATGACCATATCAACACACTCCGATTCCTATTTTTTCACAGAATCAGACCTTGATTCTGTCCGAACCCAGCGGCTTGTTGACAATGCCCTGCATGGCATGGAGGACGGTGAACTTTACCTGCAGTATGTGCAGTCGGAAAGTTTCTCCTTTGACGACGGCCGGCTGAAAAACGCGGTTTATGACACAAGTCGCGGTTTCGGCCTGAGAAGCGTCCTTGGTGAAGTGACCGGCTATGCTCATTCCAGCAGCCTTGATGAAGCGGCCCTGAAGAGAGCCTGCGAAACAGTGCAGAGCATCAAATCCGGCCAGGGCGGCACCCTCGCCCTGCATCCACAAGGCACCAACAGCAAGCTCTATACTGACGCAAATCCCCTGCTTGGCGGACTTGATTTCAATGCCAAGATAAAAATGCTGCAGGATATCGACGCCTATGCCCGCAATCTTGATAACCGGGTCTGTCAGGTCAGCGCCTCCATCTCCGGCGAATGGCAGACTGTGGAAATCATTCGTCCCGGCGGCCATCGGGTACGCGACATCCGGCCGCTTGTGCGCCTTAATGTTTCTGTCGTTGCCCAGGAGGGCGACCGCATGGAAAGCGGCTATCAGGGTGCCGGCGGACGCTATGAGTACAGCCATCTTCTGACCGAAGAAAACTGGAAAGGCCAGGTTGATGAAGCCCTGCGCCAGGCGCTCGTTAACCTGGAAAGCATCCCGGCGCCGGCTGGCGAAATGGATGTGGTTCTCGGCCCGGGCTGGCCCGGCGTCCTGCTGCATGAAGCCATCGGCCACGGCCTGGAAGGCGACTTTAACCGCAAAGGTTCCTCTGCCTTTGCCGGCCTGATGGGTGAACGGGTTGCCGCACCCGGCGTCACGGTCGTTGATGACGGCACCCTGCCTGACCGGCGCGGCTCTCTGTCCGTCGATGACGAAGGAACCCCGACAAACTGTACTACCCTGATCGAGGACGGCATCCTGAAGGGATATATGCAGGACCGGATGAACGCCCGGCTCATGGGGGTGGAGGCCACCGGTAACGGACGGCGGGAAAGTTATGCTCATCAGCCGATGCCGCGGATGACCAATACCTACATGCTGGCTGGCGACAAGGACCCGCAGGAAATCATAGAGGGTGTCAAAGACGGTCTTTATGCGGTCAATTTCGGTGGCGGACAGGTTGATATCACCAACGGCAAGTTCGTCTTCAGCTGCACGGAAGCCTATCTGATCAAGAATGGCAAAATAGATGCGCCGGTCAAGGGCGCCACCCTGATCGGCAACGGCCCCGATGCGCTGACCCGGGTCAGCGCCATCGGTAATGACCTGGAACTGGATGCCGGTGTTGGTGTTTGCGGCAAAGGTGGGCAGAGCGTGCCGGTTGGCGTCGGGCAGCCCACCCTGCGCCTTAACGGACTGACCGTCGGCGGAACTGAGGGTTAAAACACGGAGCGGAAGCGGAAAAATGGCAAAATTCCATGACAGGATTGAAGACAAGATCGTCAGGTTCATCGCAGAACAGCCGATGTTTTTTGTCGCCACCGCCCCCAGGGAAGGCCGGATCAGCCTGTCTCCCAAAGGCATGGACAGCTTTCGGGTTCTGACTCCCAACCAGGTTGCCTGGATGGATTTTGTCGGCAGCGGCAACGAAACCGCCGCTCACCTGCTGGATGATGGCCGCATTACAATCATGTTCAACAGCTTCTCCAGTGTTCCCATGATCCTGCGGCTGTACGGGCATGGGCGTTCAGTCAAACCCGGAGAGGCGGATTTTGACGGCCTGATGTCCCATTTTCCGGCCCGGAAAGGCGTGCGGCAGATTTTTGTCGCCGATATCGATAGTGTGCAAACCAGTTGTGGTTACGGCGTGCCAGTGATGGAATTGAAAGGAGAGCGCGAGACCCTGCGCGACTGGTGTGATAGAAAAAGCGAGCAGGAAATCAGGGACTATCAGCAGGAAAAGAACCTAAAGAGCATCGACGGCTTGCCCACAGGCCTCTGACACTAAAACAGACCGCTATCTCCTAGTAATAGTCGTTGGACGAAAGGATCATGTCCACATTTTCCCCGTCACTGGACAGGGGGCAGACCAGACAGGAATAAAACCTATGTTCCTTGGCGGCGAAAAGCAGCCGATCCTCTGAATAATAGGACCGCTTATGTTCCACCAGCCAGTCAAAACGACTTCGCAGTCCTTCTGAATCCGGAATATCATGAGCCCAGACGTTCCGTAATGATCGTCCCAAAACTGTATCCACGCGCGTCCCTGTCAGTCTTACCCGGTACTGTGGAGGATTGCCATGCACTTCGAGCATGATAAGATGGGGCAAAAGGGCCGGCATGTCGATCGGATTGATATCCTTCCGCGACGGCATGAGCCGGTCTCCTTTTTTGGAGAGCCAGTAATCATATAAATCGCAGTGAAATTCTGCAGAAAAATCTTCCCGCTTAAAGTCCTTTAAAAAATTTGCCATTCCGGCTCCATAAGATTCTTGTTATTTCCTACCACGCTACAGGCGGGTGCTGCCTGTGCGTTAATATCTTTATGGGTTATTGCTCACAAGTCAGACGATTTTGGGGCAGACTAGCAGTAGTGATTTGTTGAAATCAGGATATTTACATTTTCGCCGTCGTCGGAAAATGGCAGCGTCAATGCCGTATAATGATGGAAATCCTTGACTGCCCAGTGCAGCCGGTCGCTGTTGTAATAGGGCCTGCGGTTTTCCACGAGCCATTTATAACGGTCAATTATTTCTTCGGTATGGGGAAATTCATCAATCCAGTGCCCCATCGCGTTCACCCCCATGACCTCGACGGTTTCGGTACCCGTCAAACGGAATTTAAATCTCATGGGCTCCTTGTGAACTTCCAAAACAAAGATATAGGGAAGTGCCGGTGCGACAGCTGCAGGATTAAAATCGGCACGGGACGGTAAAGGTTTGTCTCCCCGGATATCATTCCAGTGATCATACAGAATATGGTGAATTTTTGCGTTGAAATCAGCAGGCGTAAAATCCGTCTTTACAAAAATTTCATATCCTTCGTCATCAAACATCACCAGTTCTTTGCACCTCTTCCTATAATAGCTCTACCCAATACCCAGACTACTTCAGAATATTATGAGAGTCTAAACCTTAGGTCGTTTTTATCAAACAAGAGTTAACAATCAAACAATAATGCCAGACAGGCCGGGATCAATGCGGAAAGATCAGAAGGCGTGATCCAGAAACAGCCGGTTAATGTCTCCGTTCCACTCATTATGATACATTTCCAGCAGATTCCGGGCACGACAATGACCGTTGTCCAGAATGGCAAACAAAATATTCAGAAAGATTCTTTCATCTTCACCAGTGGAATTCATGCGACTGCGTTGTTTCAGCCCGTGGGCGGAAATTTCAAGCATTTCCCGGGCCCATTCCAGAACTTTTCTATTCTTGAATTCAGCCTGCAAGGCCGCTTTCGGCACTCCCCGGCGCAGGATATCATGCTCTTCTATAGTCCAGTTTTTACACAAATCCCAAGCCGCATCGAGGGCATCGTTGTCATATAACAATCCAACCCAGAGTGCAGGCAGGGCACATATGGTATTCCAGGATCCGCCGTCTGCACCACGCTGCTCCAGGAATTTCTTGAGGCGCACTTCCGGGAACAGGGTGCTCATGTGATCTTCCCAGTCCTGCATGGTCGCCACATGACCGGGATAAGCCGGCAGTTCTCCCTTGATAAAATCCCTGAATGACTGGCCGGAGGCATCAATATATTTGCCGTCCCGATAGACAAAATACATAGGTACATTCAGGACATGATCGACGTAGGCTTCATACCCCATTGCCTCATCAAAAACAAAAGGCAGCATGCCGCACCGATCCGGGTCCGTGTCGGTCCAGATGTGGCTGCGATAGCTCATAAAGCCGTTGGGTTTTCCTTCGGTGAAGGGGGAATTGGCAAACAGAGCCGTGGCAATGGGCTGCAGGGCAAGAGAAGTGCGGAACTTCCTGACCATATCCGCTTCGTCCGAATAATCCAGGTTAACCTGTACAGTTGCCGTCCGATACATCATATCCAGACCAAGCTTGCCTTTTTTAGGCATGTAGTCAGTCATGATTTTGTAGCGGCCTTTTGGCATGTGGGGTACATCTTCCAGACGGGTGTTCGGGTTAAATCCAACCCCCAGGAACCTGATGCCGAGCTTTTCACTGACCGCCTTGGCTTCTGTGAGGTGCGAATTAACCTCGCTGCAGGTCTGATGCAGGGTTTCCAACGGTGCACCGGACAGTTCCAGCTGCCCGCCCGGTTCCAGGGTCACTGACTGCCCGTTTTTTGTCAGACCGATGATATAGTCGCCTTCCATCATCGGGTCCCAGCCGAATTCACGGCCCTTGGCTTCAAGGATCGCCCGGATACTGCGCTCCCCTTCATAGGGAACGGGACGAAAACTGTCCTTGCAGAAAACAAACTTTTCATGCTCGGTACCGATACGCCAGTCCTCGCGGGGTTTTTCTCCTGAAGCGATATAGTCAATCAGCTGCTGCTTGGAGGTAATAGGGCTTTTTTTATCCTGAGGAGTTGTCGTCACTTGTTTTCACCCATAATGAAATTGCTCCCAAAACTATCTTTATTTCTCTGAAGTTTCCAATCAACTCCCAATCACGCTGTGGTGATCATGTCCATTTGGGGTGTCAGGGAAATAATGTCAATATATTATCCTTCACCTGGTAGGCAGAAAGCCTGTCCAGAAAGCTCATCCCCAGCAGCGACTGGTCAAGGCCGTCCCGAATGACCGACGCCCTGACGTTCTCAAGCTGGATGGGACCGAGCGACATTTCTGCAATCACAACCCGGGCGCCAAAATTTCTTCCGTTGGCTGTATCATAGGGGTGGGAATAACTCAGCCGATCCGGATCAATGCCCGCCTGGCGAGCGTCCCGGGCGGTCAGGATCACATCGCTCGCCCCGGTATCCAGCATGAAGTTCACCGGCTCCCCGTTCACCTGCACCCTGAGCAGGTAATGACTGCCTGCGGTCGCCGGAAAGGAAATGCTGCCGTTTGCGACCTGGCCGGCGGCAGGATTCAGTTCCTGGCCCAGTCGTCCGCTGCCGGTCCAGATACTGTAGCCCAGCGCCAGAATACCGAGAATGATAACCCAGCCGGCGATATTCCTGAGCGCCTGCCCCGGATTGCTTCGGATGTGAACAATCAGACCGCTGCCGACCATCGCCAGCAAAAGAAGGTCATAGATCAGGGCCGCGCCACGATCCCCTGACAGCGAGAAATCCGGCAACATCCACAGCAGGACGCAAACCGCCACAATAGGAATGATCACCCATTTGTACATCTTCCAGAAAGACGGTCCATTACCGGAGGAGCCGCCTCCACTGGAGGGCGGTCTGTGGTTTTCGGGGTCCCAGGGGGATTTGAATTCAGGGTCGGTCATTTTTTCAGTCTAGCTTTTCGCAGGCTGCCAAACAACAGAAACTGTATGCATAGGTGACAAATTCAGCAAATGAGCCCGCTTGTCCGACGGCCTGTCACTGCCAGTCACCGGCAAAGGATTGCCACAGGGCAATGGCGGCCACCGCCGCAGTATCCGCCCTGAGTATGCGCGGCCCGAGTGTTACAGCAACGGTTTGGGAATGGGACCGGATCATTTGCCTTTCTTCCGGGGTAAAACCGCCTTCGGGACCGATCAGAACAGCCCATTTTTCCAGCCCTGACGACTGTGCCGCCTGCTCGACAGCCTGGCCCACCGGCAAAATCTCCTGCTCGCCCTCTCCGCCGGCCTCGTCACAGAACATGATCAGCCGGTCATCAGGCCAGTCAGCCAGAAGCTTGTCCAGCTTTACCGGCTCCTCGATCACCGGCACTGTCAGGCGCCCGCATTGTTCGGCGGCTTCGATGGCATTGGCCCGCAGGCGTTCTTCCTTGACCCGGTCGACAATGGTCCGACGGGTCATCACCGGCTGGATCCGGGACACGCCGAGCTCGGCCGCCTTTTCCACCATATAGTCAAGCCTGGCCTTTTTCACCGGGGCGAACAGATACCAGAGATCCGGCTCCTCCGCCTGGTCCTCGAGATGGCCAAGCACCTTGACCATCGCCTTGCCTTTGCCGCATTTTTCAAGGCGCGCCATCCATTCCCCGTCACGGCCATTGAACAGGGCGACGACCTCACCTTCCTTCATGCGCATGACATTGATCAGATAATGACCCTGGTTGCCGTCGATCAGAAACTCCTGATCGGAAATGAGATCATGTTCCACAAAAAGCCTGATATTTGGCGTTGCACTGGTCATGGAATGAGTTACCTTGGTTGACGAACTGACAATGTTATACCCCGCAATAACGGAATGACCAATGACAAATCCGGAAAATCATCTGGCGTCAGCCCCCAAGGATACTGTACGTAACAGCTGGGTTCACCGGTACGCACCTGCGGCGGCCGTTCCCTATCTGCAGCTGATGCGGGCGGACCGGCCCATCGGCACCTGGCTTTTGCTGTGGCCCTGCCTGTGGTCGCTGGCGCTGGGCGCTCATGCGCACGGCGATTACTGGAAATGGGGCCTGCCGCATGTAACACTGCTGATCCTGTTTGCCGTCGGCGCTTATGTCATGCGGGGGGCCGGCTGTGTGGTCAATGATCTGGCTGACATCAAGTTCGATGCCCAGGTGGAACGCACCCGGGAACGCCCGCTGCCCAGCGGCCGGGTTTCGGTCAAACAGGCGCTCCTGTTCCTCGGCCTGCTATGCCTGACCGGACTTCTAATCCTGCTGCAATTCAATATCACCGTGGTCAAACTGGGGATGCTGTCGCTGGCCCTGGTAGTTACCTACCCCTTCATGAAGCGCATCACCTGGTGGCCGCAGTTTTTCCTCGGCCTGACATTTAACTGGGGCGCGCTGATGGGCTGGGCCGCGGCAACCGGCACCCTCGAGACACCGGCCTGGCTTCTTTACATCGGCGGCATATTCTGGACCCTGGGTTATGACACCATCTATGCCCACCAGGACAAGGAAGACGATGCGCTGATCGGCGTCAAATCCACCGCCCTCAGACTGGGCAAATCAACGCCGGCCTGGCTTGTCCTCTTTTACGGCATGACGGCGGTACTGTTCATTATCGCCGGTGGCATGACCGGACTGGGATTCGGTTTTTATATCGGGATCATAGCTGCCACAGCTCATCTGCTCTGGCAGATCTGGTCTCTGGATATGGAGAATACGGGCCGATGCCTGAAACTGTTCAAGTCCAACCGGGATTTCGGCGCCATCGTTTTTGCCAGCATTATTGCCGGACATTATTTCTGATTACTCTCAGGTTGCTCAATAATATTCCGGAAGATGGAAAAACCGAAGCCTGATCTGTTCGTCAGGTATCTTCCCCACCGAGAAAAGCACCTGTTTCAGCATATACATATAACTGGCGACCTTGACCCTGTCTCCTGTCCGGTCAGTGATATCCTCGTCATTGTGATCAGCCCCGTAACGTGCCACCAGTATCAGTTTCCGGTTGCTTGCATACAAACTCCATGCAAGTTGATACTGTTGCACCAGGGTAGTCATATCGGACCAGTCCTGATCAATGACATCCAGCGCCACAGTGACATCCACTTTCTGATCCTCGGGCAGATCCTGGAAGCCCTCCGGCTCCACCGTCAGCATGGCCATCATATGGGCAATTGACTGCCCCTGCTGATCCGGCGTCGACGTGGGTTCCCCTTCCTTCAGCATGCGATTGGCAGTCCTGGCGGCAGCCGCCAGGAATTTCTTCCGGCCTGCGGCATCAAGAATACCCGCGGCCGGGCAAACCAGGTCAGAATTGGAAAAGTTGCAGACCGACACCTTGTCCAGAACGGAATTGATATGGTCCGCGGTCGGTCGCTTGGTCCGCAATTCCTGCTCGCTGCCAAACCAAGTATAATATATGAAATAATTCCCGTGTGATGTTTCTATGCCGCGATAGGCATATATCAACCTGACTTTTGCAGCGTCGGCAGATTGGCTGCTGGTTTTTACGTCAGGATCAATACATTCGATATTAGCGGTAAAAATTTTCTGCTCCGGCAATTCCCGGATATCCGTCTTTCCTGCATTGACCTGCGCACAGGTATCGCCCAGATCTTTTTGTTTCGAGATAAAAAACTCGGAAAAATCGCCCGACATGTCATGAAGCTGCAGAACCGTCAGCTTTTCCTGCCAATCATTTGAATCCTGCCCTTTCGGAACATATTCCACCAGACGATTCTTCTGGCTTCCGGATCCATAGGCCATAAACCACCCGGCTGGCGGCTGCGAAATAACATGTTCACTGATCATTGGAATAGGTGGAAGATTACTTTCCTCGGCCTGCACAAGCGAAGAAGTCAGGAGTGAAAGGCCTCCCAATAATAACAAGATTGCATTTTTCATGGATATCCCCGATGAGTAATTTTGTCACAACACTAACCCCGGACAATGCCGGAGACAAGTAACTGATCGGAAAACCTGGAAATATAAAACCGGCATAACGGACGTACTCATACTTTCCTGGTACTCAGGGTCCGTCACACCGGATAAACCAGGCAGGTTTGCTACAGGCCCAGTTCACTATATTTTATAGCAAAAGATGTGCCAGAATAAAGTTTTTCATGTAACCATATGAAAAACAACTACCTTTAATATTAATTTTTATTAACCATATCACTTATTAGATGTATTTTAATGCATTTTGCATTGCTTTTTGCATCATGTATGCACATCGCATATCCCTAAATAAGGCGCTTGCAATATGCAATGCATATACATTGACTCATCTACATATTATAATTTACAAACTTAAATAACCAGAGGAAGATCGCTTCCTACCTGGAATACGCCAGGTTTGGCGCCAGCCAGCGCTCGGCCTCGGCAACATCCATCCCCCGACGGGCGGCATAATCCTCCACCTGATCCCGGGAAATTTTACCAAGCCCGAAATACTGACTGTCCGGGTGACTGAAATAGAAACCCGAGACGGAACTGGCCGGCAGCATGGCCATACTGTCCGTCAGCGTCACACCGGCATTCTGCCGGGCATTGAGCAGGCTGAACAGGGCCGCTTTCTCCGTATGGTCCGGACAGGCCGGATAACCGGGGGCCGGACGAATTCCCTGGTACTGCTCCCGGATCAGTTCCTCGTTGCCAAGGCTCTCGTCAGGTGCATAGGCCCAGAACTCTTTCCGCACCCGTTCATGCATGCGTTCAGCAAAGGCCTCAGCCAGCCGGTCGGCCAGCGCCTTCAAAAGAATATCATTATAATCATCGTGATTTTTCTTGAATTCCTTCAGCTTGTCCTCGATCCCGATGCCGGCAGTGACCACAAAACCGCCGAGATAATCTTTGAGACCGCTTTCTTTCGGGGCGATAAAGTCGGCAAGACACATATTGGCCCGACCCTGCCGCTTGCTGATCTGCTGGCGCAGGAAATGCACCGTTTCCAGAGGAGAACCGTCCTCATTATAAAGCTCCACATCATCGCCGACACTGTTGGCCGGCCAGAACCCTATTGCCGCCTTGGCCTTCAGCCACTTTTCATCGACGATCGACTTAAGCATGGCTTCCGCATCCTGAAACAGATGACGAGCGGTTTCCCCGACCACGTCATCCTGAAGGATTTTCGGATAGTTGCCGGCCAGTTCCCAGGTCCTGAAGAAAGGCGTCCAGTCAATACAGTTCACCAGATCACCGAGATCATAGTCTTCAAAAACTTTTATGCCGGTGAACCCGGGCGCCGGCGGGTGATATTCAGACCACTCAATCTGAAAGGCATTGGCGCGGGCTTCAGCCAGGGTAACCTGGTTGTCTTTTTTTCGGCCCCGGGCATATTTCTCCCGCATCTCCGCATAGTCATTGGCCACATTCGCCAGAAAATCGTCACGATGCTCTTCACTCAACAGCTGGCTCGCCACCCCGACAGCACGAGACGCGTCCAGTACATGCACCACCCCGCCCGTTGTATTGGGAGCAATTTTGACGGCCGTGTGAACTTTTGACGTGGTCGCGCCACCGATCATCAGCGGGAGTTTCAGCTTGCGGCGCTCCATTTCCGCCGCCACTGTAGACATCTCCTCCAGCGAGGGCGTGATCAGTCCGGACAGGCCGATGATATCCACTTTTTCCTCTTCGGCCGTATTCAGGATTTTCTCGAACGGCACCATGACGCCAAGATCTATGACATCATAGTTGTTACACTGCAGCACCACCCCGACAATATTCTTGCCGATATCATGCACGTCGCCCTTCACCGTGGCCATCAGGATCTTGCCCTTGGCCCGGCTACCTTCGGACTTTTCCGCCTCGATATAGGGGATCAGATGAGCCACCGCCTGTTTCATGACCCGGGCGGACTTGACCACCTGGGGCAGGAACATCTGGCCGGAACCGAACAGGTCGCCGACCACATTCATGCCGTCCATCAGCGGCCCCTCGATCACCTCGAGCGGGCGACCACCGGCCGCCGACACCTTCTGTCGGCATTCTTCCGTATCCTCGATGATATGACTGGTGATACCCTTGACCAGGGCATGGGTCAGGCGTTTTTCCACCGGCAGTTCGCGCCAAGCCGTATCCTCCTTGCGCTCGACGCCCTTTTCACCCTTGAACTTGTCAGCAATTTCAAGCAACCGGTCGGTGGCATCGGGACGGCGGTTGAGGATGACATCCTCGACCCGTTCCTTCAGTTCCGGCTCGATATCGGAATAAACCGTGATCATGCCGGCATTGACAATGCCCATATCCATTCCGGCCTGAATCGCATGATACAGAAATACACTGTGCATGGCTTCACGCACCGGATTGTTCCCGCGGAAGGAAAAAGAGACATTACTGACCCCGCCGGACACATGAACATGAGGCAAACCTTCCTTGATCCGTTTTGTGGCCTCGATGAAATCCAGACCGTAGCTGTTATGCTCTTCAATACCGGTCGCCACCGCAAAAATATTGGGATCGAAGATAATATCCTCCGGCGGAAAGCCCACTTTCTCAGTCAATATCTTGTAGGAACGCTCGCAAATCTCGAACTTGCGGTCTTCGGTGTCCGCCTGACCGCTTTCATCAAACGCCATCACCACCATCGCAGCACCGTAGCGCTTGATTTTTTTCGCTTGCTCAATGAAGGGCTCCTCCCCCTCCTTGAGGGAAATGGAATTCACGATCCCCTTGCCCTGAATGCATTTCAGCCCCGCCTCGATCACCGACCATTTTGAACTGTCGATCATAATCGGTACCCGGCTGATGTCCGGTTCCCCGGCAATCAGGTTGAGGAAAGTGACCATGGCCTGTTCACTGTCCAGCATGGCCTCATCCATGTTGATGTCAATGATCTGGGCGCCTGCCTCGACCTGCTGGCGGGCAACATCCAGTGCCCTGGCGTAATCACCGTCCAGGATCAGCTTCTTGAACACAGCGGACCCGGTTACATTTGTCCGCTCTCCCACATTGATAAAGATAGGGCTTTTTTTCATCATCTCGTCCTCTGCCGTCAGGCCTGCACAACTTCGAAAGGTTCCAGCCCGCTCAGCATCAGATGCGGCTCTATCACGGGAATTTTGCGCGGGGGCACCTCCGCCACTGCCTCGGCAATGGCCCTGATATGTTCCGGCGTGGTGCCGCAGCAGCCGCCGATAATATTGACCAGCCCGCTTGCCGCCCATTCCCGAAGCTGGCTTGCCATTTCCCCGGGCGTTTCATCATATTCACCCATCTCATTGGGCAGGCCGGCATTGGGGTGCGCCGATACGTTGGTATCCGCCACCCGGGACAGCGCCAGGACATATTGGCGCAGCAGATCAGGACCCAGGGCACAGTTAAACCCGATGCTGATTGGGTTGGCATGCCGGACACTGTACCAGAAAGCTTCCGTTGTCTGACCGGACAGGGTCCGCCCGGACGCATCGGTGATGGTGCCGGAAATCATGATCGGCAACTCCACGCCCAGTTCCTCAAAAACAGTCTGAACGGCAAAAATCGCCGCTTTGGCATTAAGGGTGTCAAAAACGGTCTCGATCAATATCAGATCCGCACCGCCTTCAATCAGGCCTTTTGTTGCTTCCTCATAGGACGACACCAGTTCATCAAAGCCGACATTACGAAAGGCGGCGTTGTTTACATCCGGTGAAATACTGGCCGTCCGGTTGGTCGGGCCGAGAACACCGGCCACGAAACGCGGCTTGTCAGGCGTTTTTGCGCTAAATTCATCGGCAACTTCCCGGGCCAGGCGCGCGCCATCCCGGTTCAGTTCATAAACCAGTTCCTCCATGCCGTAATCAGCTTCGGAAATACTGGTGGAGTTGAAGGTGTTGGTTTCAACGATATCGGCGCCGGCTTCCAGAAAGGCGCGGTGTATGTCCTGAATAATATCGGGCCGGGTCAGGGTGAGAAGATCGTTATTGCCTTTCACGTCCTGCCGCCAGTCGGCGAAACGCTCTCCCCGGTAATCCGCCTCCTGCAGCCGGTGCTGCTGGATCATGGTCCCCATGGCGCCATCAAGAATCAGAATACGTTCGGCCAGAGCTTTTTCAAGAAGCGCGCTGCGTTCGGTCATTTTTTTCTCCATCTCCGACATTGGTTTGGGGGCGGATGCCCAGAATGTGACAAAGGGCCAAGGTCAGCTCGGCCCGGTTCAGGGTATAGATGTGAAAATGCTTCACGCCGCCCTGGTAAAGACGCAGGCATTGCTCTGCCGCAACTGTTGCCGCCACCTGCTGACGGCATTCCGGACGATCCTCGAGGCCATCGAAAAGGTCATGAAGCCAGTCCGGTACCTCTACCCCGCTTGCCTGAGAGAATTTTTTGGCGGTGGCAAAGTTTGTGACCGGCAAGATGCCCGGGACGATCGGCACGCTAATGCCTGCAGCCAGCACCTTGTCCATGAAACGGAAATAATGCTCAACATTGAAAAAATACTGGGTGATGGCACGGCTTGCCCCGGCATCAACCTTTCTTTTCAGATTATCAATGTCAGCCTGGGCACTGCCGGACTCAGGATGGTGTTCAGGATAGGCGGCCACGGAAATATCGAAATCGCCTATTCTCTTTGCCCCGGCCACAAGGTCTGCAGCATTCTTATAACCACGGGGATGCGGGTAATAGGCCTGACCCACGGTGGGCATATCTCCACGCAGGGCAACGATATGTCTGATCCCTTCATCCCAATATTTGCGCAATATTTCATCCACCTCGTCCCGGCTGGCGGCCACACAGGTCAGGTGGGCTGCGGGAGTAAGCGAAGTTTCCTTCAGAATCCGCGACACAGCTGCATAGGTCCGCTCCCGCGTGCTGCCACCTGCACCATAGGTCACGGAAACCATTTCCGGCTGAAGAGGTTCGAGCTTACGGATACTGTTCCACAGGGTTTGCTCCATCTTTTCCGTGTTCGGTGGAAAAAATTCGAAGGAAACTTTTATGCCCGTCGGTTTGACGGCAAACAAGCCGGGCCTGAGCAGAGCTGCTTTCTGGTCTTCTGTCACTGTTCTGATCTCTTACTGACTATTTATTATGAAACCGGGTTTATTTTTTACGGGCTACCCATACTGAAACATCAAGTTCCGTGCCCTTCAGGGTAATCATGTCGTCACACATGAGCCCTACCTGGCGACACCAGCCCCGGATTTCCTGATCCGAAAACCCGAGGCGCCGGTGCGCATGTTCCTGCCTGAGAAATTCAAGCTCATGGGGTGCAAAATCCACAATAACTGCCCGGCCGTCTTTTTTCAGCAGCCGGCTGGTTTCCTTCAGTGCTGACAGGGGATCATCGGCAAAATGCAACACCTGATGAAACAGCACCAGATCAATTGTCTCATCCGGCAAGGCAAGGTCATACATGTCGCCATGGCGAATCTGGCAATTCCCTACTTTTGCTTTTTCGAGATTAACCCGCGCCACAGATAACATTTCCCGGCTCAGATCGATCCCGATACCCCGGTTTATTCGGGAGGCAAAAACCTCCAGCATGCGCCCCGTACCCGTTCCCACATCAAGCAGGGTGTCAATCTCCATGTCACTCGTAAGTTCCAGAAGCAGGCTTTCCACATCCTTTTCGGAGATATAAAGCGAGCGGATCTTGTCCCAGTTTACGGCATTCTGGCGAAAATACTCCGCCGCCCGATCCGTTCTTTCCCGTTTAACTTCCGTCAACCGTTCCTGATCATGCTGCAACAGCTGGTCCGACCAGGGTATAAAATCAAGCACCGCCCGGGCAAGGTTACCCGGCCCGCCCTGCTCGGCAAGCCGGTAGAAAATCCATGTACCTTCCCGGTGACGCTCCAGAAGACCTGCCTCACAAAGAAGTTTCAGGTGACGGGAAACCCGCGGCTGGCTCTGGCGCAGAATGGTCACAAGCTCGGTTACAGTCAATTCACCAGACCTGAACAGCGCCAGTATCCGCAGGCGGGTTTCTTCTCCCGCCGCCCTCAGTGCTGCCAGTATCTCGTCCAGAGAATTTTCAGACATAACGTTCCCTTACCATTCAAATAATAAACAAACATATAAATATATCTTTATATAAAGTAAAGTCGTTAATTTAAAATTTATCTTCGGGTGTTACCTGTTGCATATTGAAAAGCTGAAGCATCTGGACTAGTAATTCTTATCTGGAAGGAAACCGCCCAAGGCTAAGTCCCGGCTCAAAAGGATGTTATGAAAATTTCTGTACAGAAAATTGCGGCGGACCGTACCGGTTTTTCTCTCCTGCTGACTTTGATGTTGGCTGCTTTCCTGATATCCGGCTGTGCCACACGCCCGCCAACGGACGATCCGGCTGCGCTTGCAGCCTATGAGGAAGCCAACGACCCGCTTGAACCCTGGAACAGAGCGATCTTTGCCTTCAACAATGCGTTTGATGACGTCATTCTTGAACCCACTGCCAAATTCTACCGGAAATGGGGCCCGCCGACCGTGCGGACCGGCATCTCAAATATTGTCAACAACTGGCGTGAACCGGTCACGTTCATCAATGACATCCTCCAGGCCCAGCCGGAGAGAGCGGCCACCTCCATCACCCGTTTCCTGATCAACTCCACTTTCGGCCTGTTCGGCATCCTGGATACGGCAAGCCACTGGGGCATTGAACGTCATACCGAAGATTTCGGCGAAACCTTTGCCGTCTGGGGATTTGGCGAAGGCCCCTACCTGATGCTGCCTATTCTCGGGCCGTCAAATGTGCGCGACTTCACAGGTTTTATGGTCGATTTCTTCTATGACCCGGTCAGCCTGTATCTCGAAAACAAGGGCTGGTGGTATCTGAGATATGGCCGGCTGGCCCTTCGCGGCCTGATCTATCGGGAAGAAAACCTGGAAACCCTGGACGATCTCAGCAAATCATCCACCGATTTTTACGCCACGCTCCGGAGCGCCTATCGCCAGCTGCGCGCCTACGAGATCAACAATGGCGAACTCGACCTCAGCGCAGAAGACGAACTCTTTGACGACATTGACGATGAAGAATTTTAACCGGCCGGGGTCTCATCCGGAGACTGGACAGTGGAACTCGTTCTCAAGCGGGCAGGCCTCCGACCACTTTTGCGGCGCCTGTCAGCAATGATCTTTGCCCGCTTTTCAACGTAATCCAGAATGGCGCCGGTAATATCCTTGCCCGTCGTGGTCTCGATACCCTCCAGGCCGGGAGAGGAATTCACTTCCAGAACCTTCGGCCCCTTTTCCGTTCGAAGAAGATCCACACCAGCTACCGACAACCCGAGTATGCGCGCCGCCTTAACCGCCGTCGCCCGCTCCTCTTTGGTGATCCTGATTTTCGTAGCCTTGCCCCCTTTGTGCAGATTACTGCGGAAATCACCGTCACTGCCGGTTCGCTTCATGGCAGCGACCACCCTGTTGCCAATGACGAAACAACGGATATCGGTTCCCGCCGCTTCCTTGACAAATTCCTGCACCAGTATATCCGCATCTAGTCCCCGAAAGGCGTCGATAACCGATTCTGCGGCTTTCTTTGTTTCCGCCAGAACCACACCCTTGCCCTGCGTTCCCTGCAAAAGTTTAAGCACCATCGGGGCACCGCCCACAATATTGATCAGATCATTGGTGTCATTTGGTGAACTGGCATATCCCGTCACCGGCATGCCGATGCCCTGGGCAGCCAGAAGCTGATGCGCATACAACTTGTCCCGGGAGCGACGTATGGCGTCGGAAGAGTTCAGGCAAAAAATATTCATTGCTTCGAACTGGCGAACAATAGCTGTACCATATGAGGTAATGGAGGCGCCGATCCGGGGAATAACAGCGTCATACCCCTGTAAAACCTGACCGCCGTACCGCACATCGGGATTGGCTGAGGTAATATTCATATAACATCGTTTTGTGTTGATGATATCCATACTGTGTCCACGGCGTTCCGCTTCTTCCACAAGGCGCCGGGAAGAATAATTTTCCGGCTCGCGACTGAGCAGAAGTATTTTGAGCGGCCGGTGCTCCGGCTCTTCAGCGATCAATTCATCATAAAGTGAATCGGACAAAACGCCGCACAGACAGGATTTCACCGGATCCACTATAGCGCGACCTTCCAGGGCCGAACGCCCTAGCAGCATGCGGTAGGCCATATTCTCACGGTAGGTAAGGGAGATTTCAACTTCCCATGATTCCCCTCCGATTTCCAGTGTGGTCGCAATAATATGCCGGAGTTCCGTCTGACCGTTGGAACTGGTCACTTCCCGCTTATCCACCAAAGGCGCGGTACAGTGAATTTCCACATCCGGCCGTTCGGGCAGCGGATGCACACCGAAAGAAACCATGCTTTTCCCGCGTTCGGTAAACTCGTAAATTCCAAATGCATGCAGCGCCGAGGTTTTCGCTCCGGTATCCACCTTGGCCTTGATGGCGGGTAACCCAAGATCAGGCAGGGAGAGCCACTCTTCCCAGCCGACTTTTACCTTTCGATGTTCCGCCATACGTCTGCTCCTGTTGCTCACACATAGTTTTTCTGTATCTATTCCACCAACATGAATGATTTAGGTCATTGCCTCAATGGAAATGAACCATTACTCTCATTTGCCTGTAGGGAAAAACAAATTATAAGAAAAATGCATTGTAAGGGGAATTGTAAGTCAAAGATGACTTTGTGTACACCCCCTCGGGTAAGGTTTCATTGCAAAAGGGTGATGTAATGTCTGAAGAAAAAAGTGAAATATCCATGGACCAGAATCTGCGCAACCGGGCATTGCTGAGCAGCCGGGTCTTCCTGCTGGTACAATGGCCGGCCTATATTGTATTGGGTATTGTCGGCCTGCTGCTGCCTGCCCTGACTCACGTCGATCAGTCTGTACTGATGGGAGCCATTCTATTGGGCATGGCCTTTACAAAAATTATCGTCCTGATCAAAACTGGCAAAGGGCCGGGTAGCTGTTTCTGCTGGCGGGCCGGCGTTACTGCCCTTAACATTATTGCGAGCTATCTGATTCTGGCCAACCCCTTTCCGTTTGAAATCCCCCTGCATATGATCATCGGCGCCTATATGGTCCCGGCAAGCTTTTATGTTGTTCTGGAGGGCAGATACTCCTTTCTGGACCGGCGCATCGAAATTGTCACCTACAGCGGCTTCCTGGGCATGGTGATCGGCGTCTCTTTGTTCAGCGGTTTCCCCGAGATTGCTTTCTGGACACCTTCATTTGCCTATAGCATCTATCTACTGATCCTGGGATACACCTCTCAGCACTTCACCTTCCTGAAAATTCCGAAGGGGGATTTCCACAGCGCCGACTGAATAAGGCTGAACTGACCGTTTCGGATCATCGGAGAGATTATCAAGCCAGGAAATGATCAGCCGGCCATCACCCGGGCTTCACCGAAGTTTGCGTTGACAGGCAATTTTACTGTGACGCAGGTGCCAAGCCCGAGTTCGCTTTCCAGCAGGAGATCCCCGCCATGCAGCTTCGCCCTTTCCGCAAGAAACAACTTCCTTATCAAGATATATATTAATACATTATAATGCACTAATAATATGTTAACGGGGGTACAAGATAACTTTCTAGAACAGTTCTTTATCCTTGTGAACAGGCAGCACAACTCTGATACGGGTTCCTTTCCCCGGCGTACTGTCGAGAGAAAAATCACCTCCATGAAGTTCCACAAGATGTCTGCACAGGGGCAGACCCAGGCCAGTGCCCTGGTGATTCCTAACCTGACTGGACTGTACCTGGCCGAAAGACGACAGGGCTATTTTGATTTCATCATCACTCATTCCAACCCCCTGATCCTCTACCACTATGGACAGGCAATCATCCTGTTCCCGTTGCAGGATCAGGCGCACCTCCTTGTCCGGGAAGGAAAATTTTATGGCGTTGGAAATCAGGTTGGACAGGATCTGCTTAAGGGCTTTCTCATCCACATAGATCCTGCCGATTTTATCTTCATTTACCACCACAAGCTGAACATTTTCACTTTCCGCCATCGGTATAAATTCATGAAAGACCTCATTAATGACCTCCTCGAAATCGACATAATCCCGCGTCAGTTCATACCTTCCGGCTTCTATCTTGGAAATATCAAGGACATCATTGACCAGATTCAAAAGCCTGTTTCCGCTAAGCTGTATATAACTGGCATACTCAAGGTATTTTTCGTGACCGATATCGCCAAAAAACTGTTTCTGCAGCATTTCGGAATATCCGATTATGGCATTCAGCGGCGTTCTGAGTTCATGACTCATATTGGCCAGGAAATCACTTTTCGCCTTGTTGGCTGTCACAGCTTCCAGTGTTGCTCTTGCCGCTTTCTCTTCGGCTTTCTTGCGGCGATGAATATCCCTCAATGTTCCGATAAAATAGCGTCGTCCCTGTAGAACCGTTTCGGTTATCCTCAGTTCAAACGGCATGGGCTCACCTGATTTATGCCTGCACACAACATCACGGCCGATACCGATGATCCGGGGAAATCCACTATCAATATAGCTTGTCACATACTCATCATGCTGTTTCTGGTCCGCACCCTGCATCAGAATCTTCACATTCTGGCCCAGCACTTCCTCGGGTTTATATCCCAGTAATTGTTCAATCACCGGATTCACATAAAGAATATTTGCCGCCTGATCGCTCAGAACCACCACATCTGTGACTTCTTCGACAATCAGCCTGAAAAAATCCTGCTGACCCTCTATCAAGGGGCACAGCGACTTCCGTTGCTGTTCCAGCTGTTCTAATTTTAGGGATTCTTCTGATAATTTTGTACAGGATGGGACACTGGCTATCCGTTTCCTGAGCGCGTCAATCCTGACTTTCAGGAATTCTGTTTCCGCCTGCATGTCCAGCAGTTCGGACGAACTGCGAACCTCCCTTTTGTGATCTTCATCCAAGCCGGTATCCCCCTTTTCCCTGACGGGGGTCATTATTAATATTTCAGCCCCAGGTCACCTGACAGCAACCAGGCCGCCCCCAATTTTCACTTAAATATCAAAATTTTTATGTACCCATCATGCTATATCAGGGGGGTATTTTTGCAATTGGGAATATGGCCTATCCCAAAAACTTGCCCTACTCATGGCCATTCGGCATATATCCATTAGAAGCTGTATATACTTGGTATAAAATGTATAATGGTGGACATAAAAAAAAGAACAGGGCAACTTAAAAGGGGAAGCTCTGATATACACTGGCAGAAGGCAGGGTAAGAGTTTAGTAATGCGTACATTGTTAATCGATGAATTTGATATTTGCCGCGATGGCATGAAAATGCTGATTCAGGAAACCTACCCAGATGTGCAGGTTGCAGAGGCCCGCACACTGGATGAGGGTTTGAAAATTTTATCGCAACAAAATTTCGATCTCATCATGGTCGACCTGGACAGCGTAGAACTCAGCCACACGGAATTGCTCACACCACTTGTACCTGCGGCGGGAAGTACACCGGTTGTCACCCTTGCGCACAAATTCTCCCCACAGGTTAACTCCTTCGCCATGGAAAAAGGCGTCGCTGCCTGCATGATCAAGATCACACCCAAAAAAATGGGCACACTGATCCTCAAAATGGTCATGGCCGGCGGACGCTACTTCCCGCCGGAAGCACTTATTGAAAGCCAGGATCTGAAAAAGGTCTGTCCGGTCAATTTTGAAAAGGAGGCCTGTCCGCTCACCCAGGATATTCCCCTGATCGCCCCGGAAATCACCAAGCGCCAGATGGAAGTCCTGAGATTCATTGCCAAGGGTAAAACCAACAAGATGATTGCCCGGGAGATGGGAATTTCAGCCGGTACCGTCAAGGTTCATGTGGCCTCGATCCTGAAGCTGTTCAATGCCAACAACCGCACCCAGGCCGTCAATATCGCCATTCATATGAAACTGATCTAGACCGGCGATCCCCTGACCGCCGGCCGGACAGATGTCAGCGGGTCAGTTTTTTATACTGCAGCCGATGCGGACGGTCAGCTGCCGCACCAAGCCTGCGGTGACGATCCGCTTCATATTCCTGATAATTGCCCTCGAACCAGACCACTTCCGAATTTCCTTCGTAGGCCAGGATATGGGTGGCGATACGGTCCAGGAAGAAGCGATCATGCGAGATGATCACCGCACAACCGGCAAAATCCTCCAGCGCCGCCTCAAGGGCAGACAGGGTTTCCACATCCAGGTCGTTGGTCGGTTCATCGAGCAGCAGCACATTGGCCGGACGGCGCAGCATCTTGGCCAGATGTACGCGATTGCGTTCCCCGCCGGACAGCTGGCCCAGTTTTTTCTGCTGGTCGGTGCCTTTGAAATTAAAGTTGCTGACATAGGCGCGGGTCGGTACATCCCGGCCGTTGAAATCAAACATATCCAGACCGTCAGAGATTTCCTGCCAGACCGTCTTGCTGTCGTCCAGGGCATCACGGCTCTGATCCACATAACCAAGCTGCACGGTTTCGCCCAGTCGGAGAGAGCCGCTATCCGGCTCTTCCTGACCTGTGATCATCCGGAACAGTGTGGTCTTACCGGCACCGTTCGGGCCGATAATGCCGACAATACCGCCAGGCGGCAGTTTGAAGTTCAGTTTCTCAAACAGGAGTTTGTCGCCATAGGCCTTGGACAGATTGTCCGCCTCGATCACCACCTGGCCAAGACGCGGGCCAACCGGGATTATGATCTGGGTACTGTCGACACGCTGTTCCTGTGCCTTGGCCAGCAGATCGTCATAGGCCTTGATACGGGCCTTGCTTTTCGCCTGACGGGCTTTCGGGGATTGCCGAATCCATTCCAGTTCCCGGTTCAGGGTACGCTGGCGGGATTCCTCAACCTTGGATTCCTGACGCAGGCGCTTGTCCTTCATTTCCAGCCAGGAAGAATAGTTGCCTTCAAAAGGATAGGCGTGGCCGCGGTCCAGTTCCAGCACCCAGCCAACCACATTGTCGAGGAAGTAACGGTCATGGGTTACGAGAATGACAGTGCCGGCATAGGCCTGCAGATGCTGTTCCAGCCATGCCACGGATTCCGCATCCAGATGGTTGGTCGGTTCATCGAGCATCAGAATGTCCGGCTTTTCCAGCAGCAGGCGGCACAGCGCCACCCGGCGGCGTTCCCCGCCGGACAGTTTGCTCACATCGGCATCCCCGGGCGGGCAGCGCAGGGCTTCCATGGCCAGCTCCACCTTGCTGTCCAGGTCCCAGGCATCGGCCGCATCGATTTTTTCCTGCAACTCGCCCTGTTCGGCAATCAGGGCGTTCATTTCATCATCATCCATGGGCTCGGCGAATTTCAGGCTGATTTCCTCGAACCGGTCAACCACATGCTTGAGCTCGCCCATGCCGTCCATGACATTGCTGAACACATCTTTTGCAGGGTCAAGGTGGGGCTCCTGCGCCAGATAGCCAACCTTGATACCTTCCGCTGCCCAGGCCTCACCGGTGAAATCCTTATCCATACCGGCCATGATTTTCATCAGGGTCGATTTACCGGCGCCATTGACCCCGATCACGGCAATCTTGGCGCCCGGCAGGAAGGACAAGGTCACATCCTTGAGAACCTGCTTGCCGCCCGCATAGGTCTTGTTCAGACCCTTCATTACATAGCTGTATTGATAAGATGCCATTTTGCCTGAATCCTCATAAAAAAAACCGTTGCCCTCTCTTACCCAAAGAGAGAGCAACGGACAAGATATTTTCCGGCTTACTGCCCGACTACTGCAAAGTGTTTTTGTAAACCTTGCCGTCTTTCATGACAAAACCGACTTTTTCAAACAGGGAAAGGTCAGCCAGGGGATCACCCTTGATGGCGACCATATCCGCCAGCATGCCTTCCTTGATAATGCCTACCCGGTCCTGAAGACCGAAAAGGATCGCAGTTTCCCGGGTCGCCGTGATCACGGCCTGCATGGGCGTCATGCCCCATTCGACCATCTTGACCATCTGTTTGCCGTTACCGCCGTGGGGATAAACGCCGGCGTCGGTGCCGTAGGACATTTTAACCCCGGCCTTGACCGCACGCTCAAAACTCTGACGCTGACGCAGGCCGACGGCCCGCTCCTTGGCCAGGGATTCCTCGGTCATGCCGTGCTTGGCGCCTTCCTGCAGGATAAAATCGTCATTGTAGATATCCATGGAAAACCAGGTGCCGTGTTTCTTGGCCAGCTTGATACCCTCGTCATCAAGGTAACTGACATGTTCGATGCTGTCCGCTCCGGCCAGGATCGCAGATTTGATGCCCTCGGTGCCGTGGGCATGCACAGCCACCTTGCGGCCGGCCATATGGGCCTCCTCGACGATGGCTTTCATTTCCTCAAGGGAATATTGCTGGGCGCCGACGATGGTTCCTTTGGAAAAGACTCCGCCGGTGCCGCAGAATTTGATCATGTCTGCGCCATATTTAATATTCTGGCGCACCATGCGGCGCACTTCCCAGGGACCGTCAGCGACCCCCTCTGCCTTTTCATGATAATCATAGGGCAGCATATTTTCATCACAATGTCCGCCGGTAATGCCAAGGGCGGGACCGGACACCAGCATGCGCGGGCCGGGCACATCACCCTCATTGATGGCGTCACGCAGAGCCACATCGGTGAAACCCGATGCCCCCACATTACGGACCGTGGTAAATCCGGCTTCAAGGGTAATCTTTGCGTTGGCCACGCCGTAAACAAGCTGCCTGGCCGTCGAATGCTGGTAGGAGTCATAACCGAATATCGGAGAGCCGATCAGATGCACATGGCTGTCCATCAGCCCCGGCATCAGGTAACTGTCCGCACCCAGATCAATAATCTCCGCCCCTTCAGGCAGGGCGATTTCGGTATCCTGGCTGGCAACTTTGGTAATTTTGTCGCCCTCGATCCAGACCATCATATTGTCATGTATTTTCCCTTTTTCCACATCGACAAGATGCGCCGCCCTGACCACCTTGACCGTGGCGTCCTGACCACCGAAGGCCGGAAGAATAAAGGTAAAGGCCGTCAACAGGCCCAGACATAGTTTTTTCATTTGTACAATCCCCTGACTGGTTAAGCTTTCAGGAAAGAATGCACTCTATTGTACAAACATACAAGCCTGATTATTACTGATCCTCTTCCCCGCCCGGCGCTACCTCGGCAGCAGCTAAAGGAGCTTCCTGCCCCCGGTCACGTAGTAGATAAACCAGACCGTAAATAAACAGTCGAAGGATATAGGGCACAAACAGCCACAACAGCCAGCCGATGACATTAACTGTTGCCGGAAAGCCGATTGCGGCAAGGATTTTACCCAGCCCCATCCCCAGCGGCACCACAGCCGCCAGCAGTCCCGTTACGGCAAGTTTCTTTTCCGTCACCCGGTGATTATCGATATGGACCAGGCTCAGCACCAGAATAAACAGGAAATAGAGGATAAGTACGGTCAACAGGATAAGGGGCATCACGCTTTTCCAAAAACTTCAGATATCAGATGTTCCAGCTTTTGACGGTCCACCTCATCGAATGCAGAGCTTTGCGTACTGTCCACATCAAAGACGGCAATCAGCTTGCCGGAAGCATCAAAGACCGGCACCACAATCTCTGAATTGGTCCGGCTGTCACAGGCAATATGACCGGGAAAGGCATGCACATCTTCCACCAGCTGGGTTTCACCGGTTGCCGCCACCGCCCCGCACACCCCTTTGCCGAAAGGAATACGAAGGCAACCGAGCGTTCCCTGATACGGGCCGACCACCAGTTCCTGCGGCCGGTCCGGATCAACCAGATAAAACCCAGTCCAGAAATAGGTTTCAAATGCCTGCGGCAGCAGACAGTTGATGGTCGCCATGCGGGCGATAAGACTGTTTTCCCCGTCCACCACCGCCAGTATTTCCCGGATGACGGAGTCGTATCTTTCCGATTTTTCGTTCATTTTAATACTCGATTTGCCCTGTATGCCCCCGACTATAACACCCTGAACCGTCCCTTTCGAGTAAATAATATACCTGTAACATATTGAAATATAATGGTTATATAAATTTTTAAAATCAGAGTGTTGACATTAGTTGTTTAGGTGTATTATGTTACTACAACACTTAAACACCACAACAGCATAACAGTGCCGAAACTTTAAGATTGGAATTTGACCGTGGCAGAACAGTGGAAAAATGACCAACCAATTTACCTTCAGCTGAAGGAACAGGTCCGCACCATGATTCTGGAAGGGATCCTGGCAGAGGGCGAAATGCTTCCTTCAGTCCGCAAGGTCGCCGTGGAATATCAGATCAACCCCATCACCGCGTCCAAAGCCTACAGCGAACTGGTGGATGAGGGGTTGGTAGAAAAACGAAGAGGTCTTGGAATGTTTGTACTTGAAGGTGCCCGCGAAAACCTGCTCAAAGCCGAACAGCAGAAATTTCTGAGGGACGAATGGCCCGAAATTATTAAACGCATTGCCCGTCTGGGCCTTGACCCGAAAAAACTGGTGGCTGAATCCACCGAAAACCAAGCGTAAGGGGTATCGATATGACCACATTGATCACAGCCAGAAACCTGAGGAAAAACTACGGTTCCTTCGAAGCCCTCAGAGGTGTCGACCTGGATATCGAACGGGGCCAGATCGTTGGCATTATCGGCGCCAACGGTGCAGGGAAAACCACTCTGATCAACACCATCCTCGGCCTGTCCGATTATGAAGGCGACCTGCATGTCCTGGGATTGGCTCCCTATGCCAACCGCGATGAACTGATGAAAGACGTCTGCTTTATCTCGGACGTCGCCATCCTGCCCAAATGGATGAAGGTGAACCAGGCCATAGACTTTGTCGAAGGCGTTCATCCCAAATTCGACCGGCAGCGGGCCCTGCGCTTTCTCGCCGACACCACGGTGCCGCTGGACAAAAAGATCCGCCACCTGTCAAAGGGCATGATCGTCCAGGTCCATCTGGCCCTGGTCATGGCCATCGACGCCAGCCTGCTGGTGCTTGACGAGCCAACCCTCGGCCTGGACATCCTGAACCGGAAAAAATTCTACAGCCAGTTGCTGGAAGACTATTTCGATGAACAGAAAACCATCCTGATCACCACCCACCAGGTGGACGAGATCGAGAATATCCTGTCCGACGTGGTCTTTATCCGGGAAGGCCGGATCATGCACAAAACCTCGATGGAGGAAATTGGTGAACACTGGTTCGTCCTGCACCCGAAGGCAGAACATATTAACGACGCACGCGCCCTCGACCCGCTGCAGGAACAGACAACCCTCGGCCGGACGACAATGATTTTCAACAATCGTCCGCGTGTCGAACTGGAACAACTTGGTGAAGTGGGACGGCTCAGTCTGTCCGACCTGTTTGTCACCCTGATGACCCGGGAACAGTGACCCCGCTGTCAAGGAGAAGAGAAATGAAGAGCATATTTTCCAGTGATATCAAACCGCAAAGCTTTCTTGGCCTGATCCGCGATCAGGAACTGGAACTGGCGCGGACACAGAAGCTGAAACCGTTGCATATCCTGATCAACACGGGACTTGCGGCACTGCTCTTCACCATAGCCGTCACCGGCTTCACCGCTCTTGACAAAGCCCGGAGCGAAAACAGTCGCGCCAGCCTGTCCCACAAACAGGTCAACGACCAAGTCGTGGTCTGCAGTCTGGACACCTGTCGCATGACACAGACACTTGACGCCTGAAGCTGTCCGAATTTTACGGAGAAAGAAAATGAAAACCGATATTATTAAAGTCACCGGATACAGCCCGTTTAAAACCCTCCTGCTGAGGGAATTCTGGGAAAACCGTCGCAGTATGTTCTACGGTCCGATGGTTGGCGGCGGCATCAGCCTGTTTCTGATCCTGATCGCCCTGTTTGGAAGCTACATCGGACTTGAAACTACCCAGATGACCATCAACGATGTCAACTATTACTCCCTGATCGAGATGCTTGATGAGTTTGAAGGCTTGATCCAGAGCAAAAGAATGGAAATTGTTGCCGCCAGCATGCTATCCGCGGGTGTTTTCATCGCTATCATCACCTGGTTCAACATGGTTTTCAACAGCCTCGGAAGCCTGTATGATGAACGCAAGGACAACAGCATTCTGTTCTGGAAATCCATGCCTGTTTCCGACCTGCAGACTGTAGCCGCAAAAATCATCAGCAACATGTTTATCACGCCGCTGATTGCCTTGGCTTTTACCTTTGCCACTCAGTTCGTGGTGCTTGCCCTGCTCAGCCTTGTTACCCTGGTTAGCGGACATAATGCCTGGGACCTGTTTATCGCGCCAGCCAACCTGCCTTCCCTGTTTGTCACTGAATTTGTCATGGTGATCATGTACAGCTTGTGGGCAATGCCGGTCTTCGCCTACCTGATGCTGGCCTCCGCCGTAGCCAAACGTACGCCATTGTTGACCGCCGTTATTCCGCCCGTCATTGTCTTCGTAGCCGAATATATACTCTACGAAAAATCATATCTGGCCAACTGGCTGCAGAACCAACTGGGCAGTATGGCCTCCTTTATCGACGCAAACGATCATGAGAGCACAAGAATTACAACAACCGAGGCCCTGGAAGTTCTGCAGAGTGCCACCCTGCCCTCCTTCTGGGTCGGCCTGGCCATCGCCGCCGCCCTGCTTTATGCCGCAACTATTCTTCGCCGTCGAAGCAACCAGTGAGTCGGCATTAACGAGATCCTATTGGGAGCTAACTCCTGATATCTTCCACTGCCCCGGCCCTGTGCCGGGGCTTTTTTTATTTCAGGGCTCGACAGCCCATACCGGTGATTGAGAGGATTCATTTTTCAGACCTAGGCGGAATCCGGGACAACAAAAACAAAAAACGGGAAATCGGATCATATTTCCCAGACAGCGGAATAAATTAGAATTAACTTATTGGTCAGCTTTCTGGTATATCACGGATATACATCTTCTGATGGCATGACAGGTTTTGGGAACAGGGCTTTGATATTTTGTTGATGCGTAAAGATAAAGACAGGAAAAACGGCTCATTGGCCCACAAGGCCATTGCGAAAGCCGCGCTGCCAATTCTGGCCATCACGATCCTGGTTTGCGGGCTGTCTTTTATCCTTGTCCGCAACTATTACGAAGATCAGCTTCTGAGCAGTCTCCGCACCTATATGAGCCAGAGAATTGATCGGGAAAGCCGCCTGTTTAATGATATTCATCAGCTCCACAAGGATGCCAAAGCCGAATTTGTCAGACGCCTGAATGATCCTGCACCTGTAAACCTGAACCAGTATTTTGACGAGTTATTCCCCCTGCAGAGTGACGGCACCCGACGCTCCAGCCCGCTCCTGTTTGACGGCATGAACCTTTCAGAAAACATACCTGTTCGGGGTTTTGGCGCCTTTATACCGGACGGAGAAAACCTTGGCGCCAATGACAAGAAATACCTTCTCACCATCTTTCATATTGTGCGCGATTTTGGCTACACCAACCTGTCCCGCTTTTCAAACTTCTATTTTTTCACACCGGACAACAAGGTATTGATCCTTGCTCCCTACCGCGAAGATCGCCTGTTATTTTACAGACAGGATGCCCCGGCGGATTTTGACTTCTCAGAAGAGGAAGTGAACCAGATTACCCTGCCGGAAAATAATCCGGACAGGATTACCCGGTGCACCAGCCTGCAACCGATCATCTACGACCAGACGGACAAGACCTGGACAACCGGATGTATGACGCCGATGGATATCGAGGGCAGGCATATCGGTTCCTGGGGAAACAGCATACTGCTCAATGAACTTCTGGACCATGCCATTCTGGAAAGATTGCCGGATGCCAAAAACATGATCGTCACCGATCAGGGTAAACTTATTGCCCATCCCAACATCACCTATCAGGGCGATCAGACTCTGGTGAAGCATCTGGATATCCCGTCCTCCGGCAATGATCACCTGAAAAAAATATACCGGATGGTGAAAGACCATGAAGACCAGGATGTATTCCTGATCGATAACAAAGATTATGGCGAATATATCGCGGTCGGACATATCAAGGGTCCGGGATGGTATTTCCTCACGTCATTGCCGAAAAGCATCGTTTCCGACCAGGCCTTTGCCATTGCTTTCTATGTCCTTCTGATCGGGCTGTTCGCTATTCTGGCTTCCTCCGGTGTGATCTACCATGTTGTCAGAAGCACAATCGTCAGGCCGGTTGCCGAACTGGCCAAGACCAGCAACCAGATTGCCCTTGGCAGGTTCATGGATCTCGAAGACAACGAGGAACTGAGCAAACTTACGGGCCGTTCCGATGAAATCGGCAGACTGGCCAATGACTTCAATGCTATGGCTCATCAGTTGAAGAGCCTGTTTCAATCCCTTGAAGACAAGGTTCAGAAAAGAACGACAGATCTCGACAAAGCCAAAAAAGAGGCCGAACGCGCAAACCGTGCAAAATCCGCCTTCCTTGCCAATATGAGCCACGAAATCAGAACACCCCTGAACGGCATCATTGGCATTCTGGATATACTGGAAAAACAGCATCTCGATGAAAAGACCAGACATTATATCGAAACGGCGGAGCATTCTTCCCGGATTCTTCTGGATCTCATCAATGATATTCTTGATCTTTCCCGTCTTGAAGCGGGAAAACTTCAATTGCATTACAGCAGCATCAATCTGGGAGAAACAACCAGGGATATCATCAGGAGCCTTTCCATCCAGGCTGAAAACAAGAACCTGCAACTTGTCAGTACGATAAAGGATACGGCTTCTCCCTGGGTGAAAATTGACAGCAAGGCCTACCGGCAGATCCTGATCAATCTGGTGGGCAATGCCATCAAATTCACCGAAGAAGGCCAGATCGCCGTCAATCTTGCGATGGAAGATTTAAAAAACGGGACAATCCGGACCGTTTTGTCCGTCAGGGATACGGGTATCGGCATCCCGGAGGAAGATCTTCCCAGACTGTTTGACCGGTTTGAACAGGTCACGGCCCATCACGAGCACAAATATCAGGGGACCGGTCTTGGCCTGGCCATATGCCAGCAGCTGGTAGAGTTAATGTCGGGTTCCGTCCGGGCGGAGAGTATTATCGGACAGGGATCAATTTTTACCGTTGAATTTGTCCTTCAGGCCTCAGACGCCCCACTGGTACAGACAGATATCAGGGAAACGGAAACGGCGATTGCAGATAATCTGAATATCCTGGCGGTCGACGACAATGAAATCAATCGGATGATCATTGAAAAAATGTGCCAGTCGCTTGACATGGAGACCACAATGGCCAGCAGTGGACAGGAAGCCATTGATATTGTCAGGAACAGGTTGCATCAAAAAGAACAACCCTTTGATCTGTTTCTGTTTGACATCAGCATGCCTGACAAGGACGGACCGCGCACTCTTGCCGAGATACGGGAATTGGGGAGCTGGGCTATTAATGTACCGGCAATTGCCCTGACCGCCCATTCCCTGGACGGGGACCGGGAAAAATTTCTGCTTCAGGGAATGACCGGTTATGTCTCGAAACCAATAGACATGCAGGCGCTGATTGCCGAAATTCAGAATGTCATGAGAAAATTCTCAAACAGCAAAGCCTCCTGACGCCAGAGCTTTACTCCGCTTTTGGTCTGTTCTAAAATAAATTGGATATTCTTTTTCTTTCATATAGTTATAAGAATTAACCATTCCGTATATCAAATATCTTATAATATGTTCCATATTGATTAATTGAGTTCGTTTAGAAGTATAGTTTAAGGAATTTTATCGTGAACCATTCTGATGGTGATGCCATGACTGCGGCCAGAGTCTTTTACCGTAATGCCTTTAAAAAGGGGCTGACCTTTAGTGCGTTATTGATGACGACAACATGTCCTCCCCTCCAGGCTCAGACTGTCGAGGATAAGGCGTATGAAGAAATTGTCGTGACGTCTCAGAAACGAGCCCAGAGCCTGTCAGATGTTCCCATCTCCATCTCCGCCTTTAACGCAGATAATATTCAGCAGACCGGCATTAATCAGCTTCGGGAAATCGCCGACTTTATCCCCAATGTGCTGATCAGCGCCAATAATGATTTCAATTCCCAGATTACCATCCGCGGTGTCGGCGCCAACAGCCGGAACATCGGGTTTGATACCCGGGTCGGCGTCTATATGGATGGCGTTTATCTTGGCCAGTCACCGGCTATCAACCAGGAGCTGATCGATCTGGAGCGGATCGAAATTCTGCGCGGCCCCCAGGGCACCCTGTTCGGCAAAAACAACGTGGCCGGCGCCATCAGTCTGGTTTCCAAAGCCCCGGCAGATGAGTTTGAAGGTCGCATAGGCGGGAATTTTGGCTCACTGGGGTCTGTCGAAGTAAACGGACACATCTCTGTCCCGCTCAGCGACAGCGTCAGAAGCAAGTTTTCCGTCCTGCGCCAAACCCGCAACGGCACACTCCTCAATCTCTATAACGGAGATAAGCTGAACGAGAGGGACTCCATTGCCTACCGCGCCCAGCTTGCTGTTGATGTCTCGGAAGACATGGATGTAAATTTCTCCTTTGACGGCCTGAACAGTGACCATCTCGCCTTTCTCGGTGAAAATCTGAGCGATACCCTTGGCACGACCACTGATCCCAACGCCCCCGAAGAACGGGAAGTCAGCTACAACGTAAACCCGCTGGAAAAACGCGACCTTTATGGCGGCGGCATGACCGTGAATTACCGATTTGCCGACGACCACACCCTGAAATCCATCACCGCCTATCGGGATAACAAGGTCCATTATCGCAATGATACAGACTATTCGCCCGTTGATCTGATCAAGATCGATTATTACGATCATTACAAGCAGTTTACCCAGGAATTTCAGTTAATTTCGCCCGATACCAGTCGTCTTGGTTATGTCCTCGGGCTTTATTATTATCACCAGACCAGCGACACAGACCGCATTGTGACCAACGGGGACCAAGCCTTTTTCCTTGGTAATACTCCCGGCACCACTGTCTTTAACGAAGGCGATGTCACCACCAACAGTTATGCGGCCTATGCGGACATCAATTATAACATTACAGATCGCCTGACCCTGAATGTAGGTGGTCGTTATACTTACGAAAAAAAGGACGTGGACTGGATCCTGAACGGTGACTTCTCAGGCATCTTCATGATCGCGACAGACCAGAAGGTTGATGAACACAGCGACGATTATGTTTCCGCCCGCGCCAGCCTCTCCTACGCTGTCAGTGACCGGGTCAATGTTTATGCAAGTTATGGCAGCGGCTTCAAAAGCGGCGGTTATAACCTTGATTATGTAACCCAGTTAGACCTGATCCAGGGTATTGAATTCAACAAGGAAACCGTACGCAGTTATGAACTCGGCCTTAAAGGCGCTTTATTTGACAATAAACTCATCTTCAATATTTCCGCATTCCTGGCAGACTATAACGACTACCAGATAAATCAGTTTGTCGATCTCGGCGCTGGCGCCACAGCAATACGAATTGGCAATGTTGATGTTGAAACCAAGGGTATCGAGGCGGAAGTTACCTGGCGGCCGCTGAATGGGCTGGAACTGCAGGGCTCAGTGGGTCTGCTGGACGCAACATTCGGCAGCTTCCCCGGTGGCGGAGCGGAAGGAGCTGATGTCTCCGGCAATGATCTGATCCGGGCGCCTGAATTCACTTTCGCCGCCAGCGCCCAGTATGAAACGCCGTTGTCCGGCACTGATGCCCGTCTCCTGCTCCGTGCGGAAATCACCCACCAGGGCAGTTTCTATACGACCGAAGATAACCAAAGCACGAAGACACTTGTAGATATGAGCGTGGTGCCCTTCGGCAAGGTCGACGCCCTGACCCAGGTCAATGCCCGGATGGGTCTGTTATCCGAGAATGAAACATGGGAAATATATGCGTGGGTGCGCAACCTGTTTGACAAACAACAATATATCGATAGCACCCGTGACTTTTTTGGCACCATTGTCAGTACCCCGAATGATCCGAGACTCTATGGTGTCGAGCTTATCTGGAATTTTTAAAATCGAGATAGACTGGCAACAATTATTATGATGACCCTTCTACGGACCCTGATTGCCGGGACAACAATGCTGGCGGCATCACTTCTGTCTGCTCCTCTATTGCGGGCGGACACGGACCCGGAACCGGAAATTATCATACCCGAATTTCCGGTCTATCCTGCCCCGAAGGAAAAGCTGTCGGAGGATGACCGGGGGACCTTGTATTTCACCTCCCGGACGCCGACGGATTTCCGCTGGCTGCTTGCCGATGATGCCCCGCAATATCCCATGACGGTGCGCGGAGACCTGTATCTGCCTGACGGTGCCACTGCCGAAACACCAGCGCCGGCCATGATCATCCTGCACGGCAGCGGCAGCATCCGGGAAAGCCGGGAAATCGCCTATGCAAAACTTCTGCAATCCCGCGGCGTGGCCGCCTTTGTCATTCATTCCTTCGCCGCTCGCGGCCTCACTCAGGAGATGCCCTACCTGATACGGGTCCTGTCAATGAGCCATGTGGACGCCATGACCGACGCCTATGCGGCGCTGAAATTCCTCAACCGCCATCCGGCCATCCGCCATGACAGGATCGGCCTTCTGGGATTTTCCTACGGCGGCATGGCGACCCGGGCCGCCATTGACAGCCGCATGTATGACATACTGGCAGAGGACTATGATCCCTTTGCCCTGCATATTGATTTTTACGGCCCCTGCCACACGGATCTGGGCACCCGGCGGACAACCAGCGCTCCCTATATCAGCGTCCGCGGCACCGAAGATGCCTCCAACAACCTTGACGCCTGCGCGGCCCGCGAGCGGGAAATCGAACAGGGCGGCAGTCCGGTTACCGCCGAACTGATCGAAGGCGCCGGCCATGCCTGGGAATTCGATCACGAGCGCCAGTTCATCCCGACCCTGAATGTCGCCCCCTGCGAACTGAAGCTGACGGAAGACGGCCTCTGGACCCTGGGAGATATCCGCCTTGAGGCCCGGACCGAAGCAGAGCGGCCGGAACGCATCAGAGACCGTCTCGAGATGGTCGAGGCCATGCGAGAGCATTGCATGAGCAAGGGCTATATCATGGGCAATGATCCCGAAAGTGCAAAAATCGCCCGCAAACTGCTGCTGCAATATGTGGAAATGTATCTGCGGAACGGCTACACTGCCTCGAACTGACTTTTCGGGGAAGACTGATGAAAATATATCTGGTTCTGGGGGCCCTGCTCCTTGTTGTCGCCTGGCTGGCTATTCCGCCGCTGTTCCTGTCGCCCCCGAAAAGAGGGACATCCACAACTGCCGAAATGAACCTCCTGCCCCTGCAAGACAGCCTTGACCGCCTGAGCCGGGCGATCCGGATCAGGACAATCTCCCCCGAGGACCCGGCCGAATTCAACCCGGACGCCTTTGCCGCCTTCCACAAATTCCTCGAACAGAACTTCCCGCTGGCGCACGGGAACCTGGAAAAACAGGTCCTTGCCGGCCACAGCCTTCTGTATAAATGGCCGGGCAAAAACACGGCCCTCACTCCGGTGCTGCTGATGAACCATATGGATGTGGTGCCGGTGCTGAACCCGGAGCTGTGGCAGCAACCGCCGTTCGACGGCGTCATCGCCGACGGTTATATCTGGGGCCGGGGCACCATGGATGACAAGGGCGGCCTGATGGCCATGATGGAAGCCGCCGAAGGCCTGCTTGCCCGGGGCCACGAGCCGGAACGGACCCTTTATTTCCTGTTCGGCCATGACGAGGAACTTGGCAATGCTGATGGCGGGGCCGCCACTGCGGCCCGATATTTCGCCGACAATGATATCCGGCTTGACTATGTGCTGGATGAAGGCATGGTCATCGCCGACGGCCTGCTGCCGATGGTGGACATTCCCGTTGCCATGATCGGCATCGCCGAGAAAGGCTATATGGATATGAAACTGACCGCGACCGGCACCGGCGGCCATTCCAGCATGCCGGAAAAAAACACCAGCATCGAACGGCTGGCCCGGGCGCTGACAAAGCTTTACGATAATCCCCTGCCGGTGCAGATGATGTATATCCGCGCCCTCGGCGACAACCTGAAATATTACATGCCCTACGGCATGAAGACGGCGTTCCATAATTTCGGCCTGCTGCAGCCGATCCTGAAAAAGGGCCTGGCGTCCGACACCACCCTGTCGCCGTTCCTGCGCACCACCACCGCGCCGACCATCCTGCGCGCCGGGGAAAAATCAAATGTGATCCCGACCGAGGCCTCGGCAGTGATCAATTTCCGCATTATTCCGGGCGAGACAAGTGACGATGTGGTGCGCATGGTGGCAGAGACCATCGACGATCCCCATATCCGGCTGGAGAAACAGAACCATACCGAGCCCTCCCCGGTGTCGGACGCGGACAGCCCGGCCTATGAGATCATCCGGCAAAGCATCCTCGAAACCGCCGGCGACGAGGAAATGGCGATCACCCCGCAGCTTGTCACCGCCGCCACCGACAGCCGCTTCCTCGCCGGTGTCTCCAACAATACCTACCGCTTCCAGTATATGCATATCACGCCGGAGCTGAAGCCCGCTTTCCACGGCCTGAATGAACGGCTGAAAGTGACGGATTATGCCAAAATGATCGAATTTTATGCCCGGTTGATGAAAAACACGGACAGGATGTAATTCCCTGACCGTGTTTTCCGTTGCCCCCAAACAGTCGGGCTAAAGCGAGATATTTTCGGGCCGGATGTTGAGCCCCTCGGCCCTGAGATCCCCGAGCCATTGCCGGCACATGTCCGGGTCCGTAATCGCCGCATGAACGCCGGGCGCAAATTCGCCCCTGAGCACACTCTGCGCCGCCCGGGCTACCGTCAGGGACACGGTGCGGGCCATGGCGGTCTGCCAGCCGGAGCCTTTTTCATCCAGCGCCAGCGACGCTTTCCACGGGCCCTCGTCTGTCTCGATCTCCAGCGCCACATAGAGCACCACCCGGTCTTCCTCGCCGTCCGCATAGGCATGCTCGGCCTGCAGCTGCGCCGACAGCGCCTTGAGCGCCGCCATGTCGGCATTTTCCACCAGATCAAAAATTCCGGCCCAGGCCTCTTTCCAGCCGCCGAGGCGCAGGGTGCCGCGGACGAAATCCGTCAGCGCCTTTTCCCCGGACAGGCCATATTCCCCGATATAGGGCAGGCTGTTGCGGTTGGGATAAACTTCGAAAGTCTCTCCTGCGATTGCCAGGTTGTCGACCGCTTCCCAGGCCTTTGTCACCACCTTCTCGGCGCCGCTTTCACGGAAGCGGGCCTCGTTCTTCAGCGCCGTCAGCACCCCGAGCGGGGTCCAGCTGAATTTATAGGTAAAGGCATCCGGTTCGGCCGGCACGCCGCCGCAGTAGGAAACAAATCTCATCGGCAGGCCCCGGCCCAGAAGCCCGGCCTTGTCGGCCGCTTCCACCACCAGATGGGCGAACAGGTGATCGATGCCCGGATCAAGCCCGACCTCGTTGACGATGGCCACCCCGGCCTCTTTTGCACGCCCGTCAAGGGCCTGCATTTCCGGCGAGACATAGCTCGAGGTCACCAGATGGCAGCCACGACCCAGCACAAGTTCGGCCAGCTGCACATGCAGGAAAGCCGGCAGCATGGACACCACCACATCACCGGGATGGAGGCTGTTAAGGAAATCCCCTACCAGACGATCGTCTTCCAGATTGAGCGGGCGGTAAGCGATCTCCACCCCGCCGAGCCGTTTCAGTTCCTTTACCCGGTCGGGACTGATGTCCCAGACGGTGAGAGAGCCAAGCTTGCGGGCAAGCGAAACAATACCGGGGCCGGAAGAAAGACCGGCGCCGACCCAATGGAGTGCGGGAGATGTGGACATATATACCTCTGGTTTTTAACTCGGGATGACGTCAGGACGGCAGGCTGTCGCAGGCGGTTTCATAAGCGCCCAGCGCGGCCCGCCAGACCGGATTGGCCTCCAGCTTATCCACCGCCTTCAGATATGGCAACAGAAGGCCGGCAAATTCCTGGCTGGCTTCCCGCGGCAGCAGCGACGGCAGGTTGTCGATGGCGATCAGGTCGATGGCGCCGCCGTTAACCCCGGCCTTGACCACCGGATGGTCCCAGCTTGTCGGTTCTGCGTACAGCGGCAGCGGATTATAGCTGCTGAGCGGATCGCAGGACACGTCGGAAATGACCGAAAGCCGTTTGTTGCGGTCAAGGTCCTGCAGGCGCACAAAGGGCGGGATGCTGCTTGAGACAAACACACAGTTGATCAGGATGTCATGGTCGAGGATCGCGTCGCGGTCGAGCTGTTCGGTCTCCGCCCGGCCCCAGCAGGTCACCTCGGCGCCGTGACGCGCCAGAAGCTCCCGCGCGCCGCGGCCGCTGCGTCCGCCCGCACCGATAATCAATACCTTCGGGCTTGGTCCGTCGGCCTTGCGGGCGCGGATATCCTCGTCCAGAAGACCGGCATTGTCCCAGGGGGTGAGGCCCTTTTCGATCAGGCTCTTGCGGCCTGCTGCCTTGTCATACCACTGCATCAGCGCCAGCGCCGCGCCCATATAACCGGCCCAGTAACCGAAGGCCACCACCCGCCTGCCCGCGCCGTCGACCATATATTCCAGGTCGAGTAGATGGCCGCCGCCGTTCTGGAAGCGGCCGAGCAGATCCTGCCAGCCGTTCTGATGTTTGAAGGCATGGGCGAAATAGATATGGTTGTTTTTCAGCACCGCCGGATCATGGGGGAGCTCTTTCAGGCCCAAAATGGTGAAGTCGGCCGGGGCGTCCCTCCAGCTTCCGGGGGCGGCCATTTTACAGCCGGCGGCTTCATAGTCGCTGTCCGGGAAAATGCGCTTGTCCGAGCGCTCCACCACCACATTATACCCAATATCGATCAGTTCTTTGGCCCCGGACGGCAGCAGCGGCGTGCGCCGTTCGGTCTTGCGATATTCATCGCGCAGCCAGATGGTGAATTTGGACATTGCATCGTTCCTTCTTTTTATATCCCCGGGAGGACTTTGTTATATCCCCGAGGTTTTTATCTCCCCGTGAGGTCGTGAGGGGTTAGCCCCTCTTGTGGAACGATTTTCCGTCAATTTTTGGTCGATTTATACCCCCGAACCGTCGAAATGCCCGGCATAATGCGTGGATATGGCGGTTTTTTCCGTCGATTTGTTGCGCACATCAATCATCATCAAGGGCCTTTTTTCGATTTTTTAGTTTTTTTATAAAAAGAACAAGCCTCTTGAGGGATCCAAGAAAAACAGGATGACACTTGAGAAGAAGCTTCACGGCATATTTATCCGCCTCTTTTTCCTGGTCGGGATCCTGCCCGAAGGTATGGCGATGGGCATGGTGACCAACTTCATGATACAGCGTTTTTTTCACAAAAAACCGCTCCACCACCGAGAGAGGGTTCCAACGTGAGGATTGCACACCCCATTCAACGACAATATTCTGAAGGATCGGCATGTAGCTGCCGCTACGGTCATTATCCTGACACGCAATTATGTAAAGTCTTTCAATACCGGAAAGGTCTTCAGCCGGAACAAACGACATCCAGTTTTCTATCTTTCTGCGAACATAATCCGGCCGTGCGAGGCGTTTTTCCTGAAAAACATTCATGCCTGAAGCCACATACTGAAAATAGTCCTTCACCGTAAACGAAAGAAGCTGATCCATCCGGCGACGAACCGGGACGCTACACCCCCGCTGTTGGATCTTTTTCGATATCGCGCGGGATCGGTCCTCATCAATATCATGAACCAGTCCGAGCATCGCATTTAACAGGCCCAGATCCGTGCTGTATCCGACTTCCTCCCAGGATCGACTGAGAAGCTTCTCTTCTATATAGGGGATGACCTTGTCCCCCATGTAATAGAGGTTTCTGTGAGCCTCACATACCTGCTTGAAGGCGTCCTGCATGACGCCAAACACAAGCGCATTCAGTTGTTTTTCGATTTCTTCTGACATTCCCCCCAATCCGAACTTTGATCCGTTATCAAGGCGATCATAACACCATAAATATGAATCAGTCACTCCTGCAAAGGCCGGAATCCGGATTAACCGCCAAACTGGATTCCCGTTTTTACGGGAATGACGATATGAAGATCTAACCTCCCCTTCCCCCGTGACAGGCCGTTTCGGGAGCTGTATAGTTTTGCACTGGTTTCAGGGCAGGAAAGCCCGAAGAAGGGGATAGAGAATGAACCTCACCAAACGCGGCCTTTTCAACCTGGTCGAGGGCGAAAAGACGCCGCTGGCGCCGGGCATGTGTTTTTCCAACGAGCCGGGAATATATATCTACGGCGAATTCGGCGTGCGGCTGGAGGATTGCTTCCATATGACCGAAAAGGGGCCGGAATGGTTCACCATGCCGCCCGCCTCCCTCGACAATCCGATTTAGGAAAGATTTCCATGACTGACCTTAAGAAACGCATTGAAGACAGTTTCATCCTGCAGGGCCTGATGGAGACCTTCGGCGCAAGGCTGCTCTCCGTCAAGGACGGCGAAGTGCAGATTGAGCTGCCCTATGCCAAAAGCCTGACCCAGCAGCAGGGGTTCCTTCATGCCGGGGCGGTCACCAGCATCGCCGACAGCGCCTGCGGTTACGCCGCCCTGACCAAGGCGCCGGAGGGCTGCGACATTGTTTCGGCCGAATTCAAGATCAACATGTTGCGGCCCGCGATTGGCGAAAAATTCATTGCCACCGGCACGGTGGAAAACGCCGGGCGCAACCTCACCGTCTGCCGGGGGGAAGTGGTGGCGATATCAGGCGAGACCCGCAAACTGGTGGCGCTGATGCAGGCGACCATGGTCAACGTCAGGGTCTGAACGCTACCCGTAAAACCCGAACGTCGCCTGTTGCAGTTCAGGCCTGCAGCCTGTAGAACTCGATCGGAATTTACAACATCATCATCCGACAAGAGTAGCCCCCATGCCCTCCCGAAACAAATCCGTAGCCTGTCAGAATATGACTGAAGTCCGTACAGAGGTCGACCGCATCGACCGGCGGCTTGTGCCGCTGCTGCTGGAACGGCTCGACTATATCAAACAGGCGGGGCACATCAAACAGGACCGCGGGCAGGTCCATGACGACGCCCGGATCGAGGATGTGGTCATGAAAGCCAGAGCCGTCGCCGCGGACCTTGACGGAAATGAGAGTTATATCGAGGATATCTACCGTTTTCTCATCAACTGGAGCATCGATCATGAGTTCGGTGTCTGGGACCGGGTGCATTCGGAAAGCTGAGCGCGGTCCGGGGCGCCCCTATCCGTAAAACTGAAATTCCCCCGCATCATTGTCCAGCTCCGCCCGGACGGTGAGATACTCGAGGGAATGCGCTGAAGCCATGCCCTGCATCATCCGGTGCCAGTCGTCGGTGAAGAAGGCCTCGGCGAGATCGCGGGAGGTCCATTCATAGATCCCCACCGCCTCGCCGTTATCGGTGACGGTGAAATATTTATGCCGCAGCCCCTCCGCCCCTGCGTAAACATGCATGAGGCCCTCGAGGAATTTCTTATATTCCCCGGACGGGCGTTTTTCTTTCGGACTGAAGCGCACCAGTGTCACGCATTTCATAGGGGGCCTCCTTCTGTTGTGAGCCGCCTATTGTGGCGCGACAACGGAAATCACTGCAAGGGGAAAGTTACTTCCCGTCCATCAACGCCATCAGTTCAGCAACGATTTCGTCCTTATGAGCGCAGTCGGCGCGGAATGTAAAAATGAGGTCTCTAAAATTTTTATTATCGCCCGGTCGATAAGTTACACTCATTAGATGACCATGGCGTGCCATTTGCTGAATCATTTTTAATTGAGCCTTCGCAATTCTCTTGATCGAGCCCATTTGATTTTTACGAATAACCGTACAAACTGGTGAGAGTGGTTCGGGAATATGGGCTTCTTTTTCCTTCTGTTGGCGGTTATTACCACTGGTTCGATCCATTTCATTCCAGTAAGGGGTATATAGTAGATAGTTATGCAAAGGGCTTTGCCCTGACGACGTCGGTTCCAGATGCGTAGTAAGATAAGACTCATCAATTCCCGCAAGTGCTTTTCTCAGGTCTCTTTGTCCCGCCCTTGTGGTGGTCAGTGCATAAACACCGTCGAAGATTCCATATTCAGCATAGAGATATAACCGTTCATCCGGCCCAAAGGCCTCGAAGAGGTATGTGGTCGCCGCGTAAAACTGCTCCCGGTTGGGCTCCACCATCCAGTCAAAGCGGATAAAGTCCACCGCGCCTTCCTCCGCCCGGGCGGCGAGAGGCAGGGTCAGGAATAGAAAAAAAAGTGCAAAAAGACGGTTCATCGGCTCCCCCAAACTCAGATCGGAAGAAAGTATAGCACTGTTTCTATCAGGATGGCAAAGAAGGAGAATGGTGGGCCCGGCAGGACTCGAACCTGCGACCAAACCGTTATGAGCGGTTCGCTCTAACCAACTGAGCTACGGGCCCCCGAGAGGATTAATGGTGAATAGCAGACAGGGGATAAGAAGGGCAAGCCGAAAGTGCGCCCGGGCCGCCCTTGTCATGCAAATTATTTAAGGCTGTCGATTTCCTTGGCCAGATTGTGGCTCTTGTCGGTGACGATGCGTTCCAGAACCTTGATCCGTTCCTCGAGCCCCTCGATACGGTCGAGATAGGGTTTGATCTGGTTCTTGGAGTAATAATCGTCGTCCAGACCCAGGTCATGGGCCAGGGTGCCAAGATCAAGCTTGGCGCCGTTCTCTTTGGCCCGGAGCCAGTTCTTGAGAATGCCCGCCGCCATAACGATCAGGACGATCAGCACCACCATTTCAAAAGGTCCCATGTCTTATCCCCTTTTCAGTGACCTTGAGTTGACCTTAGGTATCCAGGAAGCTTCTCAGCTTCCGGGACCGGCTCGGATGTTTCAGTTTGCGCAGCGCCTTGGCCTCGATCTGGCGGATACGCTCGCGGGTCACGCTGAACTGCTGGCCCACTTCCTCCAGCGTATGGTCGGTGTTCATGCCGATGCCGAAACGCATGCGCAGGACACGTTCCTCACGCGGGGTCAGGCTGGCCAGAACCCGGGTCGTGGTATCGCGCAGGTTGGACTGAATGGCGCTGTCGACCGGCAGGATGGCGTTCTTGTCCTCGATGAAATCACCGAGATGTGAATCCTCCTCGTCGCCGATCGGGGTTTCGAGCGATATGGGCTCCTTGGCGATTTTCATCACCTTGCGGACCTTTTCCAGCGGCATGCTGAGGCGGGATGCGAGCTCTTCCGGGGTCGCCTCGCGGCCGATCTCGTGCATCATCTGGCGGCCGGTGCGGACCAGCTTGTTGATGGTCTCGATCATATGCACCGGAATACGGATGGTGCGGGCCTGGTCGGCGATGGAGCGGGTGATGGCCTGCCTGATCCACCATGTGGCATAGGTGGAGAATTTATAACCGCGGCGATATTCGAATTTGTCCACCGCTTTCATCAGGCCGATGTTGCCTTCCTGAATGAGGTCAAGGAACTGCAGGCCGCGGTTGGTATATTTCTTGGCAATGGAGATCACCAGGCGCAGGTTGGCTTCCACCATTTCCTTCTTGGCGATGCGGGCTTCTTTTTCGCCCTTCTGGACCATGCTGACGATCTTGCGGAATTCACCGATGGTAAGGCCGCTTTCCTGGGCGATGTCGGCGACCTGGGCGCGCATGTTGTTGATCACTTCGCGCTCGCGTTCAGCAAAGTCGGACCAGCCGCGACCGGAAATGCCGGCGGCTTCCTCGATCCAGGATGGTTCAAGTTCCCGGCCCAGATAATTGTCCAGATAAACCTTGCGGTTAATCTTGTAACGTTCGGCCAGGCGCAGCATCTTGCCTTCAAGGCCCATCAGGCGCTTGTTCAGGCTGTAGAGCTGCTCCAGCAGCGCATCAATGCGGGCATTATTCAGGCGCAGGCCCTTGATGGCGTCGGCGAGCTCCACGGAAATTTTCTGGAATTTCTTTTCCTGGCTGTCGGATAAATTCTCGGTCTTGAGGCTGGCTTCATGACGGGCATCCTGCAGCTTGACCAGCTTTTTATAGCTCTGCTGCAGTTTGGCAAAAGTTTCCATGACCTCGGGACGCAGCGCTTCTTCCATGGCGGCGAGAGACATGTTGTTCTCGGCGTCCTCGTCGTCATCATCCTCTTCTTCTTCGGATGTCTCGCCTTCTGCCTCTTCATCATCAAGGCCGTCGCCGCGCTCTTCGGAAGATTTTACCGCCTCCGGTGCCGCCTCGGCAATTTTCTCAGCCGGCTTTTCAGCCGCCGCAGCCGCAACGGCTTTCTTTTTGGCGTCTTCTTCGTCATCGCCGTCCTGTGTCGGGTCCAGACCATACATGGCGTCCAGATCAATCACATCACGCAACAGGATTTCTTCTTCTTCCAGAAGCTGGGCCCAGTTCACCAGCGCGCGGAAGGTCAGCGGGCTTTCGCACAGACCGGCGATCATGGTCTCCCGGCCGGCCTCTATCCTTTTGGCAATGGCGATCTCGCCCTCACGGCTGAGCAGTTCCACACTGCCCATTTCCCGCAGGTACATGCGCACCGGATCGTCGGTGCGGTCCGTGGTCGTCTTTTCCGGTACGGCGGCTTCGACTTCCTCTTCTTCACCATCGTCATCGTCGGATTTTTTGCTGGATTTCGCCGATTCTCCATCGCCGCCATCATCCGCCTCGTCGGCCTCAATGATATTAATGCCCATTTCGGAAATCAGGGACATAATGTCCTCGATCTGCTCCGAAGACATTTCATCCTGGGGCAGAGTATTATTGAGCTCGTCATAGGTAATATATCCCCGCTCCTTGGCAGCGGCGATCATTTTTTTCACTGTTTCCTGGCTCGGGTCACTCAGGGGACCCTCTGTCGCATCTTCTGATTTTTCGACGTTTTTATCTGTCGTTTTTGATGCCTTTTCAACCATATTTACCTCAATATCCCAGACGTAATAACTACTGCAACGACCGGACTGCCCGTCCGGGGCAGCCACAGATACACATTTTCCTCAGGAAGAACTTCGCTTTCCTGATGCTATTCCATATTCATCCATGCTGGCTTCGACTCTGCGGGCGTCCTCAATTTCTGCATTCAATGCCTGAAATCTTGCGAAAACCTCATCTGTCATATTCTCTGCCAGTTCCTGCTCTACAGCCTGTTTTTCCTTTTCCAGGACAAACAGACGTTTTCGATTGACCACATGCAGCCACCCCTGCTCCACATCTTGTAAAGCAGCATCGGGCCACGCGAACCAATCGGCCTTGAGGACTTCCTGATCAAATATGACTTCTATTGCCTTGCCGTATCCCTGATCTATCAGGTGGCGATGGAGGCTCTCTCTGTCAAGGTCCGAGTCGCGAATTGATATACGTATGATTTCATTGCGGAGTTTGTCAAGCTCCTGTGATTCGAAATCACAGACCGCAAGGTCCTCATGATGCGCTTCAAGCAGGAACGGATGGTTCAAAATCGTTAGAATCATTAGCCTTTCAAGGTCCAGAAGCACTCTGGCCCCGACCTTTCCCCGGGCCGTATCTTTCAGGGTTCGCACCCCGTACTCCGGCTCTTTCGGCGCCCCCCGGGACTTCCATGACCGGCTTTTATCCAACCGGACGAACCGATTCTCGCCCGAGTCCCCGCCACGGGCTCCATTTGAAGGCCTGTCCGGCGACAGATTTTCCGGCAAAACCTCCTCGCCAAGATATTTCTGCAGGCGCTTGCGGAAATCATTCTGGTAATAGCCGCGAATGGTTTCATGTTTGATCTCGGCAAGGGTCTGCTGGATCGACTGCTGCAGACCGGCGCGCTGTTCCGGCGTCTCGGCCGGCGTTTCCCGGATCAGCATGTTCCACAAAACGGTAGCCAGGGGTTTTCCCTCTTCCAGAAGCTGGCTGAAGGCCCGGGCGCCATGCCCCTGAACGAAACTGTCGGGATCCTCGCCTTCGGGCAGATAGACGAACCTCAGCGAGTGGCCGGGCTTGAGCAGCGGCAGCGCCCGTTCGACCACCCGTTCCGCCGCCTTCAGGCCGGCCCGGTCGCCGTCAAAACACAACAAAGGTTCCGGCGCCAGCCGCCATAATTCACCGATCTGTTCCTCGGTTACCGCGGTACCCAGCGGCGCCACGGCATAGTCGAACCCGGCCTGGGCCAGGGCGATCACATCCATGTAACCTTCGGCCACCAGTACCCGGCCGATATCGTAAGCCGCCTTGCGGGCGCCGGCCAGATTATACAGCAGCCGTCCCTTGTGAAACAGCGGGGTTTCCGGACTATTGAGATATTTGGCCTTGGCGTCACTGGACAGGGCCCTGCCGCCAAAGGCCACCACCCGCCCCTGCCGGTCAGTAATGGGGAACATCACCCGGTGCCTGAACCGATCATAGGTCTCCTTTGCCGTGCCCGGCGGATCATGGGGATCGACCTCCGGCCGGATCAGAAGTCCGGCCTCGACCAGCATATCCTCGGTGATGCCGTCCCGGGCCAGCATGGCGTCCTTCAGCGCGGTGCGGCTGTCCTGGGAAAAACCCAGGCGAAAATTACGGATGGTCGGCTCTGAAAGCCCGCGACGCAGAAGATAATCAAGTCCCTCTTTTCCGGCCCGGGTGCGCAACTGGGACTGAAACCACTGGGTGGCGGCTTCCATCACATCATAGAGATTTTTACGCTTTTCGGTCTTTACCCGGTCTTCCGGCGTATATTCCGGCATCGGCAGCCCGGCCTGTCCGGCAAGACGTTCCACCGCCTCGGGAAAGCTCAGTCCCTCTGTCTCGGTCACAAAACGGATAATATCGCCGTGCGCCCCACAGCCGAAACAGTGATAAAAGGCCTTGTCGTCATTGACCGTAAAGGAAGGAGATTTTTCATTGTGAAAGGGACACAGGCCGGAATGTTCCCGCCCCTTGCGGACGAGGCGCACTTTTTTGCCAACCACTTCACTGGCCGGCAGACGTGACCTGATTTCTTCAAGAAAGTCCGGCGAAAAGCCCATTCACTTCTTCCACCCCTGTTGCCTATCCTGCCCTGCAGTAGAATAGGGACCCCGGCGCATATATCAATAACAGTTAAAGGATCAGGACAAAATGCTTTTGGCAGATGCACTGGCCTTGGCGAAATCCATCTGGCCGGCATATTGCTCTTTCAGGAGAGCCATGATTTTTCCAATGTCCTTGAGACCGGACGCTTCCGTCTGGTCAATGGCCTTTTTTACCGCGGCCTGGATTTCATCATCGCTCATCTGGCGAGGCAAAAATTCGGAAATAATCTGCATTTCCTCTTTTTCCTGTTCCGCCAGTTCGAGACGGCCGCCTTCTTCATAAGCCTTGATGCTTTCCTTGCGCTGTTTGACCATTTTGGACAGGATCTCAATAATGTCCTCATCGCCGACACCCTGATCCCCGGCTTCAGTCCGTTTACTGATGTCCCGGTCCTTGATGGCCGCAAGGATGAGTCGCACTGTCGCCAGCCGACGTTTATCCTTGTCCTTCATCGCCTGCTTCATAGTGTCGTTGAGTTTTTCACGCAACATATTGATTTTATATCCTTTTTTACAAAAATGCCGACTTGATCATTTGACCTACAGTCGGCTTTCTCTTTCAGGAAAGAAGAGACTCTATCGTAATTCAGCTCAAAAAGCAACCTCAAATTAAGATTTAACTTATTGATTTTAAAGGATATTTTTTTAAAATGTTTTTCTTGACCTGCATGAGTCAATTGCTTAAGTTCCGGTCAATTTGCGCCGGGGTCAGTGACAGGATATGCTGTCCGAACCGAGCTGCCCCGCAAGTCGCCAGATAGAAATCGCCAGATCATTGTCCAGAGAGAAATCGAGCCGTTCATGAACCAGGACCAGACCGACCACAACCCGCCACACCCGAACATCACCGCCGCCCTCGTGCTGGCAGACGGCACTGTCTTCTGGGGGTATGGTATCGGCGCCGAGGCCGACGTGGTCGGCGAGGTCTGCTTCAACACTGCCATGACCGGTTATCAGGAAATCCTGACTGACCCCTCCTACGCCGGACAGATTGTCACCTTCACTTTCCCCCATATAGGCAATGTGGGCACCAACGATGAAGACATTGAAACCTCCCCGGAACAGAACCCGGGCGGGGCCGCGCTGGGACTTGTCGTGCGTGAAGATATCACCTGCCCGTCCAATTTCCGCAACAGTCAGCATCTTGATGTATGGTGCCGGGAAAGAAACCTGACCGGTATTTCCGGTGTCGATACCCGACGACTGACCCGTTACATCCGTTTGAACGGCGCCCCCAACGGCGTGCTAAGCTTTTCCCGGGACGGAAAATTCAATATTCCGGCGCTTGTTGAAAAAGCCAAAGCCTGGCCGGGCCTGAACGGTATGGACCTGGCCAAGACCGTGACCTGCCTTTCCCCCTATAGCTGGGATGAAACCCGCTGGACCCTGGAGGATGGCTATGGCAAACAGACATCACCCAAGGCCCATGTGGTCGCCATCGACTATGGGGTCAAACGCAACATCCTGCGCTGCCTGGCCAGCACCGGCGCGAAAATCACCGTCGTGCCGGCCACCACCAGCGCCGCCGACATCCTGGCGCTGAAACCGGACGGAATATTCCTTTCCAACGGCCCCGGCGATCCGGCCGCCACCGGCGAATATGCCATCCCGGTGATCAGGGAACTCCTGGAAACCAATATCCCCCTGTTCGGCATCTGCCTCGGACATCAGATGCTGGCCCTTGCGATCGGCGCCAAAACCGTCAAGATGCACCAGGGACATCGCGGCGCCAACCACCCGGTGATGGACTATAATACAGACAAGGTTGAGATTACCTCCATGAACCACGGCTTCATGGTGGACAAGGACAGCCTGCCCAACAATGTAAAAGTCAGCCATATTTCCCTGTTCGACCAGACCCTCTGCGGGCTGGAGCTGATGGATCGCCCGGCCTTTTCCGTACAACACCACCCGGAAGCCAGCCCGGGACCCCAGGACAGCCATTACCTGTTTGACCGCTTCATGGAGATGATTGAGAAACATGCCTAAACGTACTGACATAGAATCCATTCTCATCATCGGCGCCGGCCCCATTATTATCGGCCAGGCCTGCGAATTTGATTACTCCGGCTCCCAGGCCTGCAAGGCGCTGAGGGAAGAAGGCTACCGCATCATCCTGGTCAACAGCAACCCGGCCACCATCATGACCGACCCGGAGATCGCCGACGCCACCTATGTGGAACCGATCACCCCGGAATTCGTTGAGAAAATCATCGAAAAAGAAAAACCGGATGCCATCCTGCCGACCATGGGCGGCCAGACCGGCCTGAACACAGCCCTGAAACTGGCCCAGATGGGCGTCCTGAAAAAACATGGTGTCAAACTGATCGGCGCCAATGAAGAAGCCATCGAAAAGGCCGAGGACCGGGAAAAATTCCGCGCCGCCATGGACGCCATCGGCCTAGAAAACCCGCGGGCCGCCATCGCCACCTCCCCGGCCATCCGGGACGAGGAAGGCAATATCGTTGACTATGACCGGGCAGCCGGCATCCGCCGCGCCATGGAAGTCATGGATGAAGTGGGCCTGCCTGCCATCATCCGTCCCGCCTTTACCCTGGGCGGCACAGGCGGCGGCGTTGCCTATAACAAGGAAGAATACGAACATTTCATCAAAAGCGGCATCGAAGCCTCTCCCATGGGCCAGGTGCTGATCGATGAAAGCCTGCTGGGCTGGAAAGAATATGAAATGGAAGTGGTGCGCGACACAGCGGACAACTGCATTATCATCTGTTCCATCGAGAATATTGACCCCATGGGCATTCACACCGGCGACAGTATCACCGTGGCCCCTGCCCTGACTCTGACCGATAAAGAATATCAGATCATGCGGAATGCCTCTATTGCGGTGCTGCGTGAAATCGGTGTGGAAACCGGCGGGTCGAATGTGCAGTTTGCCGTCAACCCGGAAGATGGCCGTCTGATCGTCATCGAAATGAACCCACGCGTCAGCCGTTCCTCGGCCCTGGCGTCAAAGGCAACCGGTTTCCCGATCGCCAAGGTCGCGGCCAAACTGGCGGTCGGCTATACCCTTGACGAACTGCAGAACGACATCACCGGGGCGACCCCGGTGTCGTTCGAACCAACCATCGACTATGTGGTCACCAAAATTCCGCGATTTACCTTCGAGAAATTCCCCGGCACAAAACCGACACTGACCACCGCCATGAAATCGGTCGGCGAAGCCATGGCCATCGGCCGGTCTTTCCCGGAAAGCCTGCAAAAGGCCCTGCGTTCGCTGGAGACCGGTCTGACCGGCCTCAATGAAGTAAAAATCCCCGGCTATGATCCAAAAACCGGTGACATGAACGCCATCCGGGCGGCTCTGGCTAACCCGACAGTCGATCGCTTGCAGGTTATGGCCCAGGCCCTGCGTGAAGGCATGGAACCGGCCGAGATCCACGCCATCGCCAAATACGATCCCTGGTTCATTGATCAGATCAAAAAAATTGTCGACACCGAACAGCAGGTGCGTGAACATGGCCTGCCGGACAATAAATTCGAGTTCGGACAGCTCAAGGCCCTCGGTTTTTCAGATTCCCGGCTTGGACAGCTGACCAATCAGAAAGAAGCCCGGGTCACCGCCCGCCGGCTGGCACTGGATCTGCATCCGGTATTCAAGCGGGTCGATACTTGTGCCGCGGAATTCGAGGCGCTGACCCCCTATATGTATTCCACATACGAGCGGGACGCCAGCGGCGAAGCGGAATGCGAAACCCGTCCAAGCGACAAAAACAAAATCATTATTCTGGGTGGCGGTCCCAACCGGATCGGCCAGGGAATCGAGTTCGACTATTGTTGCTGCCATGCAGCCTTTGCCCTCAGCGATCAGGGTTATGAGACCATCATGGTCAACTGCAACCCGGAAACCGTCTCAACCGACTACGATACGTCAGACCGGCTCTATTTCGAACCGCTGACTGCCGAGGATGTCATCGAACTGATCCGCAAGGAACAGCAAAACGGTACCGTTCTTGGCGTGATCGTCCAGTTCGGCGGACAGACCCCGCTGAAACTGTCCCATGCCCTGGAAGCGGTCGGCATTCCGATCCTCGGCACCTCCCCTGACGCCATCGACCTGGCCGAAGACCGGGAACGGTTCCAGGACCTGATCGACCGCCTCGACCTGCGCCAGCCGGAAAACGGTCTGGCCACCACCGAAGAGAAGGCCGTGGAAGTGGCCGAGCGTATCGGTTATCCGGTCCTCATCCGTCCCAGTTACGTACTGGGCGGCCGGGCCATGGAAATTGTCTATGACACCACCAGCCTGCGCCGCTACATCAACGAAGCCGTAGATGTTTCCGGTGACAGTCCGGTGCTGATCGATCGTTACCTCGGAGGGGCGACCGAGGTCGATGTTGACGCGCTCTGTGACGGGGAAAAAGTTCACGTGGCGGCAATCATGCAGCATATCGAGGAAGCCGGTGTTCATTCCGGCGACAGCGCCTGCTCCCTGCCGCCCTATTCCCTGAAAGACAGTGTCATGGAAGACATCTGTCGTCAGACTGAACAGCTTGCCCTGGCGCTGAATGTCAAGGGCCTGATGAATGTACAGTATGCTGTCAAGGATGACGTGGTCTACATCATCGAGGTCAACCCGCGCGCCAGCCGGACCGTACCGTTTGTGGCCAAAGCCATCGGGGCGCCGGTGGCCAAGATTGCTGCCCGCCTGATGGCCGGAGAATCACTGGATAATTTCGATATTCCCAGCTTTAAAACGAATCATGTGGCGGTCAAGGAAGCCGTTATGCCATTTACCCGTTTCCCCGGTGTCGATATCCTGCTTGGCCCGGAAATGCGGTCAACAGGCGAAGTGATCGGGCTGGATACGGATTTCGCCCGCGCCTTCCTCAAATCCCAGATTGCGGCCGGCACTCATTTACCCCTGAAAGGCACCGTCTTTATCTCCGTCAAGGACAAGGACAAGCCCAAGATGGTCGAAGCGGCCAAGCAGCTCATTGAGATGGGCTACAAGGTGATCGCAACCGGCGGAACTGCTTCATATCTGAAAGAAAACGGTGTGGATGTGAAACGGGTCAACAAGGTTCTGGAAGGACGTCCCCACATTGTGGACGCCATGAAGAATGGTGAGGTACATCTGGTCTTCAATACCACAGAAGGGGCCCAGTCCATTCAGGACAGTTATGAACTGAGACGAACGGCTCTGGTGAATAACATCCCCTATTACACAACCACCCGCGGCGCACTTTCTTCCATGGAAGCAATAAAAGTCTTGAAATCCAGTGAACTTGCCGTTAAACCCCTTCAGTCTTATACGCGTTAGGCGGGAAACGCCGTCTGGCCTGTTAGAACAGACCGAACAAAATGTCGCATTTCCCCGGGGAGGCAAGGGGCTGTGCGGAATATTTTTATTTGGAAACAGAAAAAAGAGCCATGGTAGAAAAAGTTCCAATGACCTCTGCAGGTCATACAAAACTCGAAGCAGAGCTGAAACATCTCAAACATGACGCCCGCCCGGCCGTGATCAAGGCCATCGAGGAAGCCCGCGCCCATGGAGATCTTTCGGAAAATGCCGAATATCACGCCGCCAAAGAGCAGCAGGGTATGATTGAAGGCCGCATTCAGGAAATCGAAGACAAGATCAGCCGGGCTGAAGTCATTGACCCCTCTGACCTGAACGGCGACAAGGTCGTATTTGCTTCTACTGTGACCATAGCAGATGAAGACGACAAGAAATTTACTTACCAGATTGTCGGCGTCGACGAAGTCGATGTGAGCAAGGGCAAGATTTCCCTGAGCTCCCCTCTCGGACATGCCATGATCGGTCGCCGGGTCGGTGATGAAGTCGAGGTCAAGACTCCCCAGGGAGAGGCCTACTACGAGATTGTCAAAATCGAGTTCATCTGAGACACCAAGCGCCACGCGATCCCTAAGAAAAAGCCACCGTTTCCGGTGGCTTTTTCTTTGTCCGGAACCTTGTCCCCGGTCACATTACTATTTCCCTAGTCTACAGGCACGCCATGCAGATGTTTGCCGCAGCGGATACTCAGGGAGGTCTTGACACTGGCCACATTTGGCGCCGGCGTCAGTTTGGAAGTCAGAAAATTCTGAAACTGCGCCAGATCCCGGGAGACAATCTTGAGAATAAAGTCGATCTCCCCGTTCAGCATATAGGCTTCCCGAACCAGGGGCCACTGATTGACAAGTCCCTCAAAAGCCTTCAGATCATTTTCCGCCTGGCTGTGCAGACCGACCATGGCAAAAACCGTGAGGCCATACCCCAGGGACTCCGCATTCAGGTCAGCATGATAGCCCTGGATGTATCCGGCGTCTTCCAGCGCCCGCACCCGACGCAGGCAAGGCGGTGCCGTTATACCAACCCGTTCCGCCAGCTCCACATTGGTCATGCGGCCATCCTGCTGCAGGTTTTCGAGAATTCGACGATCAATTTCGTCCAGTTTCACCTGATGCATAAGGTTCCCTTAAATTTTTGACTAAAACTCGCAATGGTTTTTTTATACAGGATAAGCACCATTACAGCAAGAAAATGTCGCGTCCGTGATAGAATCTATCCGTTTTTTTTAGAAGAATATAATTTTATACATCCACCATCTCTTTTCGGCCGAACGCGCATCCCGCCCTTTTCCGCTCCCATTCGAATATATTTGATATTTAAACGACACATGCGCCGAGATTTTGGCTGGTACTTTCCGGCGGAAAAAGTTATAGTATTCATACAGGGGAAATATAGATCCGGTAGATAAAATTTTAATCAACAACGGTGTTGCCTGCGCACCGTTTTGTTATATGCAGTAAAGGGAACGCAGTGCCGAAAAGCGCTATGTATGATGATAAAATCCGGAATTTGCTAGAACTGGCACAGGATAATTCCCTGCAAAGCAGAACTCTGCTTTTTTCGCACATCTGCGATCTTTTCCTTCAGCAACGTCCCCTTCAGTCAGACAAACAAGCCCGTATGCTTCTCGATATCTTGCGGGAACTGATTTCCAACGTCAGGATAGAGACCCGGAAGGAAATTGCAGATCTTCTGGCAGACATGAACAATCCCCCCCAGGAACTGGTCAGCCTGCTCAGTGAAGACATCGTTGAGGTTTCCGCCCCCCTGCTTGAAAGAGCAGTACTCCCGGATGAGCAGCTTATGCATCTGGCCAGATATGGCAGCGAAGCCCATCGCCGGCATATCGGCCGCCGCTTTGGCCTGTCCCCCCTGATCCGGCAGGAATTAAGCCACCAGGAACAGAAACACAGTGAACAGGTTCGCCATAAGCTGAGCCTCAGTGAACTGGAGCAGCGGGAAGCAGACCGCGAACCGGAACTGGACGAGTCCATGACCGCCAGCATCCTCGAAATGGTCAAGGCACAGAATATTCACGGCCAAGTCACCCTGGACGAGGACATACTGAAACCGGGTGCGGCTGACAGGAAACGCGGAGATACAACCGGACCGGCAACACCGGAACGCCAGGAACGGTCCACCCCCAAGCCAAAACTGGTTCTGGACAATAAACTGGCCTTTTCCGAGGATGTGCCGTCGTTCCTGAAACAAAAAAAGGAACCGGAAGAGCAGACAGGATCTGGCGCCGATGCAGAAGATGAACAGCAAAAAGCCACACATATAAGTATGGCAGCCCTGTCCAAGGCCATTTTCAACCTTGAAGAAGAAGCCAGGCTGGCCATGTCTTTTGGCAAAAATACCAGGGCAGAAACTGAACGACACCCCGAAGACATCCAGGAACATCCACATCCCGTTGGCGACGTGGCCAATGACCTGTCCGGCCAGGAAAGCGAAGTCCGGGCGGAAGAAGTTGAGGAAGAACCCGAAGAAACCCCTGCCCAGGCGCTACATCAACAGACATTGCGCAGCAAAGACTATGTAAGGGCCACCGCAGACTGGTTCTGGGAAATCAACCGGATGGGCACCATAAAGTTCCTGTCCGAGGAAGCCTTTACGGCCTTTGGCCGGCCGGCCAACAGTATGATCGGTGAAGATTTCATCGAAATGTGCGAAGTGCTGCCGGAACAGAACGGGGACCTCAGCTTTGAATCACTGTTTGAACGACGTACCCCGTTCAGGGACGAAACATTCCTGATCCGCTCGGAAGGCGGAGACAGCACCAAATGGCTGCTTAGCGGCATTGCGGTCTTCGATATCCAGACCGGCCGTTTTACAGGCTATCGGGGCAGCGCCCGTGCCGCTGAAACATCCTCGGACATGCTTCCCCTGTCACGAACGGAAACAGCCGGGGAAACCCCGCCGGCACCGACACCCGTCCCGCAGAAACATCCCGCCGCCACGTCCGGCAAAGATACCGGTGGCGAAAAGGAAGACCATATCGCCTCTGAACTGCTGCAAAATCTGTCCCATGAGTTCCGCACCCCCCTGAACGCCATTATCGGCTTCTCGGAAATGATCGATATGGAAGCCTGGGGACCGGTCAATGAACAATACCGGGAACATACCAAAAGCATTCTAAGTGCTGCGAACCTGCTGAAGGATGCCGTCAACGATGTCCTTGATTCGGCGAAACTGGACTCCGGCCTGATCGAGATCACCCCGGAATCATTTTCGCTTAAATCCATCATTGATGATTGTGCGGAAAAAATTGCACCTCTGGCCCAGAGCAAGAAGGTTAAATTCCGCAGCAGCAGCGATAACATTGATGTTATCCTTTATAATGACCGGCAATGCCTCGAAATGTGCCTGAGCAAAATGATCTCCAGTGCCATGAAAAAAGCCCACGAGGGCGACATAATGAATCTGTCCGTCATGATGAACAGCAATGCCCAGGTAAGAATCGAAGTCCCCTTGCTGGGGCAGAAAATTGCCGAAAAAGATGCGAAAAATCTGTTCCAGAAGGTCCTGAAAAGCACCGACGAGTCAGAAAATATCAAAAATTCCAAAAAAAATCCGGCGCCCAGACTGGCGCCGGGATACGGTCTTTCGGTTGCCAGAGACCTTGCCCGCCTGATCGGCGGAGACCTTTCCTGCCACTGTCAGGATGGATATGTACAGCATCTGGTCCTGACAATTTCAAATTATCCCCACACAGCCTAAACCGTTAATATTCTTAATTGTTTCCACATATAAGGGTTAACTATTTGCCGCATATTGCCGGCTGCAGGGAAAAGGCAGATAAAATTTTATATGATTTTGATTAAATCACACCTTAACAACAAGTTAATTTTTTATCAATTTAAATCTTGTAAGTATTTGTTCTAAAACAATAAAAAAGAATTTCCATTAACTTTTTGTTCATAACTTCTGTGCATATTGGTACTCACAAAATTTGGCATAGGAACCTAATTTAACTTTTGGCACATTGGAGTAAACAAATGACAAAATTCTTTTCACTTCTGAAAAAATCTGAAGCTGGTGCAACTGCTATTGAATACGGCCTGATTGCTGCTCTGGTAGCTGTTGCTGCCATCGGTGGTCTGCAGGCTGTTGGTTCATCACTGACAGGCACATTCACCAAAGTATCTACTGACCTGAATACTGCTGTGGCTCCATAATCAGCAATAGTTCAGTTTGGACTAATCTGAAAACGGCTCTGGCCTTGTAAGGGTCAGGGCCGTTTTCTATTGGCCAGTTTGTTCACTCGAGAGTTCTGACAACCGAACTCATCCTTTTGGCACTCAATCTTTTGGAAGGAATCGAAATGACCAACAGATTTTACTCAAATCTTTTCAGAAATGAAAAAGGCGCGACAGCTATCGAATACGGGCTCCTGGCTGCAATGATTGTAATTGCCGCCATCAGTGGCCTGAATTCCTTCAGCAGCAGCTTTTTAAATATGAGCAACAACACAACTGCGGCAGTCCAGGAAGCAACCAGCAACTCACAATAATTCAGGGTTAACACGGTATTTTAGGTACTCTTAACCAATAAAATACTTTTTTCCGATATCACTGAAAACAGAAAGATATCACACAGGGGAAAACAGTGTTAACAACAACAGTGGTCTTCATATTTTCCGGTCTCATGATCTGGGCTGCTCTTTCCGACATAAGGCACTATATCCTGTCCAACAGGTTGTGCCTTGTTGTCCTTTTCCTCTACCCCGTTTTTTTGATCGCCCTTTATATGGACAATGGCAGCATTGCCTTCTCCTATGTCGGCTGGTCGGTCCTGATTGCCCTGGTCATTTTCGGTATAGGCATGATCTTTTTCGCCCTGAATGTCATGGGAGGCGGCGATGTAAAACTGATCCCGGTCGTGGCGCTCTGGGCAGGTCCCTCACTTGTGTTGAACTACCTGATGATCATGTCCCTGACCGGGGGGCTTCTGGCAGCAACTATTTTGGCCAGAAACCGGCTTATAGCATCAAAAGCCGCCAAATCTTCAGAGAATATAAACTTTCCTGTGGCACAAACAGAGAATGCAAAAGTTCCCTATGGAGTCGGTATCGCATTGGGGGGACTATATGTCGCCTTCCAGCTTTACGTTTCACTGGATGGACAAGCGTAACAAGGAAAACAGGTTATGAATATCAATATGCGTAGCATCATTCTTGTCGGTGTAGCCCTGGTAATCGCCGCGGTAACCGCCTTTATGGCCCGCAGTCTGATCAAACCGGCATCGACCCCGCAACAGTTACAACAGGTTGCACAATCTGCCCCCGCAAAGGTTCAGGTTCTGGTCGCCGCCTTTGACCTTCATATAGGGCATTTCCTGAAAAAGGATGATCTTGTATGGCAGTCCTGGCCCGATGATAAACTGCACGATACCTATGTCCGGAAAACTGCTGAAACAGACCTGGAGCAATTTGCCGGCGCTGTGGTGAAAAACACCATTACAGCCGGTCAGCCGATCACAGATTCCGGGATCGCCAAACCTGGCAACAGCGGCTTCATGGCCGCGGTTCTGCCGGTTGGGAAACGTGCGGTTTCAATCCGCATCAATGCAACCTCAGGCATTTCCGGCTTTATATTCCCGGGCGACCATGTGGACATTCTACTCACCCACAAGGTTGCTGCCAGCGGACGTAAAAAAGCCCAGGTTAGCGAAACCGTTCTCAGGGATGTCAGGATCCTGGCTATTGACCAGAGAGTCGCGAACCCGACACATACACCGTCTGTCGGCAAAACCGTCACCCTGGAAGTAACCCCCAAGGACGCCGAGAAAATCTCTCTGGTAGAGAAAATGGGGAACCTTTCCCTGAGCCTGCGCAGCCTGGCCAGGAAAGACGGAGAATCAGACGTGACGTTGACATCCAATATAGAAGAAAACACCGTTACCTGGGACAGCGAAGTCAGTCAGTTGTTGTCCGGCGCTGCGGGTGCTCCTTCCGCAAAGGGCAAAAGTTTCAACGTCAAGGTGGTAAGAGGAAATGAAGTTCAGCAGCTGGGCTTCTCAAAGCAAGGAAATTAATCATGTTAGCGCGTAAGAACATACGTCGCCGAATTGGCAAGACAATGAAGAAATCAGTTTTCTGCATGATCGCTGTGTTTGGTCTGCTAGCTGGCAGCCTTCCCTTGTCTCCAGCCTTTGCCCTGCAGCAGGAAAACATTCAGGTCGAAGTCAGTAAAGGCACACTATTACGCCTGAAACGGCCGGCATCCAATATCTTCATTGCCGATCCGGCGATCGCTGACATCCAGGTAAAGTCACCAACCCTCGTCTATATTTTTGGCAAAAAACAAGGCGAAACAAGCATTTATGGCGTCAGTGACGATGATGAAATCCTGTTGAGCGGCGATATTTCAGTGACCCATAATCTGGGCAGCCTGGAAAGCGCCCTGAACAGTGTGATGCCTGACGCCCGGATCAACGTAAAATCCTACGAAGGCCTGCTTGTCATGACCGGCAATGTGGACAGCCCTGACCAGGCCGAAGAAGCCCGGCGTATGGCTGCCGAATTTATCGGCGTAGATAACACCATTATCAACCGCCTGACCATTGCGACTCCCGTCCAGGTGAACCTGCGGGTACGGATTGCAGAAGTCGGCCGGGACACTATGAAACAACTTGGTTTCAACTGGCAGAACAGCTTTGTCAACGGCAGCACCGCTATCGGAATGTTCCAGGGTTCACAGGTGTTTGACGTTGTGGACGGTGTCAAAGAGTTTTTCTCCCTGGATCGCGGCAACAACTTTGCCGGTGGCTTCAGAAGCGGAAACTTTGACATTAACTTCATCATTGACGCCATGGAGCAGGAAGGCATCCTTTCCGTTCTGGCCGAACCCAATCTGACAACAGTTTCGGGTGAAAGCGCCAGCTTCCTGGCCGGTGGCGAATATCCCATCCCCGTGATCGAAGACCGCCAGCTCTCTATCACCTATAAAGAATATGGTGTTGCACTGGACTTCAAGCCGGTGGTTATGGACAGCGGCAAGATCAGCATGCACATCAAACCGGAAGTCAGCCAGTTGTCTTCTGCCGGTGCTGTAACCCTCGACGGCTTTAGCATCCCTGCCCTGACTACACGGCGGGCCGAGACCACAGTTGAGGTCGGATCCGGCCAGAGCTTCGCCATCGCAGGACTTATTCAGAACAATGTTACCAACAGTATCTCAAAATATCCCTGGCTCGGCGATATTCCGATCCTCGGTGCCCTGTTCCGTTCAACGGAGTTCCAGCGTCAGGAAACGGAACTGGTGATCATTGTTACTCCTTATATTGTCAAACCGCATAACGACGGCAGCATGCCGCTGCCCAATGACAACTTCAGAGCGGCCAATGATATGGAACTCTTCCTGCATGGCCAGTCCTATGAACTTCGAGGCCCCGATACCGCTCCGGCGGCACAGGGCAAAACCGGTGAAAAAATGAAAAGCGCCGCCGGATTTATGCTGGATTGAGGATGAAGATGATGAAAAAAAATATTCTTAAACTAATCGCGATCACTTCACTTCTGATGACTGCCGGTTGTGCCGGTCTGCATGAAGAAACAGGTCTGGAAAACCTGAAACGGAACAAGGTCGAAATGGTGCGTTTACCCTATATGATGACCTTTACCCCCGACACCCATCGGCTGGACCGCGACCAGGTCAAGGCGCTGATTGCTTTTCTGGGCAACAGCAGCGTGGGCTATGGCGACGAACTCAGCATGGATTTCCCGCTGGAAAAAGACGGGAACCTGTCTGATCTGAATAAAAAACGCCTGTCTTTCATCACTGAGTTACTGAAACAGCATGGGATCATAATGGCAGCCGAGGTTACCCCGTATGGCGTAGCGCCGAAACCGGACCAGGCCCGTCTGCTGGTCTCCCGGTATGTGGTCACACCACCACGCTGTGGTGACTGGTCCCGCAATAGTGCCGCTAACTATAATAATGCCCCGATGATGGACTTCGGCTGTACGACCCAGGCAAATCTTGGACTTATGGTGGCTAATCCGCGTGATCTGATCACAGGTAACAGGTCCGCAAGCCCGCAGGCTGAAAAAGCAGCAAAAGCGGTCAGTACCTATGTTGGCGGCGGGAAAAAAGAATCTGGTAGCAACAGCAAGGCGACCAAATAAGGGAATATGACATGAGTGTAGCCAGCCTTTTGAAAAAAGAAGACAAATCAACCGAGCATAGTTTCGGTGCATTTGTCTGTGATGACGAGACAACTCAGGCCCTGGTCCCTGTCCTGACGGAGAGGGGCTGGAATCCCGCGAGCATAAAAACAGGCGGGATTGAAGCCGCAATCAGAACACTTTCGACCGTGCCTTCTCCCCAGTTCCTGATTGTGGATATTTCTAAATCAGCAGACCCGCTGGCAGACCTGACATCGCTTGCCGAAGTGGTGGAACCAGGCACAATGGTCATCACCATCGGCAGCGCCAACGATATCACATTGTATCGTGAACTGATTTCTTACGGCATTCATGACTATCTGGTCAGACCGGTCTCGACGGACCAGCTTCGGGATACAATATTGTCCGCCGAGCATGCAGCACGCATTCCCGATGAAGTTGCGAGTACGGACTCAGCAGATGATTCCGACAAACTTATCGCCGTCGTCGGTGTCCGCGGCGGTGTCGGCACCAGCCTTATATCCTCAAGTCTGGCCTGGCTTCTCGCCCATGAGAAAAAACGTCTGACGGCGTTGCTTGATATGGACATCTATTTCGGTACCGGCGCCCTGTCCTTCGACCTGGAACCGGGACGCGGACTATGTGACGCCCTTGAAAACCCGAGCCGGGTCGATGGTCTCTTTATTGAACGGGCCATGATCAAGGAAAGTGACAGATTGTCCATTCTTGGTTCGGAAGCGCCGCTGAACGATCCCACCTATACGGATCCGGCGGCCCTCAGCCATCTACTGACCGAACTGAAACACAATTTCAAATATGTCGTACTTGACCTGCCTAAGAATATGGTTGCCGACTATCCGTTACTGCTGTCCGAAGCACAGGAAATTATCCTGGTTTCAGATCTCAGCCTGGCGGCAACCCGGGATACAATCCGTTTTCTGGCCTTCTGCAAATCGGTTGCCCCGGAAGCAAAAGTCAAAATACTACTGAATAAAGTGGCTGCACCGGGTCAGGTGGAAGTCGAGAAGAAAGATTTTGAAGCTTCTATCGAACGCCCCGTGGATTGGGAAATTCCGCTGGATAACAAACTGATGATCCAGGTTTCCAAGTCAGGCAAACCCCTGCCCCAGGCGGCCAAGCACAGTAAACCAGTCAAGACACTGAACATGATCTGTGACGATATCCTGGGGAACAGTGAGGAGCAGGGTAAGGTACCCTTCTGGAAAAAACTGAACCTGAGCAAAAAAGACGCCAAGCAGGCCAAATAATTGCGAGAAACCATGAAACCAGCGTTCGGACGAAAATCAGCACCAGGCACAAAACCTGCCTTTCCCGCCGGCAAACCTGCCGGTCCGGGAGGATTCGGCAAAGGCGGTGGCGAACAGACCGATGTCTCGTCGCCTCCGGCCGTGCCAATTCCGCAGGAAAGTGGTTCCAATGCCAACATGGTGGACAAGGCCTTCGACCTGATAGAACCGGTACTGCAGGAACGGATTGATCCTGCCGCCGCACGGGAAATGGAACGCAACGAGGTTACCAAAATCATCGAGGGACTGATCGATGAAATGACCTCGCGCCATAAAATGCAGCTAAACGAGTTGGAACGCCGCGATCTTCTTACCGTACTGCTCAATGACCTCCTGACCTCGGAAAGCAAAACCAAGGAAGAGATTCAGGAGGAAGAGGAAAATATTGTCCGCAAACAGCGGGAAGTGAAAACCCAGACCAACGAACAGATCCAGCAGGCCAGCCAGGACAGCATCATGGAAGCCAAGGACCGGCTGCAGCCGTTGCTCCTGGAATATATTGATGCCTCTGCCGCCAACGAAATGGACCGGGCTGAACTGGCGGAACAGGTCAGTGAAGCTGTCAACGAGCTCATGGCCCAGGAGAAAATCAACCTGAATCTTCGGGAACAGCGCGAACTGGTCAACATGCTGCTCCATGACATGCTTGGACTTGGCCCTCTTGAACCCCTGCTTGAAGACGAGACCATTACGGAAATCATGGTCAATGGTCCGAAACAGATCTACATTGAGAAAAGCGGTAAACTGATTGTTTCCGACGTGACTTTCCGGGACAATCAGCACCTGATGAATATCTGTACCCGGATTGTGACCGCCGTTGGCCGTCGTGTGGACGAAACCACCCCCATTTGTGACGCCCGTCTTGCAGACGGCAGTCGTGTGAATATTATCATTCCTCCGCTGGCCATTGACGGCGCCTCTATCTCGATCCGTAAATTCGCCAAGCAGAAGATTACTCTCGACAAGATGATCGATTTTGGTTCCCTGTCCCATCAGATGGGAACGGTTCTGAAAATCGCTTCCGCCTGTCGACTGAACATTCTCATTTCCGGGGGTACCGGCTCTGGTAAAACCACCATGCTGAACGCCCTGTCGCGCATGATTGATGTGGGCGAGCGTGTGGTTACCATCGAAGACACGGCCGAATTGCAGATGCAGCAGCCCCATGTGGTTCGTCTTGAAACCCGCCCGGCCAACCTGGAGGGCAAAGGGGAAATCAGCATGCGTGACCTAGTGAAAAACGCCCTGCGTATGCGTCCCGACCGGATTATCCTGGGTGAGGTCCGTGGTGCGGAAGCTTTTGACGTGCTGCAGGCCATGAACACGGGCCACGATGGCTCCATGTGTACGCTGCACGCCAATAACCCGCGTGAGGCGCTGACACGTATGGAAAATATGATCGGTATGGCCGACCTGAAACTGCCGCCCAAAGCGGTTCGGGAACAGATCGCCGGCGCGGTTGACCTGATCGTTCAGATCTCCCGTATGCGGGATGGCGGCCGTCGCACCTGTGCGGTGACTGAAGTTGTCGGCATGGAAGGTGAAATTATTACCACACAGGACTTGTTCGTTTACGAGTTTACCGGAGAGGATGCGGACGGAAAACTGCTAGGCAATTTCCGGTCTACAGGGGTTCGTCCGCATTTTACAGAGAAAGCTGAATATTACGGCCTGCACCGGGCTCTTCTGGAAGCGCTTTAGGATTAAGAGATGACTGTAGATAACCCAACTGTTGTAATGATCGGCATTTTTACCGGGGTGTTCCTTGTCCTGGCGACGATAGCACTTGCCGCCGGACTGCTGGGAAATAGACAGAAAGCCATGCAGGGCCGTCTTCAAAAAGTGGTCGGACGTCACCGTAACAAAGGCCTGCTGGGCGAAGGCGGCGAGAAAAAATCTCTTTTCGTCAAACAGGAAAAATTTTTCCTCGACCAGTTTGTGCCTCGACCAGATGAATTACGCAAAAGACTGCGGCGGACCGGGCGCAAAATTGAATTCAAACATTATATTCTGACCAGTCTGGCAGTTGCCGTGTTCGTCGGTATTCTGGCCAGGATCCTTGGCGGCCTGAGCCCTGTACCATCAATCATGGTCGGTTTGGCATGTGGTCTGGCGATCCCCCATATGGTCGTTTCAAGCATGATCAAACGGCGGTTGACCAAATTTACGACACAGTTCCCGGAGGCAATAGACCTGATTGTCAGGGGGTTGAAAGCCGGTCTGCCTGTCACTGAATCCATCGGTTCAGTCGGCAAGGAAATGCAGGATCCGATTGCCGTTGAATTCACCAAAATCATTGATGACATTCGTCTCGGTAAAACCCTGGACGAAGCCCTGTGGAAAGCAGCCACCCGGCTTGATACACCGGAATTCAAGTTTTTCGTCATCAGTCTCTCCGTTCAGCAGGAAACCGGTGGCAACCTGGCAGAAACCCTTGGGAACCTCTCAACTATCCTGCGTGGGCGCAGCCAGTTGAAACTGAAGGTGAAAGCCATGTCCTCCGAGGGCAAGGCCAGTGCCTATATTATCGGTTCCCTGCCCTTTATCATGTGCGGTTTGCTGGCAATGCTGAACTTCGGTTACATGTCGATCCTGTTCACTGATCCCCGCGGGCAAATAGCCATTATCGGTGGCCTGATCTGGATGGGAATTGGTATGTTCATTATCTCCAAACTGATTAATTTCGAGTTCTGATCATGGAAAAATATTTACCTGCGGGAATTACTGGAGAAGATATCATCACCGTACTGGCGGGCATGTCCGCCTTTCTTGTGGTCATGGCCATATGGAGCACCGGTATTGTCAAGGATTCCATGCATGGGCGTCTCAAGGCACTACAGGACAGGCGGTCGGATCTAAAACGGGGCTATGTAGCCCCGGTCAAACGACGTACCCCAGTCAAGTCCGCCAAACATGTGGGCCTGATGAACAAGGTTGTCCAGAGCTTCAATCTGTTGAAAAACGAACAGACTGAAAAATACCATAAAAAACTGGTTCAGGCTGGTTTCCGGGGCAAGGATTCCCTGGTTGTCTTCATGTTCTTCAAACTGGTGTTGCCGCTTTTTGTCGGTGTGATCGCGGTTGTTCTGATCTACGGCCTGGGTATGTTCGACTTGTCGACTTTTATGAAAGCCGGGGCCTGTATCGGATCTGTATTGCTGGCGTCCTACCTGCCGGAAATTATTCTCAAGAATATTTCGGATAAACGCAATGCGGAAATGCAGAAATCACTGCCGGATTTCCTGGATCTGCTTGTGATCTGTGCAGAAGCCGGCCTGACCTTGGATTCCGCCCTGCATCGCGTGGTCAAGGAATTGGGTAACACCTGTCCGGAACTGGCTGACGAACTCGGCCTGACCTCCGTTGAACTGGGCTTTCTTCCGGACCGCAAACAGGCCCTGATTAATTTGTCCGAACGTGTCACCCTGCCGGCAATCCGGGCGGTGACGGCCACACTTATCCAGTCGGAAAGATACGGTACACCGCTGGCGCAGTCCCTGCGGGTGCTGTCAAACGAATTCAGAAATGAGCGTATCATGAAGGCTGAAGAAAAGGCCGCACGACTGCCGGCAACAATGACTGTTCCGCTGATCCTGTTCATTCTGCCAACACTTTTCGTTGTGCTTATGGGCCCGGCAACCTGTCAACTGGCGGACAACCTGGTTAACCGTTAACAATGCAAGGAGAGCTTGTTAGTCAAAGGCATAAGCCACAGCATTAGGAGCTCTTGAAATGATAAAAGAATATAAGAATAAGAAATCAGGCCGTTTGCGCGGCCTCCTCGGCAGAACCGGCAGGGACGAAAAAGGAGCGGCCCTGATTGAGGCGGCATTTGTCCTGCCAGTCATGACCCTGCTGACCCTGGGTACACTGGAAGTCGGCGCCGTTATGTTAAGCACCACACTTCTGGAAGGCGCCATCGCCGACGCCTCCCGTCAGGGTATCACAGGTTATACCGTAGACGGCATGACCCGGGAGGAATATATCACCAGTGTCCTTAAAGACAGAACCTACGGGTTCATTACCCTGGACAATCTGGTGATTACAAACAAGGTCTATGACACCTTTACCGACATTGCCACAGCGGAACCCTATACTGATCTGGATGAGGACGGCGACTACACAAATGGTATAGACAGCTTCACCGATCTGAACTGCAACAATCAGTGGGATGCGGATATTGGGGAAAGTGGTGTCGGCGGTCCTGGCGCCGTGGTGGTCTATTCGGCCGAATATGACGCCAACTTCATGACCGGCTTCTTTTCCCATGCCATCGGCGATGCAGACGGAAAAATCAGGCTGGTGACCAGCACGGCCGTGAAAAACGAGCCATACGGATCACCGACTGCGGATTGTGATCCGCAGGTTAAAACCTGAGGAAGGAATTTGTCATGAAACATAAAAACCTGATATCCAGCCTTCTGAAAAGGTTAATCCGCAAACAGGACGGTACGATTCTGATGGAATTCGCCTATACTTTTCCAATTATGATGATGTTGCTGATCGGCGGATTTGAAACCTTCCGGATCCTGCTCATCGAGCGCAAAACCAACCAGACTGTTAACGCCGTTGCCAACCTGGTGTCGCAAAACGAACTGCTGCCGGCAGAAATGATCACCGATACCTTCAATGCGGTCGACAATGTCATGTCGCCCTTCGATATCAACTCAGGAGGAAGGGTCATTGTGTCGCGCCTGGAGGGTTCCTCTTCAGGCACCCTGATCACCAACCAGTGTATTTCCGGCACGGGCCTTTTATCTCAGAGCAAGCTGGGCACCGAAGCTGAGTATGCCGATCTCGGCAGCATTCCAGGCAGTTTCACCCTCCTTGACGGGGAAGTCGCCGTCGTCGCCGAGGTCTATTTCCTTTATGACCCCCTCTTTTTCAATATGACCGTCTTCTTTGACAACGGCCTGTATCAACAGAAAACTGTCTATCAGATTGCGGTTCACAAACCCCGTTTCGGCGATGTGAATTTTTCTGACGGCTGCCCGGTCTGATCTCAGCTCTGGTAAAAAAGATACCGCTCAGAGTGAAGTAACAAGCATGCGGATCGCCATCACGCCCAACACCAGGGAAAAGGTGATCCGCAGTTTGCTGTCCGGCATCCAGTGAGCGATCCTGACGCCGAAGGGGGTCGCCAGCATGGTTGCCGGTATCACACAAAGAACGGCCAGCAGATTGACATAACCGATACTGTAGGGCGGCAGGCCCGGCGTTCCCGTCCCTGTGATCATAAAGCCGATCGATCCCGGCAGGGCGATCAATAACCCGATGGCGGCCGACGTCCCGACCGCCCGGTGAATGCCGTATCCCAGCTTGCTCAGCACCGCAACACTGAATGTGCCGCCGCCGATCCCCATCAGTGCAGACACGCCGCCGATCAGAAATCCGCCAATCACCTTGATAGCCGCACCATCCTTGTTCCGGGCTGTCGTTTCCTTGCGGATCACCGCCAGCCGGATGGCGATGAACAGGGCCACAACCCCGAAAATAATAGAAAGCACCTGGCCCCTGAGCGTATCGGCCAGGGCGGACCCCGCCACCACACCGATAATAATAGTGGGGGCAAACGCCTTCAACAGGGCGAAATCGACGGCCCCCTTGCCATGATGGGATCTGGCTGAAACAATGGAGGTCGGCACGATGGTCGTCAGCGAAGTGCCGACAGCCATATGCATGGCAACATCCTCTGATATCCCGAACTTCCCGAAGATAAAATGCAGCACCGGGACAAGTATAATACCGCCGCCAACACCAAGCATCCCGGCCAGAATACCGGCACAGGCCGACGCACTGGCCAGCAGGACAACAAAACCCAGAATATTTTCCAACTTACTCTCCTTACCGGTTCCGGGCCGCCAGCCCCACCCGTCCCGAATAATCCGGTGCAAGGCTAACAGCTGATTTGACATAAATCCCGTCTTTTTTAGAAAAAAGCAGAATGTCAAAGACTTTTTTGGGAACAGGGTTAACAATTGGTTAATTTTTTAGTTGATTCGCTGAATCATTTAAGAGATGATTCTCCTAGTGATTTGAATCTTATTGGTGAATCTTGTCTGACAAGAGGGAGAGTTTGGACTCTAAGTTTGTTTAAAAGTCAAATATATTTCGTAAGAAACAACAGCTTAGATCCAAGATAGATGTCATGAATGTAACAGCGCGCGATTTCAAAACATCAGGTGCAGATATGATTTCCCCGGCGGAAGCGGTCGACAGCAGCAGATACAACAGGGAATTCGGGCTGTTTGACTCCGTCTTTCATGAAGTCAGCGACGCTATCCTGATCATTTCCGCTGGCGACCAGTCCCATCCTTCCCATATTGAAGACATCAATCACCAGTTCGAACTGTTTACCGGCTATAGCCTGGAAGACGTGCGCGGCACCGATCTTTACACCTATTTCGCCGACCATATCCCCCAGAGCAAGATTGAATCCATCGCCCGGGCGCTCGAAAGCCGGCAGTCGGCAATCTTTTACTGCCACTGGAAATGCCGCAACGGGGATGTCATTGACGTCAATATGACCATCCGGCCGATCACTTGCGACGAAGACTGCCCGCGCTTTATCTGTGTACTCAGGGAAAGCCGGACCGACAAGAATACCCGGGACGAAGCAGCGCGGGAAATCAAACAAAAACTCCTTGCCGCCATGCATCATAATTTTCGCACCCCGCTGAACGGCATCCTCGGCTATTCCGAAGTCATCATGACCGAGATGCTGGGCCCCATCGGCAAGGATTCCTACCGGGAATACGCCAAGGACATTCACGGTGCCGGCCAGAGCCTGCTGTTCCTGATCGACAATCTTCTGGATCTCAAGGAACTGGAAACCACCGAGTTCGAACTGTGTGAATCCATGTTCGACCTTGGTGACCTGATTGACAGTTGCCTTGCAGTCATGAAAACCCCGGCCGGTAAAAAGAATATCACCCTGCAGACTGACGTTCCCGGCACGCTCCCACTGGTCCATGGCGACCGCGAACGGCTGGAGAAAGTGATCTACAGCCTGTTGGAAAATTCCCTGAAATTCACCCCGACGGGCGGTACAATCATTGTCAGCGCCACCCGTGAAAAAGACGGCACCTGCCAGATCACCTGCCGGGACAGCGGCAGCGGCATGTCACCGCAACAGGTGGCCAAGGCCTTCAGCCATGACTCCCATCTGGCCGACATCTATTCAAATCCCACCACCGGCATCGGTTTCGGCCTGGCGTATGTTAAAAAGCTGGTCGAAAAACACGACGGCACCGTCTCCATTGCCTCCAGCCCGGAAAGCGGCACCACGGTTTATGTGCACCTGCCGGCCGAGCGGCTGGTTTAAACAACCGAGACGTATTATATCTCTATATAAAACACTTCTTGTGTCGGCACTCTACAGGCCCTGAGGTTTGTCAGTTCCCCTCCCCGGACAGAACACGGACGGGTTCCGGCACGCTCAGTACGTTGGCCGTCTTCACATCTGAGCTGAAAGTGAACTTGTTGGATATCAGGACTTCCCGGCAGCTATTCATCACATTATTCCGGATGGCGGGAATATCCGCTCCATTTTCAAAGGTATTGATCCAATAGAAAACCTGAAGCTCAACATATTGCGGTGTAAAGCCGGAAATAACAACCACACTGGCCGGATCGGATAAGACTCCTTTTGTAGCCTGAACCACACCATTCAGCAAACCACAGGCCCGCTCCGTATCATCCATATAATCGATTCCGATGGTGAAGGAAAGGCGACGGAGCCCATCCAGGGTATAGTTGACCAGCGGCTGGGCGAAGATCTGGGCGTTGGGGACATAGACATCGGCCCCCTTGTCCGTACGGATATGGGTGCAGCGCATTTCCACATTCTTCACCACACCTTCGATGTCGCCGGTCAGGACAAGGTCATTGATGTTGAACGGTCGGCTGAAAGCCAGATAAATGCCGGCCAGGATATTTTCGCCGATATCCTTGAAAGCGATACCAATAGCCAGGGCCGTAATGCCGCCACCGGTCAGCAGCCCGAGGGACGCCGCCCTGAGTCCCCAGATATTGAGGACCACTGCCGCACCGATAAAAACGAACAAGCCAACCACCAGTTTGCGGAAAAATTCCCGGTGTGTGGGGGACAGGTCGCCGCGTTTCAATAATGTCAGCAACAGATGGCCGCACAGTTTTCCGATGAAATAAATGATCAAAAAGATCAAAACCGAGGCCCCAAGGCGTGGCAGGAATTCCGCAATATGCTCAAGCTGGGCCATAAGAATAGCCATTGTATTTTCCATGCCCGGATCTCCCTCCTGAGGTTATGAAGTACAGTTTACGATGCTTTTTAATACTTGGAAAGGAACTCATCAATCTTCGCTCTCCCCCTTTACTTCCTATTACACTTGATCTCCCGGGCCATCTGTTCCATATGAAGACAGGAGAAATTTCAACTACAGGGCCACATCATGAGCGATAAACAGATCATCACCGCCAATCACCTGCAGAACGGACTGAATGTCTATTTTGTGGAGAGCGCCGACAGCGTTTCCTGGGACACGGATATCGCCGCCGCCAGCCGGTTTGACAAGGAAGCGCTTGAGGCCGCGCTGGCACGCGCCGCCGAAGGGGAAAGAAACAATATTGTGGTAGGCATCTATGCCATTGAAGCCGATGACGACAGCGCAAGGGAAAAAATCCGTGCACAGGGCCCGTCCATCAAATATGGTCATGAGGCAAACTGAATCCTGACAGGAGCCCCAAGATGCTTGTTGAACAGATTTATGCCGACAACCCGTTACGCAACTTCCATTACCTGATTGCCTGCCCGGAAAGCCGGGAAGCGCTGGTCATTGACCCGTTGGACGTAGACCGCTGCCTGCATGCAGCAGAGAAACAGGGCTGGAAAATCACCCAGATTCTCAATACACATGAGCATTGGGACCATATCGGCGGCAACGAGGAAATGATCGAAAAGACCGGAGCAAAGGTACTGGCACACAAGGGGGCCGCGGCCAAGATAAAGCATCTGGACCGGGGGCTCTCTGCGGGGGACACTATCGAGGTGGGAAGCTCTGTAAAGCTGAAAGTTCTGGACACGCCGGGCCATACCATGAGCCATGTCTGTGTGCTGTCCAACAGCGACAAACCGGGACTGTTTTGCGGCGATACCCTGTTTAACGCCGGGGCCGGCAACTGCAAAAACGGTGGTCACCCGGACGAGCTCTATGACACCTTTTCCCGTCAGCTGACCGCCCTGCCCGACACCACCCGGATCTATCCGGGACATGACTATTTCGTCAACAACCTTCAATTCACCCTTGACCGGGAGCCCGGCAACGAGAGCGCCAAACAATATCTTTCCAAGCTGGAAGGACAGGACCCCCATGCCGCCTATGTCTCCTCACTGGCCGAGGAGAAACTGTTCAATACATTCTTCCGGCTGGACAATCCGGAAGTGGTCGAGCGGCTGAGGGAAAAATTTCCCGATCTCGGCGACAAGCCGACAGCAAAGGACGTTTTTGTCGCCCTCAGGGAGCTCAGGAATAGCTGGTGAAGAGTTCAAACGTATGTTAGATTTTATCTGAACTGATATTGGCCATCTGCAAGAAGGGAAAAACAATGAGTCTGGAAGAAAACACCACCATGATCCGGGAAAAGATCGCCGGCACCGACGGACTGGGCAAGCGTGTCAAGATTGATTTTGACGGTGATGGCGTAATCCTGATCGACGGCACCACATCACCGGCCACTGTGTCCAATGAAGATGGGGATGCAGATGTGACCATGATCATCAATGAAGAAAACTTTGCCGGCCTGATGGACGGGTCACTCAATCCACAGATGGCCTTCATGATGGGCAAACTGAAGATCGAAGGCGATATGGGGCTGGCCCTGAAGCTCGGTGAAATCTTCAGCTGATTATTTTGCCGGAAAACAAAAAAAGGCGCCCCAATGAGGCGCCTTTTCTGTTTCGGGGGGAATTTATTTCAGGACGATGGTCGCACGACGATTACGGGGTTCCTTGACACCATCAGCAGTCTCCACTTCACAGTCACATTCACCGTGGGAGGCGAGTACGACCATTTTTGCCGGCAGGCCTTCGGCTTCAAGGGCTTTCTTGACCGCTTCCGCGCGCTTGGCGGACAGCTTGTCGTTATAGGCGTCAGTGCCGGCCTTGTCCGTATAACCATCCACCATGATAACCACTTCACCGGCCTTTTTGACTTCGGCAGCGGCCTCGGCCACTTTCGCACGTCCTGCGCCGTCCAGGTCAGAACTGTCAAAGGCGAAATAGACAATGAAGGGGCCTTTGTCGAACATCGGACCGGCAGCCGGTTCCGGCATCGGATCAGGCACTGGCACTACTTCCGGCTCCGGGGCGGGTTCATAAACAGGGGCGGGCTCTACAGCGGCAACCTGGACCGGCTGCGGCATTTCAGTAGCTGCGGATTTCTTACTGCCGCCAAAACTATAATAGAGGCCAATCATGAAATCATGGGCGTCATAGCCGGCCTTGAAGTTGGAGCCGGCAGAAGACGTAAGGCCAATATCATCGGTAGCCAGATAGCGATATTTTGCAACCACATCCAGGCTGTCTGTCGCAGGCACACGCACACCGGCAAAGGCCTGGTAGGCGAAGGAAGTTTTCTTGTCCGCTACATAAGCAATATTAGACCAGTTCAGACGGCCGAAACCGAGACCGGCACCAATGAAGGGTTCGATTACCGCTCCATCCTTGCGATCCAGTACATCAACAACAAAATTTCCCATCAATGTGGTCAAACCGGAATTTCCACTGGCAGATCCGCTAGCCGCACCGGTGCCACCGGCATTTGTTACTACCAGGTGGTCCAGGCTGTGGCGATGAAAGCCGAGTTCACCTTCAAGCCGCAACATACCATAATCATAACCCAGAACAGCACCAATCGCCGGACCGTCCTTAAACTCATTTCTGATATTCAAACCAGAGCTCGCGCCGGTAGATTTTTCAGCGCCCAGAAGGCTGTAGCCGGCTTCAAGACCGGTATACCAGTTACCGTCTTCCGCCTGGACAGTAGTTGTTAGCAGGGCAGCAGAACAGACTGAAACAGCAAGGATTTTCTTTAACATTTTAATTTCACTCCCATGTGAAAATTTTTATGGATTGAGTTTAATTTTAATCAAACTCTATTTAAACATTCTACGCTGAATTATGTCATTATTGGGAAGGCGTAAAGAAAAAAATTAACTTTCTATTAATCCGTGATTCCGGCAGGCTCCAAGCAGAGCGTTTATCGCCAGTCTTGCTTCTGCATCAATAACTTGACCAGCCGAGGCATCATTGATTGCCGCTGCTCTTTCCCCCAGAACCTGCTGCCCGTTGACGGAAACCTGCGCCCCATTGACAATACCGCTCTGCCACATTCCTGCCCTGAATAGGGTAAACATGTCCGTATCCCTGACCCAGAACCTCATACCATCGAAAGCTTCATAAAATATCCATGCGCTGCCGACCCGGAGGGCGACTTTATCATCCTCTCCGGCCCAGTCTCCTGTCGCCCCTGTCCCGACGATCCAGGCCTGCCCTTCCTCCGCTTCCGCCGGCGGTTCAGTCAGCCCCATGGTCTCGATCACCGGCTGAACAAAGATATCCAGCATATTCAGCGCCATATTGTGGGTTACTTCCTTCTGCGCCTGGCTTGCGATGATAAAGGGCATTCCCAGTCGAGCTGTATTGTCTGTCACTACACCATTCCTTCTATAAAATCATTTCCGCTGCCATTCCCCGGCCCACTGTGTCACTGATCTGTGCAACCCGCACCGTTACCGCATCAGGCACTTCACCAAAATCAACAAGCTGATGCACTGCCTGATAGGTCGCTGTCGGGGAAATGCACTCGAAAGTCCGAACCACCTGCCCCTGTTGCAGTATCTCGACAACATATTTTTCATAAAGCTCCCCCAACCTCATAACCATCCATCCAGGCCCCACCGGTTCTGGTGCGCCTGACCCAATGGATTTCAAGGTTTCCGTCGTTGTCGCGTTTCCCCCTGACATGTACCGGGGAAAAAGGGCGCAGACTTCGGCCCTGCACATTGATCTGGCTGAATTCCATATCTTCCAGTCTCTGACCAAACGTCAGGGCAGATAAAGACAAATTTAACCCCATATCGGACAACAACAGCGGTATCCACCTCAAGGAGTCAGGATTGACCAGCAAAAAAGGTTCTGAGGCGACATGAGACGAAATGCGATCTTCAGTACCTCTCCGGCCCCTGAGGAGTCCGCTCAGTTCGTAGAGACCAGGCTCCAGAAGTTGTGCCGATGTGAACTGTAGCACCTCACCGCCCGCTATGGCGACATTGGCGCCGTTGAGAACATCCCATTCAGAACGACTTTCCAATACGTCAGCAGGATGATCCAGACGAACCTGCAAGCGGCCTGACGCATCCCAGAAATTCGCAGCCCCCTCCAGCAACTGGTTTTCGACCAGCCCCGTCACGGCAGGACTAGCGGATGTTGCCACCCTTTCTGCAGAAGATCCATCCCGGGAAAGATATATCGCCGCTCCGGGCCAGTAGCCCGCGCTCTCCGCATTGGTGGCGGCTACCAAATATATTCCCAGAGGATCCTCACCGTTCAGCGACGGAAGGTCCGCCAGCACCAGACGACTGTCTGCCAGGGGAATAATCTGCTGAAGGGGTATATCTCCCGTATCAGCTGACACCTCCCGGGCTGGAAGGCTGTCCCCCTCGCTCACAGCAAGGCACTTGAGACCATCAGTTGATATCTCTGTCTCAAGTAACATTACACGAAACCCAGAGGTGGGGCGGTTTAGCCGGAGCACATCGCCCGGTGCCAGATGAAAATAGCCGGGCGGCAAGGTAAATTGCATTTTTTCCCGTCGACGCCACCTGTTCTCCAGCAGGGCTTCCGCCTGTTTTTTAGCCTCAGCGGAGGTTAGAACCAGAGGCGCGACCTTTTGTTCCTTCAACTCACTCCGCCCCGTCTGCCGGAATGCCCGCTGCAGACCTGCCTGATAATCACGTCCGCTGTCCAGATAACTGATCGATATTTCCCGCGGCAGGGAAAGCTCCTGTTCCCGGCTGATCTGGAGACGCTCGTTTCCGGCTCGCTCCTTTGCGCGAAGCAGGACATCCTCCCCGAATTCCTCCTCAACATCCCTGCCCAGTTTGCGACAGTGCAACCCGCCATTCTGTTCAATCAGATCAAAATCATAGAGTTCCGCCAGTTTTTCAAGGATATCCCGTGGCCTGGACTGGCCTGACAGAACATATCCACTGACAGACTGGTCGAGATCATCTGCGGTGACAGTCTTGAGACCAGCCAGGCGACAGATTTCAGTCACCAGTCCGGACAGTATAATTGAACCGCCCTCATCAGCGATTACTTCAAAAGTCAGGTTCGGGATGCGATTGGCATATTCCGCCAATTCCAGATTCTCGAACATGACATAAGCGAGCCCCCGAAAGGCGGAGACATTATCGATCCCCTCGACAGCTTCGATGAACGGATCAGGGTTCTGGTCCCTGCTTCCCGTATATATTCGGATAGCACCTTCCTCCGCCATCTGTCCGCCGGCATCCCGCAAAAGCTTCCCGTCTGCCCAGATCCGCCCAATAGAAGAAATGCGTCGTGCCGACAAGGCGACAGCGAAGGAAGCAGAATAGGTGTAAGTGACCGTAGTCACGCTCTGGCTGCTGCCTTTACCCCCGACCGTCTGGCTGTCTTCATGGCGGGTCTCGGTCAGGCCACTGGACCAGACCAAGTTGCCGGAAAGACGTGTAGTGCCGAACACCATGGGCACGGGTTCACCGTAAGAGGCGGTCTGGACGGAGAGATCAGAAAGCCTTGCCCCTTCTACCGTCCGGGCGGAGTGACGGCCGAAGATCAACGCATCAAGGCCCTGACCGGCCAACGCCCCGACCACACCACCAAAGGGACCGGCGATTGCCGTCCCGACGGCGGATAAAATGATTGTTGCCACGATTAATCTCCTGTGACGGGAAAACGGAAGGCTTTGGTAATCTGCTCCTCCGGGAATTGTCCGATACCCTGCTCTACGACACATCCGAGACGGGCATCGGCATGGACAATACCCTTGTCCGTCAAAATACCTGTGTGCTGAACCAGACGACGCGGCCTGATGAGCACAACATCGCCAGGTTGCCTGTCTTTGGCAGAGAGGGGAACAAGCCCGGCCTTCGAGGCTGCAGACTCGAGTTGCCCGCGTCCCGGCACAGGTCGATATGTGGCGTGGTCTTCCATTTCAAAGCAGATTTGCCGGCCCACATAGAGTACAAGACCAACACAGTCCAGGCCTTCCCCGGCTTTTTTGCCCGGAATCCTTCCCTGATGTCGAAAAAGACTTCCCACACAGAATCTTGCCGCTAGAATAGCTCTCTTTCTCAGGGGTTCACTAATGCGTACCATTGATGTTTTCCTGAAAACTGAAAAAATTAATGCAAGGGATGTTGAATTATGGATATGAATGTTGTGGGGATGCACATACACGAACTGCGGAACCAGTGCCGTTTTATCGAGGCCAATGTCGGTGTACTCAACCAGTCGCTGGAAAAACAGGCCCCGGTCGGGATTTTCTTCGCACTTCAGGGCATCATGACCTCCGCCAACCAGCTTGCCCGTATCCTGTGGACCCCTCGCAAGGGAGGCAAGGAACGCGCGACAAAGCTTCGGGAAATGCTGGGCCTGACCGAAAAACATCCCCTGAACAATGAAAGTATCCTGGCAATCTGGGACTATTCAGATGAAGCCAATGACCGGTGGATTGCCCAGTCCAAGGACGAATACATCCTTTATGATTTCATCGGTGACATTGCCAACAGCCAGCACAAAGATGTTGAAATGAAGAATATCTTCAGGGCTTTTGACATCAATTCCAAAATTTATACCTTCCGCGGGGTCGGCTACAATATGGACGCCCTGCTGAAAGCAATCGGCGATGTCAGCAACAGGGTCAATCAGATTCATGTCAGAATGTTCCCGGACCAGTGGAAGCAGGCTGACGAAAATGGTGTTGTTCCTGAGGCCGGAAATGACGCACCTCCAGCCAATGATACCAAAGAAGCTGCAGAAGAAGGCGCTGCAAAAGAATAATGTTATTTCAGTCCCGGGTAGTAATACAAGCTGTCGCTGCCCGGGACCATCGGTTCCCCTCCAAAATTCAGTATATTCTGAAATTTCTCGCGACAGCTTGACTGCCGTTTATTGCAACCGGCCTGTACCTTGAAAAGATCCCCCGTACCGATCGCTTTCGGCATTGCCTGCCCCAGGCTAAATTCACCGGACACATAACTACTAATTTCCACCTTCCGGCCGGCATTGGCGCCACTGATCCACCAGAGTATCCCATAGTCAAACCAGCCGTCTTCTTCTGCAATATCCAGAGAAGTGAAGCTGGCAAGCCCGGCAACCTCTGCGACGGCTCCCGTTCTGCTGTATTTCAGCAAATCCACGTGACATTGTTCCGATCCCAGATCGACCCGGCACTCAGGCGAATATTGTTGACCAATCGTCTGCTGCAGCTTTTGCATCAGCCCCCGTATTTCAACCGTGAAGTGAACCCCGCCGAGACTGAATTCACCAAGCCACCCACTTTGCATATTTATCCGGCCCTGCTCCGGCACCTGCCAGTTAATCAGAAAAATATCCACGCGTGCATGATCGTAACGGCCTGCCAGAATATCGTCCTCCCGCAGGGACGTATGAGAAAGAATTGCCGTAATATCCAGATTGTCGACATTCAAGGAGTTACTGCTGCTGATATCCGTCGGGATAAAGCCGCTGGTCGGCACATAAGACTGCCCGTCAAACTCGACCGGCTGATCGTGGGTGGTAAAGGCGTATCTTACTCCGTCCGTACGCGTCAGCACACAGCAACAGGTCAGGCTCAGCAATTCCTCGCCGAGGTGCTGTCGAAGCTCTTCAGAAACTGTTTTCACCTAGAGTCTCACTTCAACAAGGGAGATGGCGGGAATCTGGCCCGCGCGGAAGGTCTCCAGCGTCACCGAGAGATCGTCATCTGCAAACCTGACCGGCACATCGAATTCAAAACCGGCACTGATGGTACTATCCACCGCCGGGGGCACTTCAAACGAGATGAGACCGCTGGTGTTATCCAGCGCCCAGCCGTCCTGTTGTTCGATCCCATCAACAGCGACCCGAACAGTATCTGCCGCCGGTTTGCTAATGGTGCGCAACTGCGAATAGTCTTCACTCTGGTATATTTTAATCAGCTGGAAATCCGTTGCCTCTCCGTCGCCGACAGCAATCACCTGATCAGTCGGACCGACCTCTACAGAGGGCAGGCAGCTTTTATAATCTGTCCAGTCCCTGAAACGGAACCCGTAAGCCCGGCCCGCCCGCGCCCTGAAAAATACAATCAAAGCCGCCAAGTCGTCCTCCGACCGCAATCCGGTCCCGATGTCAAAAGTCATGCGGGCATCCGCCCATTCCCTGTTGCGTTGTTCATATCCTGACGCCATTTCCGACACGGTCGTCGAAAAAACCGGGCCACCGCCGGCACCGAAACTGATTTCGGAAGGAAAACGCACCTCGTGGAAACCGCTCATATCCTGCTCCTGATCCTGATTATAGACAAAACCGTCCCTGACGATCTGCGGAAAGGCCCAGACAAAAGTCTCCGCAAAGCCGCGTCCGAACCCGTCCTTCGCCGCCAGATCAATATTCCGCCATAACGATGCCGTTTCCGCCAAAAGGTTGAAACCGGCGAAATAATGCAGGTCCTGCAGGCCGTAACCCAATTGACTTGTTACGTAATCCACCGAGCTGTGATGCTTCCTCCACTGGCCGGAAATTATGAAATCATAGTCCTCAATCTGGAAAAAATCGAAGGCCGGCGCCTGCCACAGAACATGCGGAAAATTAACCGACTGAACCATGGGCGCCTCCTCCACCAGCACCTGCGGTGTATAGAACAGCAGCCCCACATTCGCGGCGGGAAATGAAGCCTTGATCTGATCCCTCAGATAAATAGTCGATTGCCCCAGCTTGTCCCCCAGCCAGTCAAGATAATGCTGTTGTTCCGGTGAAATTCCTTCGGTGATCTGTTGGTGTTGTTCAGGCACCTGCTGTCCCGTTTCCGCCTGATACATATCCATTGTCGGCGGATCATAAAAATACGGCACCCGGACAGCCCCCAGGCTGATCCACCACCAGGGCTCCCCGATCTGCAGCTCAATATCAAGGCCTTGATCCGCTGCGTGGGAAGCAAGGCTCAGAAACACTGCCGAAAGATAGTCCATGGCAACTGCATTGGTTGGCGCCACGAGGCTGGATGGCGGCTCCCATCCGGTCAGGGCCGGTGATCCGCCGTGGGCCACCTGCTGCCAGTCCGGCGGTATATTTTCCGCAAGGATCTCGTAAGACAGGGACAGAATGACCTGATAACCAAAACACTTTGCCTGCTTCAGAAAATCCCGGAGCCAGGCGGTTGCTGCCACATTAAGCGCACTTTCTTCAGGATCAACAAGGAAACGGTCCTCGTCAGCCGACCAGCCCAGGCTGAAATAGTGGCTCATGCCCACATAGTGATTAATCCTGTTCCGATAGCCGAGCTGGATCATGTTCCAGATCACCCGTTCCGGTGTCATATGATAACAATCATCATATCCGTTACAGATCCGCAGGGAATGCGGCTTGACGTAAATATCACCCACCTCTAGCGTTGAGGTACTTCCCTCCACCCGGATATCGGAAATCGACACTTCCGCCTCAACCGGATTTTCCAAGGGCCCTGTTGCATTTCCATCATAACCCGGCGGCACCAGACTGATGAACAGACGGTCAATATCGCCGGGCCAGACCGGGTCTGCCTCTTGAGGCAATTCAAATCCACCCGCCAGATCATCAAAGTCCAGACGGATCAGCGCGTCCTCCGCCTGACCTTCCGCATAGTTAGCCAGCCGCACATACCAGACATGAGGAGATCCTTCCTGATCCCGCCCTTCTATGGTCAGTGTCGGACCGTGTAATCCTTCCAGATTGACCACTCCGCTACTTTGCCAGCGGAAACTCAGAACCGTATGGCGATAGTCCCGGGATGTGACATATCTGAGCAAAGGATGATCGTGCCGGTCCTCGCTTTCCCAGATCAGGCCGCACAGATCCTCCCTGCGGTAAAACACCATATCGCATTTCAGCGCGTCAACTCCGTTAGTCACCACGGACGCTACCATCGGCCGGGGAAAATTCACCGTCCAGTAGCGGGGTGAAAAACGCCGGATCCAGTTGGTTTCCGGTTGATCCTGTTCGGTCGCCAGCCAGTACATCAGAGGTTCCGCTCTGCTTTGGCTAGCGCCCGCTGCACGGCCACGGCAATCTGGCCGGCGCTTTTCCGGCCCACCTGCGGCGTTTCTTTCCCGCCAGCCACATTAATCGTAATGTTGGTGACCCGCCCCGCAGAAGCACCGCCCCTGCCGCCCGGATCGGAAACAATCCGGCCGGGAGTATGCGGCATGAAAACCTCCGGTCCCTTTTCACCGACCAGATAGGGCCTGCCCGACGCCACGGTGCCGCCGCCTTCCCGTCCGAAAAACATGGAACTGACCAGGCTGCCGAGGGAAAGAGCACCACCGCTGTAAGCACCGCCGGTCATTCCCCCCAGACCGGCAGATAAAATATTCCCGAGAATATCATCCATGACCGACAGGGCTGTCTTTCTCAGGCTTTCAAAACTCAGTTCACCGGTATGGACGAAGTCTGTAAAGGCCCGGGACATCTGGCCGGTGACCGTCACTGTCGCACGATCCAGCGTCCCGAGGTCCTTGTGCAAATCACCGAGCGTATCCTTCAGACCGGAACTGTCCGCCCGCAATTTGACCACCAGAGAATCAAGAATGGTTTCCGTCATGGTTTCCCCATAAAAAAAGCCCGCATAAGCGGGCTGTTAAAATCAATATAATTGGTCAGATCAGCTGTTTTTGATCACCAGAATGGCCACCCGGCCTGTCAGGAAAAATCCGGCAGCAATGCCAATCAGTTCTTCCATATATTCAAGGTTGCCGTCTGTAAATCGCATGACCACATAAAGCATAATCAACACGCCGACGACCTGGAACGCATTGGCCGCCCGCATGAACAGTTTGCGGCTGTTGACGCTTTTGGCACTTTTGGGGGCTGCTTCTGCGGCACGCCCGGCCTTGCGATCGGCAACCCGTTCGCGCAGCGGTTTTCTTGGAGATGGAGGTGTCTTTTTAAACATCTGGCCAATATGTACCGCCTCTGCGTCAAGGTCAATGCCCGGCAGCAAACTTTTGCGCCAGAATTGACAATCCCTCGCTGGTCAACGGTTCCTCTGCTGCCCCTTGGAATTCCATAAACATTTGCCGCGCCTTTAACACCAACGCGATGTCCACCGATGTTGATTTCCAGAATTCCGAAGGGCTCCAGTCGAGGACACCAAAAGCCAGCATAGCCCAGGCAGACAGGACCGATCCTCCGGCCAGCCCGTTCAGGACTTTCCCGGCAATACAGGCTCCCCGCCACCGGTCAGGCAGATGGCGAGAATATCCCGCACGGCACTGATCGACTTGACCAGTCCTTCTTCCATGATCATTTTCCCGACCTGTTCAAAATCCGGCCGGTCCTGCATGGTCGCCCAGAGAATAACGGCCACTTCCCTGAGCCCTATTTCTCCGTCCGCCGCCTTTGTGGTCAACGCCAGAAGGCCGCCCAACCGCTCTTCAACCTCCATGATGGCCTGAAAGGTAGGACGCAGGACATATTCCTGACCGGCCAGGGTTAACCTGACATCACGTCCAGCCATTATTCAGCCGCTGCAAAAGTGATCGGTCCCGAACTTTCCAGCGCGATATTATAGGTCCGTTCCCCATTGTAATCGCCGGCATACTCCAGTGTTGTCATCTGAAAACGCCCGGTAAAGCTGTCGCCACTCTCGAAAATGATCCGATAGCTGTCCAGAGTAGCTTCCAGCGCCTTGGCCTGCATGACCTGTTCACTGTCCGAATTTGTGAAGATCCCGCTGCCGCCCAGGGACATATGCCGGATCCCCGCACCGGATAAAAGCTCGCGCCAGCCGGACGAGCCCTTGTGTGTGACATCCACAAGTTCATTCGCGAGCCTGAGCGACGTCGACCGCATACCGCCGATCACGCTGAAATTTTCGGGATCGCCCCCGTCTCCTATCTTCATCAAAAAGGCGCGGCCTTTTTCAATTGTCATTATATTCTCCCGAATAAGTCAGAACGGCGGACCGGACAGAATTCATCACAGAACTCTGGCCCGGTATCGCATCACGCCGTGACGGATGCGGCCGTCGGTTTCAAAAAAAGTTTCAAAAAATACAAACTGCAGAGACACAACCGAAAGACCATCTCCCTGCAGGGTTTCAGCGGTCACAAGGTCATGTGCCAGATCGGCAAGCTCCCTGATCTCCAGACCACCTGACTTTCCCGACCAGAGATGCAGGTCGAACAGAATTTCAAATCCCGAAAAGCTCTTGCTTGACCAGTCCCGCACTGACATATCGCCAATCGCCAGATAGGGAAGACTCGCACTTTCGGGAACATGATCAAAAATACCGCCAAGCCGATTATTCAGTTCTGTCGATCCCGCCAAAACGCCGTACACAGATTCCTGCAGTCTGTTCAATACCGACAGGCTCATTGACCTGCTCCGAAAGTTTCCGGTGACAACTCAAACAAGACCTTCACTTCTTCGGTTGCTGGCGTCAGAAAAGGGCGGGCAGGCATTTTCTGTGTTCCGAATTCCACATAGGGCGCATAGGAGACAGATGTCGTAACGTCAGCCCCTCGAGGTTTCTGCACCACCATAATACTTTCCGCCAGCGGACTATGAGTGTCTGCGGATTTTTTATTCCTGTAGACCCGATCCCTGGCCCCGGCGGCTATATCTGCCGCCATATTCTCCACGAAATTCATCAGTCGGTCTTCATAGGTGCGCCTGGCCTCAGCCAGTCCCACCCGCAGACGTTCCTGTCCCTCTAGCATCAGTTTTCCTCCTCCACGCGAAACATGAACCATCGGCCCCGGCCATCAGGATCCAGAACACTCAGCACCCGCCAGCGTTTGCCGCCCTGCAGCATCCTTCGACAGGGCTCCAGATCGGCTCTGAATCTTACACGGATATCCATTGTCCGTTTGGGCCGTTGCTGCCTGGCCTCCTGTGTCATTTTTGCAGAAACCGGCATTATCGCTGCCCAGACCGTCGCCACATCCCGCCATCCTGTGGCATAACCACCAGTGCCGTCAGGAGTCCGTTCCTCTTCCTGACAGGTCACCCGATATCGCAGCTCCTGATAGGTCACAGCTTCACCATGCGGTAGGGACGCCACAGACCTTCGGCAAGACGCTTTTCCCGAAGGGTATCCTCTCCGGCCGTGAAACACCCGGCAATCCAGTGCAACAGCCCCTGCCTGAGATCAGCAGGAACTTCATTCCAGCTGTCACCATATCCTGCCGTGAAAGTGGTGCGGATACCGGCAACCGGGATTTCAGGTAAGGGCCAGCCTTGCCCGTCCATTTGCACAAGCCGTGGCCGGAAGGACCCGGTATCAAGCAGATAGCTGTCTGCGGACAGTGGCGAATAATCCCCGTCTTTGAACACTGCGACTTCCTCCACCGACAATATGGGCGAAAAAGGCAGATAAACCGGTCCCATCCCCCAGTCATTTCGGAAACAGCGCCAGACCTGGTGTACCAGTTTGCGGTCTATAAAGGTCTCACAGGCCTGTCGCCCGGACCTGATCAGGCCAAGCAGCAGGCTGTCCTCATCCGCATGGTCGATTTTGAGGAATTCCTTCACCTCGGCCAGGGTCACGGGTTCGGCCACCGGTGGCGTAATCAGGTCAAGTTTCATTGCTCTTCCACCCTGATTGTCAGGGAACGTTCATCAGTACGCCCCTGGCTGGTTGATATCCTGTTAGTCAGGCGATAGATCACGCCAGTCACTCCACCGCTCACAAAGACTGCGGTCGCGCCGTTTGCAGGCACCGGCTCCTGATCAATCACAAGCCCCTGATCCACATCTTCCGGAAAAACCGACCAGCTGCTGGACGCAATATCCTCCCCGTCCAGCAGATAGTTGCTTCCCCAGTCGATGCTGAAGTCAACAACCGCTGCGGGATCTTTCAGATAAACAGTCATCAGACCGCCGGGTCCGCAATTTCGATATCCCAGCCATTGAACGTCAGTTCACTGCCCGCCACCAACTCAAGTGACGTACAGGTGGTGACATAAAGCAGCCGGGAGTTAGCCGTATCCAGCAGGGCCACATGATCGGCAATGCCGCCCTGGTCCACCAGAATCCCGGATTTGGATGCAACGGATATTTTTCGCCCGCTCACATCCCCGTCCGTCAGGGAAAAATCAGCGACGCTCATTGCCGCATCAGCCAGAAAATTGGCACCACCCGAATTTGCCTCGGCATATCCGGCCGGCTCCCCGGCACAGACGGTCATCAGATCACAGTTATTGCCAATCTCGTTCAGTGCCGCATCAAGGACACTATCATCTACTTTTTTTGCCATTTCAGAGTCTCATCATTCTGTTGGAATTGGGCGCGATCCGTCGTGTAGACCCCGCAATGATTTTCGGCCGGTTCCTTATCCCTGCCTGAAAACAACGGTCCACCGATGTTGCTGCTGGCCGGCTCAACACGACGACCAGTGATGTCACCATCTGGGTGGCATTTTCCGGGTTCAGGGCCTGTATCTGCAGCAGGGTTAAACCGGTTGCGCTCTGGGCGTGTACTGCCTCATGTGGGCTGACAGGCACGCCTGCCGCCAGGATTGTCTCCATCCCAGCCATAGCGCTCATACCGTCTGCTGGTGAAATAGCCTGCTTTTGCGTCAATTGCAGGGGTTCATCCACAACTGCAATGATACAGCCGCCTGGATTTACCAGCGACAGGGATGTCAATCCCGGACTGTCGGACCAGAGATCAAGAAAGGCTGTCTGGGGGAATAGCTCCGGCCCGCCCTCAATCACATCATGCTGCACACGGATGAAGTTGAACCCACTGGAGGATTGTTTCATCCGGATCCCGGCCTGGCCTGCGGAATAGGTTGAATCCTGTACCTGGATCTTGAGAACACCATCCGCATAGAGGCTGAGACTGTCCCCGACAGCCTCCAGCCGAAGGACAACCGTACTGTCATGGCCCACTTGAGGCCCCACACTGACCAGAACCGTCTCGCTGCCCTGGTCAAGTCTCAGGATCTGGTAGAATGTGCTGCCTGCATGGTAGGTCGCAAGATATCCGCTACCGCCATTGGCCGTATCGCCATATCTGAGGAGCAGAGCATTGGCAGAGGTGACAAAGGAAGACTCAATTGTCTGATCGTCCCCCGGCGCCTCGGCCGTATTGATCAGATAGACGGCTTCCCCGCCGGACCACCAGGGAGAGGCAAGACGTTCGGCAGCCCAGTCCACATAGACGGAACCTCCAGGCCTGATCTCGTCCGTCCAGCCTTCGCCGCCGGAAGACGGCAGATGTTCCTGGAGAGCCACATTGACCGTTTCTGTATCAAACTGGTCTTCAAAAATGTTAATCCAGGTCATCTGGTCCGCCCTCTAGTTGCGAGTATCGCCTCAGGCCGCAAACTGCAGCAGTTTTATCGCCTGATCATTGGTTACGGCTCCGCCGACCCGCTTGGTGGTATAAAAATGGATGTAGGGCTTGTGACTGTAGGGGTCGCGCAAAATCTTCGTACCCATGCGGTCCGTCACCGTGTAGGCCCGGTGCATATTGGCAAAGGCAATGGACAGGGCCCCAGATGCCCGGTCCGGCATGTCCGCCACTTCCACCACCGGATAGCCTAACAGACTGGAGGAGGCGCTGCCTTCCAGACCGGGACGCCAGAGGTAGTTGCCGTCTGCATCCTTGAATTTGCGAATTTCCGCCAGAAGGCCGGTATTCAGATAGAACCTGGATCCGGTGCGATAACCGGTTTTCATGCTATGTATCAGGTCGATCAGGATATCGGCCGGATCCGATGCCGCCCAGTCGCCGTTTACGCCAGTGGCAATCGCCTGTATCTCTCCGAAACTGCGAACAGCGTCATCGTCCGCGGAAGTGGTATAAGTCAAGAAGCCTTTCGGTTTATTGATACCGTTACCAGACACAAAGGCGGCATTTTCCTGGATCGCGAACTCTTCCGCCAGTTCCTCACCCAGCCACTGTTCCACATCGAAATGGGCATCATCCAGCATAACCTGGGTTGCTGCCGGGTTGGCATAAAGCTCGCCCAGAGGCGGATCGATTTCCGCCAGCTTGGGTGTGTCCGTTTCCACCCGGGCATCGGTTTCGGCTACCCAGCCGGAGGCGATCCCGCCCACATTGACGAGTTTCTTGTAGCGGGAGGTACCGATACTCATCACTTTCGCATCGGCACGGATCGGAGACAGCAGCCGAAGCCGTTTTTCCAGTTCGCGGTCCAGTTCCTGGGGTACTGCGTAACCGCCATCTTCGCCGCTCAGACTGTTCAGCGCCTTGACATCCAGTCCCTGCGACTGTCCTTTACGGATAAAACCATCATAAAAAGCCGCCTTTTCTTCGCGGTCATCTGTGGACGCCTCGCCATCGGACAAAGAAGGCCGTCGCGAAGCCATATAGACCCGGTTCATCTTCTGCTGAAGCTTGTCCAGTTCCCGGTTCATCCGGTCGAGTTTCTCGTCAGTCAGAACGTCCGCCGTCCCCTTTTCCTCCAGTTCCGCCAGTCGCTGATCGTTGACGGTCTTGAAGCTTTCAAAGGAAGACGTCAGGTTTTCCAGTGCCTCTTTTGTTTCCAGTGTCATGTTTTACCTTTCCTGTGTCATGAGTTTACTGAGATGATGCATGGCGGACAGCAGGTGCGCCTGCTCCGCAAATTGACCGGTGTCCGGCGGCAAAGTCTCGCCCTTGAGAGACAGAATGCGCGCCTTGTCATTCATGGGGAATGTGACCAGGGAGACTTCCCACAGGTCAACCTGTTGCAATATCCGGTGGCCATCCGCATGCCGGGCAGACTTCACCGTATGAAATCCAATGGACAGGCCATCCAGTGCGCCGCTTTTCACCAGGTCATATGCTTCCCCGGCCCGGCGCACCCCCGTCAAAAGCCTGGCCCGAATGAAAAGGCCATAGTGGTCTTCGAAGAGCTCATCGATAATCCCCACTGGTTCCCGGGGGTCATGCTGCCAGAGAAGCTTGATACCGCCCGCTTTCCGGTCCTGCAGGGAATTCCGGAAGGCACCGGGGAGGACCAGATCGTTGCCGTTGTCCAGTTGATTGAAGACGCTGGCATAGCCCTCGAAACAGCCGCTATCGCCACTGCCCTCGTCGGTCAGAAAGTCTGTCATTTAAATTTCCATTGTAAAAAATATGGCGAAGGCCGGTCTAGAATGCCTGCCCCAGATGCAACAGCTTCATCTTGACCGCGAGACCGAAGATCAGCCCGGTCAGAAAAATTTTAATGATCCATTTGATAATGATCTGACGGACCGTCTTGCGGGTCTCCCGCCAGCTGTCCAGCAGGGCCCGCAACTCACTGAGATCGCCCTGGGCATTCCTGTCCTGCAGCCCCAGATCAGAAAGTGCCCGCACCGCCCCTTCCTCCGTCGCCTTCTCAATCAGGTGATAAAGAGTCTCCCGGCTTAGCCCCTCCTCCGAGGCCTGACGGACGATATTCTGCAGGGAGGCAGATGGTTCGCGCATTTATCGATCCTCCCCGTCCGCCTGCTCCAGCGGCCCGAGGCCAACGGCAGCGCGATTTTCGTCCGTCGTCAGGAACTCTGCGGCACCGATACGCTGCCAGAGCAACTGGCGGTCATAATTCAATGCCGGGATGGCGTCCTGATCATAAGACAGCCTGATATCCTGCCCATATTCCGGACAAAGCCAGTTGTTGAGAGAGGAAATCACCCGCTCCATCATCGGCAACAGGGTCATGCGCCACAGGGCCCGGTTGGCTTCCTGAAAATTACTGTAGGTATTATCCCCGGGAATGCCCAGCAACATCGGCGGGATGCCAAACGCCAGGGCAACTTCCCGGGCACTGACATGTTTGCCGTTGATAAAATCCATGTCCGCCGGAGAAAAGGCAAGTTTCTGCCACTTCAGGCCGCCTTCCAGCAGCATGGGGCGGCCGGCGTTGCGGCTGCCCTGAAAACTGTCCGCCATTTCACTTTTAAGCCGATCGAACTGTTCATTGCTGAGGGAGTCCTGCCCCTCCCGGGCTTCGAAAACCAAGGCGCCGGACGGGCGGGCGGCATTATCAAACAACGCCTTGTTCCAGCTCGATGCCGCATTATGAACATCAACGGCCATGGCCGCTGCCTCCAGTGGTGACAAGCCGTAAAGATCATCCAGCGGGTGAAAATATTTCAGATGAAGAAGTGGGCTCGTCCCGTCCACCGGATCCACCGGGAAGACATGCTCCCGGCCGCCGAGGGAATAGACAAAAGCCCTGGGCCAACCGGATTTTCCCTGATCCAGCCGGATCCGGTCAGAACGCAACACATAAAGCTCCGACGGCAACCCGCCTGCACCCCGCACCAGTTCCACGTAACTATTGCCGGCGATATTCAGGAAGGAATAAAGGCTCTCCAGAAAAGTCATCCGGCCCTGCATCGGATTTGGCCGGCCAAGCAAATCCAATAACGGATGATGATCCAGCTTGCGGCCATCGCGAAACAAGATAAGCGGCACCGAAGCGGCGCTCTCTGCCAGCAGCTTTACCGACCGGTGCGCGACCACATTTTTCTTATAGCCTTCTTCCGCCAGGGAACGATAGGTCCGGTTGCTCCATCTGGCTTCCCCAAGACCAAGCCAGACGGTTTCAGCTCCCCTCTGCAGATGCGAGACAGCGCTTGATTTTTCCTCGCGGGTATTGCCGGACCGCTCACCGAACAGGCCCGCCAGTTTTCCAAATGGATTCATTTATTATTCTCCGGTTATGGGGATAACGGGCGGCAAAGTCACTGCTTTCCCTGCACGGTGCTCAAAAGCTTCTGTTCAACTATTGCAGGAGCAGCACCTTGCCGCCGTCTCCCGGTCAGCCATGGGAGGAACTGACCGTCAGAATGTAATTTCCCGGATGCGCGGCCGGTTTTCCCGTCGCAACATCAGGTCCGTCAATGCCCAGACCAGGGCATCAACCCGGTCCGGACTTTTACCCTTGCGAACTTCAGACTGGCTGAAGCCGCACATTTCCTCTTCCAGTTCCGGGAACATTCCATGATGGAAGACCCGCCCCTGTTCATAAAGCGCCGCGACCGGCTCGGCGCGGATAACCTTGCCCCGGCTTGCCCGTACCGGCAGATAGCTGACTTCCGGATCAATCTGACGGATCAGGCTTTCCACCAGATCGCCGCCATTGTTGACCTCGGCTACCAGCCTGTCTGCCGCATGTTCGTGATAGGCCTTGATCGCCCGACTGGCCCAGTCCAGCGGCCCTGTCCCCTGCACCGTATAATCCTGCAAGACATAGGCTTTTCCCGCCCGGTCACGACCTGCAACGATAATGCCGCATTGATCGGCATCCGGCCCGGACGTTACCGGCGGGTCCACCGCCACCACAATGCGCGAAAGTTCCGGCACAGAGGGGCCGCGACAGTTTTCCAGAAGATCCCGGCTCCAGAGAGCCCCTTCCATATCGGTTAGCAGATCACCGTAGAGCTCCTGCCGGCCAATGCGGGTGCCTTCATAACGCTCGCGAATTTCCTCGAGAAATGCCGGCGGCAGGTTGGCGCTGTTATCAAAGGTGTTACCGCGGGTGATGCGCACCTTTTCATCGTCCACCAGCTTGCGCAGCAGGGGGATATTCCGGGGTGTCGTGGTGATCATCACTCTTGGTTTGTTGCCGAGCCGCAACCCAAACAGAAGATTGTTCCAGGTTTCCTCCACATAACTCCATTTGGCGATTTCATCGACCCAGGCCAGATGATGCTGCGGGCCCCGCAACTGATCCGGCGATTCCGAAGAATAGAGAAAGGCCTGTATACCGTTTGGCCAGACCAGCCGTTTTTTTGATATTTCGAACTGCGGCCGGAAAGCTTCGGGGCAACAGGCCAGAATTCCACTCTCCCCCTGCACCATTGTCTGGACCGCGTCCAGATAACTGTCGGCCACCAAAGCGATCCGTTCCGGCGATCCGTCCGGCGCCTTGAGCGGACTTGGTCCTTCCACCTGGCTGCGGAGCCACTCCACTCCCATACGGGTTTTGCCGAAACCACGGCCCGCCATCACCAGCCAGCAGAACCAGTCCCCTTCCGGCGGCATCTGTGCCGGACGGCCCCAGAAGATCCAGTCATGAAGCAGCGCCTCGCAGTCCAGGTCCGACAAACTTTTCAGGACAAGCGTACGATCCCTTTCGTCCAGGTTTGCAATCCTGGCCGCCAATGTTCCTTCGCTCATGATTCAGCAGTTACTTCCGGTTCACGCCGGCCGGAGATTTCATCCAGTTTTTTGATCAGTTTGTTCCGGGCGCTGTCGGCGGCGACCCAGGACCGGGGCCTGCTTTTATTCTGTCCTTCAGAAAATATTTCCGGCCTGTGCGCCTTGAGAAGAAAAATAGCCAGTTTCTCATCCGGACCGATCCCTTTGCCGGTCGTCGCCTTGTCCGCTCCCAGCGCCCGATCCCATAACATCGCTTCCAGCTTGTCCAGTGCTTCATCCATGGCTTCCTGCCATAGTTTCCGGAATCTGCGATTGGAAACACGCTTGCGATAGATGAATGCCCGCGTCACTCCGGCTGCTGCAGTTGCCGCCGTCACATTACCGGTCAGGCGAAGCACGGACAAAAAACACTCTTCCGCCTCTGCCGTCCAGACCGTAGATGTCTTGCGAATCCGACTATCCTTCCTGCATAAAAAAACACCCGCCTCGAAAGACAGGTGTTTGCAAATTCGCGATAGGGACATATTGGGCCGTCCCGTGAGCTGATTTCCCACTATGCTTAATATAATACCCTACTAACCCCTATAAGTCAAGTATTATTTTCATATAAGAGGTATAAATAGGATAAATATTTATTAAAAATCTCATAAACTTCTTATAAATAGATTATATTTGCCTATAAACCCCTATTAAGGTAACCTTGTTTTGGATGAAGGTTTTCAAGCCCCCTTCATCTACCGGTCAGCATGGCATTGAGTTGTCATGTTGGGTTGCCTTTTAACGCGATTTTAGGCAACACGTGATCGAAACCCTCCTTGCAACTATGGCGCTCCCTCACGGGATGCGCCATTTTTTCTGCATCTTATAAATATTTTTCCAGGACTGCATTAAGCTGACTTACATACCCCCCGCCGAATAACCGTACATGCACCAGCAACGGATAAAGAAGATAAATATCCCTGCGCACCCGGAAAAAATCCGCATCCAGCAAACGTCGCTCTCCATAAACTTCGAAGAAATCCTGTCCCACCGTCCCGAACAGAGTCATGAAGGCCAGTTCCACTTCGGCATCACCATAATATATGGCGGGATCAATAATGCCGGTTACCCCGCCCTTGTCGGAAAGGATATTTCCGCCCCACAGATCACCATGCAACAGGGAAACCGGCGGCTTGTGACCGATAAATTTATCCAGCCGTTCCGCCAGTTTCAATACACGGCCATACACCTCGTCCGACAACTGCCCCGCCTGCCGCGCCAGATCAGCCATAAAAACAAGCCGGCGATCCCGGAAAAAAACACACCAGTCATCACTATCGTCATTGGGTTGAGGCAACGGACCGATTACAGTATCCATTTCAAAACCAAAATCCGGCCGGCTGATGGAATGCAGGTCCGCAATCATGGCCCCGAGGTGCCTTTCCGCCGCAACACTAAGAGCATTCGTCTTGCCCGGCAGATATTCCATTAACATATAGCCGTCTGCGGCACCAAAGACCTCGGGAACCGGGAGTGATGTAGATTTACGCAGATAGTCCAGCATAGAGGCCTCACAACGAAGGCTGTCTCCCTGCTTTACAACCACTGACATTCCGTTTTCCAGCCGCACAAGCTGCAGGTCAGCCAGACATCCGCCAGACAACAAAGAGCTGTTGACGACCTCACTGCCGAATACCTCTTTCATTATTTGTCGCACATCCTGAATGGACATTCTCCTCTCCGGACTGACATTTCACCTTGAAAAGTCAGTATCAGGCGGGTACAGCATAACATCAGCATCTCAACAGATTCAAAAGGACATTTTCATGGCGAAATATAACGTCACCCTCAAGGCAAGCCTGAAGCGCGGTACTTTTTATTGGGTTGCTGATGTCAATGCGGACTCTGAAGAGGAAGCCGTTGTGTCTGCTGAACATCTTTTCATGGAAGAAATTGAAAAAGCAGGGGAATGGGAATTTGACGACTATAATGTGGAACCAAGATAAAAATTTCTAGAAGGTTCTTGTCAGCCCCAGTTGAAAGCGATGTCGTTCATAACTGTAAAAACCTACATTTGACCTGTTGTTTGTATAGCTGTAGCCGAACACGGGAGCAAAGCCCCAGATTGACCAGTCCCGCTTGGTAAGATCAACAGACAGGCTGTAGCGTGTATCCTTCCTGTCCTCCCCATCGGTTTCGACGGCAAAGCCATTTTCAACCGCATCATAATAACGCAGAAGCACTTCGGGCCTGATCAGTAACGTAACACCCCGGCCAAAATCCTTGTAATAGCCGACACCAAGACGCATGGACAGATTATCCAGGTCTTCCGCCCTGGTTTCCTCCCAGGTGCCGCCCACAAGAAATTGCAACAGGCTTGACGACGTCAGGCTATAGCTCACCCGGGTCGTAATACTGGCCAGATGTCCATTCCGCCGCACGTCACGGTCATATTCCAGTTGCTGCCAGCTCAGGGTTCCGTCAAGACGCCACCGGCTGGACAGAACATGTTCCGCAAGAAGCTGCCCGCCGTAAGCATGGTTATAGGCTTCTCCGCCGTACCACCGGTAATACCCTAGAAACTGCGGCGTAAGCGCCGTCTTTTCGAAGACAAACCTGGGCCCGATGTTGCCGGACAGGAAAGTATCATTGAATTGTGACTTGCTGTATTGGGTATGATAAATGTCGAAACCGCTCTTGAGCTTTAGCTGATCACTCAATGGCCAGAAATAATCAAAACCCGTCGAGCCGATAATACCAAGACCCGAGGTTTCCCGGGCATCTTCCGAAAGATCAAAAGGCAGGCCGTAAATATAGACCGTATCCTGGTCTGTTGCAGCGGTGATATTACTGTCAGGAGCAATGGCAAAATAAGCCCTGACCTGCCATCTTTTTCGTTTCCGTATCTCGTATAGAAAACGATTAACATTCTGTTCCACGGCAGGCGGCAACTTTTCCCCCAGGACAAGCTCGAAATGATGTCTGGCGCTTGCGTCCTCACCAGCTTCGAAAAGCGCCCGGGCAAGTTCGAGCCGAACCCGGGTTAATTTGGGATGCCTGGACAGAATATCGCGATATATATCAATAGCATCGTGGTAGCGTTTTTCCAGACCAGCGATCTGCCCGGCCAGAAACTGTTCCTGTACCGGGTCGGGGGTGAGCCCCTTCACCTGGGCAAGGATCTGCCTGGCCTCATCAAGGCGGCCTTCCAGAATAAGTTTTTCCACAAAAGGAAGAACCTCCCCCGCCTTCAGCTTAAAGGTCTGCCCCGCCGGTGGAGACTCGACAGCACGAGCTGAACTGCAAAGCACACAAAAAAAGGCAAATAGAACTGTGTATAGAATAGCTGCGCTTTTCCGAACCCTCAAAACATCCCCCGTCAATTACTCCTACAAACCGTCACGACAGATGCAGGTCGAAAAACAGCGCCGCAAGCCGGTCATGCCAGGGCACCTTGTTGTCCTGAGTATGAAAACCCGCATGTCCCCCGTCATCAGTCAGAAGGACGGTGATATTCTTATCCTCAGGCCAGTTTCTTTCTTCATAAATCCTCGCCGGCACCCAGGGATCATTCTCCGCATGGACAAGAAGCGTGGGCTTGAGAATCTCCGCAAGAAACCCAGTTGCAGACTGGCTCGCGTAATAATTCTCTGCTCCGCCCAGATTATGGATCTTGGCAACATATTTATCATCGAACTCATATATGCTTTCCGCCGCCAGCGCGGCATTGGTCACAGAAACCGGATATCCCTCCCGCGCCAGATTGAGGTTTGCCTGACTCTTCAGTCCCTGTAAAATATAACCATGATACAGACTATTGCGTTTTTCCATCAACTTCTGTTCTGTAGCCTTGAGGTCTATGGGAACCGAAAATCCGACGGCCGCCCGCACGATGGTCTCTCCAACTGCTTCACCAAGATATTTCAACAGCATATTCCCGCCCAGGGAAGCGGCATGGACAAAAACACCCCGGGAGCGATATTTCTCGGGCAGCTGGGCGAGAACCGATATCAGGTCATCGGTCAGGCCGGCATGGAAAGGACCGTGACTGGTTTTCCCGGATGGGCCTGACCCACGCAGGTTCAGGCGCAATACCGGGAATCCCTGTGAAATCAGATAGGCCGCCGACGAAATAACAGAGGCTGATTCCTCGCTGCCGGTGATGCCATGAATTAAAATAACCAGATTCTTTACAAGAGGCCTATCCTCTTCATTGTCAGCGTGGAAAGATCCGACAAGTTTCTGCCCATTTTCTATTTCAAACAACAGGCGTTCGCCTGAATTTTGCAATGCAAGCGGGGGGCCAAGAATAGTATTGCGCATGGTCTGCAGGTCAGGACCGCCCCACTGCCGGCTTCCGATAAACTCCGGGATCTCCAGACCTTCCGGCTTTCTCCCGAGGAGCCGATAACCGCAGTTATTTGCGCTCATATTCCTCCTCTTTCTCATCAAGCTTCATTTCAAAGGTAACCCAGCGGGATCTCTTGCCGAATCTTTGGTAAAAGGCCAGGGCATCCGGACGATCTTCGTGTGTGATCCAGCGAATCATTGTACAGTTCTGAGTCTGCGCAATATTCTTGATGGCTTCCAGCATGGCTTCACCAATACCGTGACGGCGCGCTTCACTGGCCACATAAATGTCATCAAGGAAAATACCAACCTCACCGGCCAGAGGCCGCAGGAACCGGCGATAATGAACGATACCGACCGGCTTGCCGTCCAAAATGGCCGCCAGGCCCCGTAACTCGGTCTCGTGGCCACCCAGCCACACCCAGACCTTGTGAAGCTGCTCGTCCGTAATCGGTACCCCATAGGAATCCGCATAGCCCCTGTACAGCGTTGCCCAGTCTTCAAACTGAAGTTGGCGGATTTCAACTATTTCGACCATTATAACCCCTTGTGTTTTCTTCAATATATAATAAAAAAGCCGCCTATCAAGCAGATAGGGCGGCCTTTTGAATTTTTATAACGAAACGGCTCTTACAAAGCGCCGTCGCGTTCCATACGTTTACGATCAAGCTTGCGGGCGCGGCGAACTGCTGCAGCGTTCTCACGGGCCTTCTTTTCAGAAGGTTTTTCGTAAAAACGACGCATTTTCATTTCGCGGTACACGCCTTCGCGCTGCAATTTCTTTTTCAGCGCGCGAAGAGCCTGATCAACGTTATTGTCGCGGACGATAACCTGCATGGTTAAGCGTCACACTCCTTTCTAGGTAAAATGTTTAACAATAAAACAGGAGCCTCCCGATCACCGGGCCACTCCCATGGCAGTCCTTCTAGCAAAAGAAAGACGCCCTGTGAAGCTTTTTATCAGCAAACTGTTATCATTATATGAATACAGACGATGGATAGTACTTTACCACTTGCTTTGACAGACGTTATAGTGATCGCATGACCCGAAAGAAAAGAATCAGGACCGACATCCCCGACGATCTGCGCGCGCCGCTGCTCGAGGCGGCGCTGGCACACGTCCCCTTTGACGGCTGGACCGGGTTAACCCTGCGCCAGGCCGCCCGGGATATTGGCATTGACTATGGCCTCGCCCGACTGGCTTTCCCCGATGCTCCGGGTGATATGATTGATGCCCTGGCCAAACACTGCGATGAGGAAATGTCATCCGCTGCCAAACTGCTCGAAATGGATAAAATGAAAGTCCGTGATAAAATCACCACCCTGATCCGTTTACGGCTTGAGGTGGAGCTTCCGCACAAGGAGGCCGCCCGCCGGGCCCTGACCTGGCTGATGCTGCCACAGAACCAGCCCCTGGCCGTAAAATTACTGAACCGGACCGTGGACCTGATGTGGCGGCTGACCGGGGACACTTCGACAGACTTTAACTATTACACCAAGCGCCTGACTCTGGCCGGGGTTTACAGCAGCTGCATTCTCTACTGGCTGGGGGATGAGTCTGAGAAACAGACCGACACCAGCGCCTTTATCGGCCGCCGCATAGGGGACGTGATGAAAATCGAGAAAGGCAAGGCCGAACTCAAAAACTGGACGGAAAGAGTGCCGGATATCTGGCGCGGGCTCGGAAAAATGCGTTACGGGCAGTAATATATATTGCCCTTCCTCTTCCCCTCACCACGTTACCACCCAAAGCTGTGGCGCCGAAAACATCAGCACCCGGAAACCCGAAAACAGCCCGACATACCTCTTGTAAGAAATCCTGACAAAGAGTCGGGAATCTTTACAGAATCCACGATACTCCAAGTATAGTTAATTTACCAAGTGCTTATAAATAAATGATATTTCTTTTTGGCATGGCATTTGCATATCAGAATGATGTAATAAGTTTTCAGTTTGGAAAAAGTAGGTGTCAAGATGACCCAGTATATTAAAAAGATTGTAATTGGCCTTGCTGCCCTGACCGCGGCAGCATTTATGTTTTCCTCCAATTCCCTGGCGGCTGATTTTACCGACCTCTGCAGCGACGCAGGTGGTGCAGGTGTTGCGGGCCTTCCCTGTACGGTTGACAGTCCTCAATTTAACTCCGGCCCTTCCGGCAATGACAAGGAAGAGTCCGTTGAGGCGGCGCTGTCCTATGTCTACGGCGAAATCATCGATGTAACCGAAATGACTAAAATACCGGAAGACGGCGAGTTCAATACAGGCACTTTCGGTGACTTTGTCATCACCGGCGTTGCCAGTGAAGGTGAATACAGCTCCATTAACTGGGAATATACCGGCGCTGCCGACACAGGCCCCGAATATGCCACCGTCAAGTCCTCTACAGGTTATGCGATTTTCTTTGTCGGCGGCCTGACCAGCGGCAGCCTGTTCACCGACAACCTGATCACCAATAACGGCAACGGCAAGGCCATTTCCCACCTCACCTTCTGGAACGGGGATGTACCCCAGGTGCCCACACCGGAGATTGCCTCCCTGATGCTTATCGGACTGGCCAGCGTGGTGATCGGTACACGACGTCGGAAAAAAACCTAAAAACAGCAGTCAAAGCAGAAAAAGGATAACAGGCCCCGCCCATTTAGGCGGGGCTTTTTTTATTCAGATATCGATTTTCACATCTAAGGGATAGAGCCGGGTGACATGGCCCATCTTGCGGCCCGGCCGAGCCTCGAGCTTGCCATAATGGTGCACATTGGCGTCGGGATCGGCAAGAAGATGTTTCATATCAAGAATATCATCGCCAATCAGGTTTTTCATCACCGCCTGGCCATAGAGCCGGGTATCCCCCAGAGGCAGGCCACAGATGGCGCGGATATGCTGTTCAAACTGGCTTGTCGGACAGGCTTCAATACTCCAGTGCCCGGAATTATGAACCCGGGGAGCGATCTCGTTCACCCGCAGCCGCGGCTCCTCCGGTGACACAAAAAGTTCCACCGCCAGAACACCCACATAATTCAGTTCCGCCACAATTTTCTCCGCCAGCGCCACCGCTTCGTCCAGCAGGTTCTGCCCGATCCGGGCCGGACAGATGGAGACATCCAGAATATGGTTGGTATGGATATTTTCCGCCGGCAGGAAGGATTTCACCTCCCCGTCTCTGCCCCGGGCGACCAGCACGGAAATTTCCATATCGAAATTAACGAACCCCTCGACTATGATTTTGTCACTGCCAAGACTGTCAAACGCGGCCTTGACTTCTCCCTCAGAGCGGACAATAGCCTGGCCCTTGCCGTCATAACCGAAGCGCCTGGTTTTGAGTACGGCGGGATAACCAGTTTTTTCAAGAGCGCTGAGCGCCTCTTCTGCCGTTCCTGCACCCGCGTAGGGCGCTGTGGCGATCCCCAGGGCATTGATGAAGCCCTTTTCCTGCAGCCGGTCCTGTGAAACCTCCAGCACCCGGGCGTCAGGGAACACCGGCACCTTCCCGGCCAGCCACCCGACCGTCTCCACCGGAATATTTTCAAACTCGTAGGTGATCACATCCACCGAGGCGGCAAAGGCCTCGAGACTGTCCTTGTCCTCATAGGCCGCCCGCGTCACCAGGTCTGTCACCTGATCAGCGGGAAATTTATGGTCCGGGCAATAAATGTGGGACCTGAAGCCAAGCTGGGCCGCCGCCATCGCAAGCATGCGCCCAAGCTGTCCGCCACCAAGAATACCGATTGTTGCGCCGGGAGAAAGACCTGTCATTTCATTAATCCTGTAGGAAAACCGCCTAGTCGTCTTTCGGCTCCGGGGCCACAGCCTCTGTCTGCCTGGCCCGCCAGTTCGCCAGTTTCACCGCCACAGACTCATCCATGAGCGCAACCACCGAAGCGGCTAGAAGACCTGCATTTTTTGCACCCGCCTTGCCAATAGCCAAAGTACCCACTGGCACGCCGCCAGGCATCTGGACAATAGACAACAGACTGTCCATGCCTTTCAGGGCCTTGCTTTCCACCGGCACCCCAAAGACCGGCAGGGTTGTCATGGAAGCGGCCATGCCCGGCAAATGGGCCGCCCCGCCGGCGCCGGCTATAATCACCTTCAAACCCCGATCACTGGCGGCTTCAGCATACTCATATAGTCTTTTTGGCGTTCTGTGGGCAGAAACAATCCTTGTTTCATGGCTCACACCGAGTTCCGTCAGCACATCCACCGCATGCTTCATGGTTTCCCAGTCCGACTGGCTTCCCATGATTATGCCCACAACTGGTTTTTTGTCACTCATTTCTCAAACACCTTGTGCCACCGTTGCCTGTTTATGTTCCCGAATTGGCCAACAGGGATTACCGGCAGGAATTAAGGAAAGGTGGCGATTATAACGATCCGGCGCACACAGGCAAGTTTGCATTTTAAAGCAGACAATGCCATAATGATATTCTAAGGCTTATATAACAATTTATTGTACAAAAAATATAACAAGTCACAAGATATAGTAGCCAGTCAGAGCGCTTGGGTGTATATTTATTCGGTATATTTTAGACCGCAAAGTATCTGACGGTAAGGGGTCGTGTTCTCATGAAGGTTGAAAATACTGGTTCTGTTGGTAAAAGCGGCCCCGTTCGCAGGAAACCGGCCCCAAAATCCTCAAAAGTCGGTGCCTCCCAGGCGCTGAGAAATATCTCGGACTCCAGCACGGTGCTTGGCATTCCACCGGAAGAAATGACCGAACGCGTCCGCAGAGCCATCATGACCCTGATGTCTGAAGTGGAAAGCATGCGCCGGGAACTTGAGCTGGCGCATCGTAAAATATCGGAGCTTGAACGTCTTGCTGACCAGGATTCCCTGATCAACATCTCCAACCGACGGGCCTTTGTCCGGGAAATGACCAGGATGATTGCCTACTCCGAGCGCTATGGCATCAACAGCTCGCTTGTTTACATGGACCTTAACGACCTGAAAAAAATCAACGACACATATGGCCATGCCGCTGGTGATGCAGCACTTGTCCATCTGGCGGAGAATATGGTGAAAAGCCTTCGCGACTCGGATATTATCGGCCGCCTGGGCGGAGACGAATTCGGCATTATCCTGCCCAAGGCAAGTGAAGCCGACGCCGTGAACAAAGCTAAATATATCATTGAGAAAATTACGCAAAAACCCCTGATATGGGAAGGGCAGGAGATTTATCTCGATGTTGCCTATGGCGTCTATTCACTCAAATCCGGCGAAAGCGCCGACCGTGCTCTGGATGAGGCAGACAAGAAAATGTACGCCCACAAACAGGATATCAAAAAGGAAAAAGTCTGAGGCGTGAACTTCGGGACTTTCAGGCAATGATGTCCGGCAGTAACTCGTTTTCCAGTTTAGCGACCTCGTCCTTCAGAAGGAGTTTCTGCTTCTTCAGCCGCTGAATCTGCAGCATATCCGCCCGCCCCATCTCCATCAGTGCCATAATTGCATCATCAAGATCCCGATGCTGAATTTTCAGTTCCTGAATCTTTTCAAGAATGTCACGTTCATCCATTATTCAACAACCCGAACACCTCGTATCAATAGAATGCCCCTCCCCGGACGGTAGCAAAGAGTGGAAAATATATCATATTTTTTCATACTCTTCCTGTATAAAGTATTCTTATGCCTGAAAATGATCTGTGGCGATACAGCCTTGATATATACAAGAACGAAATCAATGCTCAAGCCTGCCTGGAACTGCAGGATTGCTGCAATGCCAATGTAAACCTTCTGTTTTTTTATGCCTGGATCGCCCGTCGGCACAACCGCCTTATTGACCCAAAGATATGCCGCTATGTGGATATTGAAATATCCGGTCTGGTCGAGAATCTGGTCCTGCCCCTCCGGAACGTCCGTAGCAAGATCATGAAAGAGTCAACTGAACCTGGTCTGTCCGAGCTCAGGCGCAAGGTCCTTGATCTGGAAGTGGATGCCGAGAAAATTATCCAGGCCCGCCTGTTCGAGATGACAGATCACATTCTTTCTCTTGCCCAAAAATCTGACACATCCATAGCAGACACGGTCAGGTGCAACCTTGAGGTCTATGAAACATTCCTCGGCACCGTTTTTCCGGAAGCTGCCATGAATCGTCTGGTCTATTCCTGTTAATCCGAGTCTCGGAAAACCGCACCTCAGAGCAGCCCGTTCTTTTCCTCCGCCCGGCATTACCTTCTTTGGCTGTCCACATCCCCCGCCTAAAAAACAAATATTTCCAAGAGCTTCTTCAACAGGACATTACAAGCCGAAAAATCGTGTCAGAGGAAGTGACATCAGCATAAAAATATGTTCTAATTTCAGTCTTGCCAATCACAAAGGAGATTCTCTAATGGGTGCAGCAGCTCACATTAATGCGCTTTCCGAAAAACACGCTATATTGGAACAAAGGATTGATGAGGAAGAACATCGTCCGGCTCCGGATGAAGTCGTTCTTCATGAGCTAAAAAGAGAAAAGCTCAGGCTAAAAGATGAAATCGAAAGATTCAGACACAGCTGAGTTCCCGCAGCAAAACAAAAGGCCCCATCTGAAGGGGCCTTTTTCATTTTACAAGAACTACGTCACTTGCTGGCTGATGCCAGGTATCAGCCTTCAGCGGACATATTGTCCTGGTTGGCATCTTCCTGGTTGGCATCTTCCTGATCAACCGGCGGCTCTTCTTCCGGCGCATCCTTTGCCAGTTTGGCCGCTGCCTTCTTCACTGCAGCATCCAGCTCAATCTGTTTACACAGCCCCAGGATCACCGGGTCCACCGGTTTGATGTTGCTGATATTCCAGTGTGACCGATCGCGGATAGCGGCAATAGTCGGCTTGGTCGTCCCGACAAGCCGGCCAATCTGGGCGTCCGTCAGTTCGGGATGGTTCCTTAACAGCCAGGCAATGGCATCCGGTTTGTCCTGACGTTTTGATACAGGCGTGTAGCGTGCGCCGCCGGAACGGGTTTTTGCCGGGACCTTGTCTTCAGTCAGTTGCAGTCGTGCGGAACTATCCACCTGACAACGTTCTATTTCTTCCCAGGTCAGCTGACCGTTTGCCACCGGGTCCTGTCCGACGATATTTGTGGCCACCTGTTCATCGGCAATCCCCTGCACCTCCAGCTCATGAAGGCCACAAAACTCCGCGATCTGACGAAACGACAAAGCTGTATTATCCACTAGCCATACAGCTGTCGCCATAGGCATCAAAGGCTGGTTCATCAATATTCCTTGTTTATAATGACTATTATTGTTTTTTTCACGCCCAGCATAAGACAGTTTATATAAATTGGCAAAGACCTTTAATTATCTTTTTGAACGATTTTTCACCTGCCCCGGTCAATAGATCATACCGGACACTGAAGACAAATAAAAAAGGTGGCCTAAGCCACCTTTCATACAAAGATATAAAAGAAGATCTTGTTACTGGATCGCCCAGGTCAAGGGCAGAACGATCACCAGCTTGTCGTCCCCAAGGCTTGAAGGCGGAGCAGGCAGCGGGTTGATACGATTTACAAGGTTTTCCACTTCTGCATCCAGAATATCGTGTCCTGTGGACTGCACCAGCTCATGGCTGGTTATGGAACCGCTACGATCAAATGCGATTTTTACTTTCGCTTTGCCTTCCAGTTCATCCTGCATGGCGGCACGGGGATAAACCTGTTTTTTGGCAACAAGTTTCACCAGTTTAACCTGCCAGTCTTTAATATCGCTGGCGTTTGCCTCAAGGCTGCCAAACATGCTAACCAAGCCCAGGCTAAGCACAATGCCAACAACTTTCATCAACCTACTCGTGACCATTTTAAAAAATCTCCTGCAAAATTATCAAAACGCATTCTCGGAGCATGTTTATGCGTTGTTTTCGCTCCCCACGGAATGCCTATGAGAATCAACCTACCTCAAATTGGTTACCCAAAGTTTAAAGAGAAATTTTTACGATTTCCGCAAGCTTTTGTTAACCATAGCTGCCGGTATCCCAGGACTGTCACGGGATGTTGGCCAAGACACATGATAGCAATCCGGCATATTCCGAAAAACATTATTGTGCTGGGCCCAAATTGTTGCCAAAATAGGAAAAATCCTAGCCTGGAGATTGATATGATTAAGAAGCTGTTTGCGGTTGCGGGACTTTGCGTCCTCTTGACCGGAATGCCTGTCCTTGCTACTGCGGAGAGCCCCCTTACCAGCTCTCAGATTGAAAAATTCCTGGACACCTGGTCACCGTTGCAACAACTGGGATCAAAATACACTCTGGACTTTCAGAATTCCCCGCCTCCTGAAATCGATGCGGAACAGGGCTTCAATCCCTTCCTTTCCTCGCTGGAGAATCTGAAACAACATGGGGCTTATGGAGAATTCATTACTATTATTTCCGGGGCAGGCTTTTCCTCCCCTGAAGAATGGGCAATGACCGCGAACAGAATCATGCAGGCCTACATGGCTTCCAGTTTTGAGTCCGGCGAATATTCCATGTCCGGAGATGAAATTGCCAGCGCCATAAAAGAGGTTCAGGACAACCCGCATATTTCTGCCGCCCAGAAGCAGGCGATCGTGAATAACCTCGAGACAAGTCTGGCTATGATGGCTTCTATGAAAAATGTTTCACAGGACGACCTGAATGCCGTAAAACCCTATCTGGGGAAAATAGAAAAAACGCTTTCCGAGGAATCAAAATGACAAGAACAGAAATGCTACGCCTTCGTAAATATCTCAACGACAAGTTCGAGAGCAATAAATTCACCTTGGACAAGCCGTCAACAAACGACGAAGACAGTGTTGAAGTCAGTTATGATGGTGAATTTATCGGTGTGATTTACAGAGATGAAGATGAAGGCGAAGTTTCATATGCCTTCCAGATGGCTATCCTGGAACTAGACCTTCCCAGCGCGGCAGACGCCTCGCTGATCTGACCATCTTCACATTAAAGGAATTTCCCAGAAAGGCATCCTCGGGTGCCTTTATTTTTTGTCCGGAACAACCGTCCCATTCCGGGACAGTTAAATATAAAACATGTCGGTTATTTTAACAGAACAGTTCTCGAGCTTGTATAATTAACAAAGTTTTGGCCGGTTTTCTGCGCCTTAAGCCGCTTTGGCACGGTCTTTGCTATCTATCAGCATATCAAACAGTTATGCGAGTAAAGACAATGTTAAATGCAACACCTTTGAAATATGCAACGGGTTTTCTGGCACTGGCTATTTATGGCCTTCTTCACGGCATGGCCGGACACGATCCGCTTGCCTTCAATGAAATGCTCTATAATCTGGGCCTGTGGGAATATGTTCGCTAGAGATTTCTCCGGGCCAGCAAAACCCACCCCGCCCTTTTCTTCTCCTGCAGAGAAGCTCTCTCTTGTCTGTTTCCAAAGATTTCTGTAAAAGATCGTCCTCTGGTATATGCAATTGAACCTCCCGCTGAATTAAATTATTTGGGAGTTTCAGACTATTTAAGTAAACTGTCCGAATGCTGACGATCTATCACTACTGGTTTTGCCCTTTTTCCCGGAAGGCTCGTATCGCCCTGCAGGAGAAAAAGGTTGAATTTGACCTCAAACTGGAATTGACCTGGCAACGCCGCCCCGGATTCCTGGCGCAAAACCCTGCCGGCAATGTCCCGGTGCTGGTCGATGAGGAAGCGAACCTCAGGATCTGTGGCCCCTATGCGATCACGGAATATATCGAGGAACAATATCCGACACCAGACCTGATCGGAGAGTCCATCACTGACCGGGCGGAAACCCGCCGTCTTGTGGAATGGTTTGACGACAAGTTCCACCGGGAAGTCACCTCGCTGATCATCAACGAAAAGATCATGAAGTCCTTCCTGAAAAGAGGCAACCCGGAAGCCGCCAACATCCGTTATGCAGGGCAAAACATCAAACACCACCTCAAATACATTGAATATCTGACGGACCGGCGCAACTGGCTGGCCGGAGATGATTTTACCTTTGCCGATATTTCAGCCGCCGCCCATTTGTCCTGCGTGGATTATCTGGGGGACGTTCCCTGGCAAAATTTTGAAAAAGCCAAAGACTGGTATGCCCGCGTCAAATCCAGGCCAAGTTTCCAGGCGATCCTTCAGGACAAAATAGCCGGCCTGGCGCCTGCGGCACATTACCGCGACCTGGACTTCTGACTTAATGGAAAAGCCTGAAAGCCACATTTCCCGGTTGGCCCGCGATGCCGGCTTTGAGGTTGTTGCCATTACCTCACCCGATGGCCTTGACAGGCCGGCCGAGCATTTCAGGGATTTTCTGCAGGCCAGCCGTCACGGAGACATGTCCTGGATGGCCGACAAGGCAGACCGGCGCTGCAATCCGAAAACTCTATGGCCCGAGGTCCGGTCCATCATCATGCTGGGTATGAACTATGGCCCTTCCCATGATCCCCTGACACGCCTGGAGCGGAAAAATTCAGGCAACATCTCGGTCTATGCCAAGGGGCATGACTATCATGACATCGTTAAAAAGAAGCTGAAGCAGGTCGCTCGCGAGATTCACAGATCCCATAACGCCGAGGTCAAGGTTTTTGTCGATACGGCGCCGGTGATGGAAAAACCGCTGGCCGCCAAGGCAGGACTTGGCTGGCAAGGCAAACATACCAACCTCGTCAACCGTGATTATGGGTCCTGGCTGTTCCTGGGCAGTATTTTCACGACCCTGGAGCTGGAAAACAATAAGCCGGAAACAGACCATTGCGGCTCCTGCCACAACTGTCTGGACATCTGTCCGACCAACGCCTTTCCCGCACCCTACCAACTGGACGCCCGGCGTTGCATTTCCTACCTGACGATCGAATATAAGGGTCATATTCCTCTGGAATTCAGACAAGCCATGGGCAACCGCATCTATGGATGTGATGATTGTCTGGCAGTCTGCCCCTGGAACAAATTCGCCCAAAATGCCCGTGAAGCACATTTTTTCGGCCGTCCGGAACTTGAAGCGCCCGACCTTGCGGACTTAATCGAACTGGAAGATTCCGACTTCCGGCAGGTTTTCTCCGGCTCTCCGATCAAGCGTATCGGCCGGGATTACTTTATACGCAACGTGGTCATCGCTATCGGCAACAGTAAAAACCCTGCCTACCTGCCTCAACTTGAAAAAATGCTGATTGAGAATAACCCGGTTATCCGCTCGGCCGCCGTATGGGCCCTGAAACAGCTGGCAGATAAACCAGACTTTAATGGATATCAAAATAAATATATGACGTCGGAACCTGACGCTATTGTGCTGGAAGAATGGCAAAGATAAAAAAGGGAGCCTCAATAGGCTCCCTTGATCGTCAGAAATAATCCGGAGACTAGTTGTCGTCCCCTTCTTTTTTCATCTTCATTTCCATTTCTTCTTTTTCGGCTTTCACACGTTCCTGCTCAGCCTTCATTTTTTCTTTCTCGGCTTTGACCTTTTTCTTCTCGGCCTTCATCTTTTCCTTTTCAGCCTTGATGCGTTCTTTTTCCTGCTTGGTCAGCTCTTTTTCAGCCTCCATTTTTTCTTTTTCCATCATCATCTCGGTCTTTTTTTCCTGACCGGGATTACTAGGCTTTTTGTGGCTGTCGGCAAGAGCATAACCGGCGACGGAAAGGCTAAAGGAAAGGGCAAGTGAGGTCGCAATCAGGCTCGTAGTAATATTTTTCATAATGTCCTCCAAAATAACTGTAGATCAGTCTCTTATTTAGAATGCCGTGATATGATTGTGCATAAGTGTGTTTGAAATATGGCGGGCAGTCAGTCGATCTTTAACAGTTCGATATTTTCACTTGCGGCAGTCGCGACATCGCTCTCCGGGTAGAGATCGATCACCTTTTGCCATTCCTGACGGGCTTTCAGTTTTTCACCGCTTACCCGATACAAAACACCACTCTCGAGCAGCAGTTCGGCATTGTCCCGGTCCAGATCCAGTGCTGTGCCGATATCCAGACGCGCCGCCGCATAATTATTTTTATAGCGGAACACCTTGGCGCGGAAGAAATAGCCCTCGGTATCCTCCGGCGCAAACTCGATGGCCCTGGTCAGGTCCTCCAGTGCCGCGGGATATTCCCGGCGCATGGACTGGATTTTGCCCCTCTCCAGATAAAGCGTCCGTATAAGGTTTTCGTTTTCGCCCGCCGCCAACAACGCAGAACTGATTGCCGAATAGGCCTTATCCAGATCACCGGCCCTTTCCCAGGCAAGCGCCGCCTGGCTATAAAGATCCACCCGCAAGCTGGATCTGTTGGCCAGCGCATAATCCCCCAGGCCTTCACTGGTAAAGATACTGTCTGCTTCCTGCTCCAGAAGAATTGCTGCTTCACGAGAACGGTCCAGAGCCATCAGGGCGAGCGCCTCGCAATGGCGCGCTGCCGAAAGCCCCTGCCTGCCGATATTCCAGTCCCGGGCATAAGACAATGCCTCATCCGGATTATCTTCAACCAGTTGAAGGCAGATACCATAGCGTTTTGAATCCGCTTCTTCCGTCTGGGGAAGTTCTTCAGTCTGGGCAAAAGTCGGCTGGACCTGTACTGCCATAAAGTGGCATATTAGGATCGGTACAATATGTACTTGAGTGCGTTTCAGTTTGAGTCTCGTTTCTGCCATAAAAATAAAATAGCGTTTCCTGATCATCATGTCCTGTCGGGGAACCAACAGGCTGGCCGGATTTCCGGCAAGCCTGGTCACAATAGAGGAAAAGATCATGATTCACTCCAAATATTTTCAAAAATTTGCCTGCCTTGCAGTGCCATTTCTTTTATCACTTGGTCTTATATCGACAGCCTGTGCGCAAGCTGCGCCGGGACAAATTGCCATTGCCCAGGAACCTGTGTTTGAGGACAGCATCACCATGGAACTCGCCTCCGAGGAGTGGCTGACCACGAATACAGCCGTAGTCTATGTCCAGATTGTGGCGGTTTTCGACGAAAAACAGAGCGGTGCAGTCAGGCAGAATGTTCAAAATGAACTCAGGAAACTTGTCCCGGGCGCCGAATGGAAATTCACCGGCTTTAATCGTCGGCAGGGATCCGCCGGTTATGAGCAATGGACCATCAGCGCTGAAAGCCGGGTTACCGACCAGAATATTGACGGCCTGCGTGAAAAGTTTAAAAAAGCAAGCCGGACCGGTTTTGAGATGAACCTGCAAAGAGTTTCCTATTCCCCCAGTGAAGAGGAAAAACAGGCCAACTATCGCTTACTTCGGAAAAATATCTATAAAATGGCCCAGCTGGAACTCCAGAACCTGAATGAACTGTTCCCGAACCGGAAATACCGGATCACTCAACTGTCTTTCTCTCCGTCCGCTCTGCAATATCAGCGCACCCAGGCCAAGACCCTGGACGACACAATGCTTGAATCATATCGGGTTAACCGGGATAGTGACGGCCAGCAAATGAATGTCTCCCAACTGGTCCGGCTGCATGCCACCCTTGTGCTGGGAACGGCTTTCCTGCCAACCAAGGAATAAGACCGACCGGAAGAAGCGCTGCAGATGGAGTATCGATGACACATAAACTTTTCTGTTTCGGCCTGGGCTACACAGCCCGGGCACTGGCCTCCCGCCTTGTCGGGGAGAAAAACTGGTCCGTCGCCGGCACCTGTCGGAGCCCGGACAAACAAAAGGACCTCCAGAAAAGTGGCATCGACAGCTACCTGTCTGACGGCGCCACCCCGCTGGATAACGCCGGGCAGCCCCTGTCCAAGGCTACCCATGTGCTGATTTCCATTCCCCCGGATGAAACAAACGGTGACCCTGTCATGGCCTGTCATGCCCGGGACATTGCCGCCCTGAAAAACCTGAAATGGATCGGTTACCTGTCCACGACAGGTGTTTACGGTGATCATGCCGGGAACTGGATTGATGATGACACGCCCGAGACGCCAACCTCCCGACGCGGTGAGTTACGCCTGGCCGCGGAGAAAGCCTGGCTCACCCTTACTGAACAACACGGACTGCCTGTTCATCTATTCAGGCTCGGCAGCATCTATGGCCCCGGTCGTGGCCAGCACGAGGGTATAAAGTCCGGCCGGACGCAGAAAATTGTCAAACCAAACCAGTATTTCAGCCGCATCCATGTGGAGGATATTGTCCAGGTGCTGCTGGCGTCCATGGACCGTCCCAACCCCGGTCGAAGCTACAATGTTGTCGATGACCTGCCGGCGCCGCCGGAAGAGGTGATCGACTATGTCTGCGATCTGATGTCCCTGCCCCGCCTGCCGGAAGTGGATTTTGACACAGCCGAACTGTCACCACTCATGCGGAGCTTCTATAACGAAAGCAAAAAAGTGCGCAATGAGCGGATCAAACAGGAACTGGGCGTGAAACTGAAATATCCCACCTACAGGGAAGGTTTCGCTTCCCTCGTCACGTGACTTATTCGATGATGGCAAAAGCACGTACGGGAAAAGTCCCCATGCCTTTGACCTTGACCGGGACGGCAAAGAAACGGAACCCGTTGTCAGGAAGCTTTTCCAGACCGGTCATATGCTCGACAATTGTGATATTTGCGCCCAGCAGCGTGGAATGTACCGGTCGGGTGCCGCCCCTGATATCATCAATATTATAACTGTCGATACCAACCAGCACAGCGCCGTTGTCCCGAAGCCAGACAGCGGCATCTTCGGTCAGGAAGTTATGGCCCTCGAAATAATCGTCCGATCCCCAGTGGCGTGACCAGTCCGTGTGAACCAGAACGGCTTTTCCCCTGACGTCCAGTCCCCTGAAATGAGTATCGTTGATGGCCATTGCTTCCAGATCCACCCGCACCACCACTGCTTCAAGGTCGGCAATTCGGTCCAGGTCCAGTTCGGACAGGTCCTTGCTATCCGAATAGCGATGAAAAGGGCTGTCCAGATAGGTGCCCGTATTGGCCACCATCTTGATCTCGCCTATATGAAACTCGGTACCTTCGTCATAGTGCCCCCTGGAATCTCCACGGCTCAGAAAATCACAGATAATCGGTGCCGGCAGTCCCTTGTAGGTAATCATGCCGTCTTCAACGGTGTGGCTCAGGTCGATCAGCTGTTTTGTCATTCCTATGTCTCCAGAAGAGTATCAAGCGTTAAACAAAGCCGTTTCAGGTCCTTGTCCGAGGACAGCCTGTGATCACCGTTTTTGATATAGGTGATTTCCACATCTACAGACACCAGCGCATCACTGATCCGTTGCGACCAGCGAGCGGGAACATCCTCATCTCTCTGACCGTGGATCAACCGCACCGGACAGTCCAGTTCGATGGGCCCGCCCAGCAGCAGATGATTGTCCCCTTCCTCGATCAGCCGGTAACTGATGGCATAGGGTTCATCACTATATTCGCTGGGCTCATAATAGACGCCGTCCCGCCTGAGCTTTTCCTGAATTTCCGGACTGTAACTGTCCCACATCAGGTCCCGGGTAAAATCAGGCGCAGGGGCGATGCCAATAAAAGCGGACAAACGGTCTTTCACCTCCAGCGCCACAAGCAGTCCGATCCAGCCCCCCATACTGGAACCGATAATCAGCACCGGCCCGTCAGTCAACTTCTGCACCACGGCCAGCGCATCCTCTTTCCAGTCGCCAATAGTGCCGTCACGGAATTCGCCCGACGATGAGCCGTGCCCGGAATAGTCAAAGCGGATGTAGGCTTGGCCCTGCGCCTTGCAATATTCTTCCAGCGCCAGCGCCTTGCTGCCTTCCATATCCGACATGAAGCCGCCAAAGAAGATTACCGTTGGCGTCTTGCCTCCGGTCTTGTGGTAGGCGATTCTGCGACCGTTCTCCAAAAACAGGAAGTTGGGCGCATCTGTGTCTGTCGTCATGGCATTTTCCAAGCATATGTTTGAGTTGACTTTACTATAATTCGTCCTGCCGGATTGAAAAACGCTTTTTGAGCTTTATTTACCTCCTGCAACCCCATGCATGCTTGACTTGCGTGGAAATCCCGATAAGTTCCCCAAGTACAAGACACCCATTGATTAAACACTCAAGACAAACGGCCAGAAGATCATGACGAAACAAGTTTCCCTCACCCTGCCCGACGGCAGCATCCGCACCTTTGACGGTCCGGTGACGGGACTGACCCTGGCCGAAGATATCGGGCCTGGCCTGGCCAAGGCTGCCCTTGCCATTGTGGTCAATGGTGAACAATGGGACCTGTCCCGGGAAATCGAACAGGATTCCAAGGTCTCCATCATCACCCGCAAGGATGAGGCGGCCCTGGAAATCCTGCGCCACGACGCCGCCCATATCATGGCCGAGGCAGTCAAGGAACTCTACCCCGATACCCAGGTCACCATCGGCCCGGCCATCGAAAACGGTTTTTATTACGATTTCGCCCGCAAGACGCCTTTTACCACGGAAGACCTCGAAATAATCGAGGCCCGGATGAAGGAAATTGTCGAACGAGACGAGAAAATCACCCGTGAAGTCTGGAACCGGGACGACGCCATCGAATTTTTCCGCAAGATGGGAGAGGAATACAAGGCTGAAATCATTGCCGATATTCCGGCAGACCAGTCGATTACACTCTACCGCCAGGGCGACTTTATCGACCTTTGTCGCGGTCCGCACCTGCCCAGCACCAAAAAACTGGGCGACGGCTTCAAGCTGATGAAGGTGGCCGGCGCCTACTGGCGCGGGGACAGCAACAATGAAATGCTGACCCGGGTATACGGTACCGCCTGGCGCGACAAGAAGGAACTCAAGGCCTACCTGGTGCGCCTTGAGGAAGCAGAAAAACGCGACCACCGCAAGATCGGCCGGGAAATGGGTCTGTTTCATCTGCAGGAAGAAGCCCAGGGTTCTGTCTTCTGGCACGCCAAGGGATTCCGCATCTGGATTGAACTGGAAAGATATATCCGCGCCCGCCTGGCCGAAGACGGCTATCAGGAAATCAAGACTCCGCAGCTGATGGATTCCAAACTGTGGGAGCAGTCCGGCCACTGGGGCAAGTTCCGCGAGAATATGTTTGTTGTGCCGGACATGGTGCCGACAGTAGACGGCGACATCGAGGTTCCGAAAGACGCCCGCATGATGGCGCTGAAGCCCATGAACTGCCCGGCTCATATCCAGGTCTTCAAACAGGGTACCAAAAGCTACCGCGACCTGCCGATCCGCATGTCCGAGTTTGGCTGTTGTCACCGGAATGAAGCCCACGGCGCGCTGCATGGCCTGATGCGGGTCCGGCAGATGACCCAGGATGATGCTCATATTTTCTGTCGTAAAGACCAGATCACGGATGAAACAAAACGGTTCCTCGCTCTGTTTGCCAAAGTCTATGAAGACATGGGCCTGACCGACATCAAATATAAACTGGCGACCCGGCCGGAAATGCGGGCCGGTGACGATGCCACATGGGACCGGGCGGAAAAATCCCTTGCCGACGCGCTGACCGCCAGCGGCCTTGAGTTTGAATATGCGGAAGGCGAAGGCGCCTTTTACGGACCGAAGCTTGAATTCCACCTGACCGACGCCATTGGCCGGACCTGGCAATGCGGTACCTTCCAGCTTGACTATGTCCTGCCGGAACGACTGGACGCCAACTACATTGGCCAGGACGGTGAAAAACACCGGCCGGTCATGCTGCATCGTGCGGTCTTTGGAACCTTCGAGCGTTTCATCGGTATTTTAATAGAACATTTTGCCGGCCGTTTCCCGCTCTGGCTGGCGCCGGTGCAGGTGGTAGTCTCCGGCATCACCTCCGATCAGGACGAGCATGTAAAATCCGTGCAGCAACAGCTTGTGGACGCAGGATTGCGGGCCGAAATGGACCTGCGCAACGAGAAAATCAACTACAAGGTCAGGGAACATTCCCACGCCAAGGTACCCGCAATATTAGTGATCGGCGCCCGCGAAGCAGAACAAAATACAGTCACGATCCGGCGTTTGGGCTCGCAAAAGCAGGAAACCCTTGATTTAACTGACGCAATCCATAAACTTAAGGAAGAATCTGTTGCGCCGGACCTGAGATGACCCGTTACGGAAATTCATCTTTGGGATTTATAGAACAGACGAGAAATTACATTTAAATAACCAGCGATGGAAGATCGCAGGAGGAAACAATAGCTAGACGACCAATGTCATCCCCGCCCGCCCATAAAGGCCCAAGGGTCAACGACGATATAAACGTAACCGAAGTAAGACTTATTGATGCTGAAGGTGAAAACCACGGCACTGTAGACATTGCAAAAGCCCTGGAAATGGCGAAGGCAGCCGGGCTCGACCTTGTTGAAATTTCCCCGAACGCGGAACCTCCGGTCTGCAAGATACTTGATTACGGTAAATTCAAGTATGAAGCCCAGAAAAAAGCCAGTCTGGCCCGCAAAAAGCAGAAAACCATCGACGTCAAGGAAATCAAGATGCGTCCCGGTATCGAGAAGCATGACTATGACGTCAAGATGCGTTCCATTGACAAGTTCCTTTCTGCCGGCGACAAGGTCAAGGTTACGCTGAGATTCCGCGGACGTGAAATGGCGCACCAGGAACTCGGCATGGAAGTCCTGCAAAGGGTCAAGGCCGACTTCGCAGACCGGGTGAAAATTGAACAGCACCCGAAGCTGGAAGGCCGTCAGATGATTATGATTATGGCCCCGAAATAATCAGGTCAAATTTTGCATAAATAATTATTGCGCTGCAGCAAAAGCAGGTCTATGAAAGGCCTGCTTTTTTGTTTGTAAATTTTGAACGAGTATCTGCAATGCGCGAATTTACTTCTCCCGTCCTTTTCCTGATCAACTTCGTCCTCTGCCTGCTGTTGCTTGCTGTTGCCTGGACACCGATGGTCTTTGTCTATGCCGCCATGATCGGCGTACCGGTCATGTTCGGAATTCTTTTCAACATTGCTTTCATGCCGGTGTTGCGGGGAACCGAACCAGCCCGAGTCGGCAATTATTAATCTGCATCCCTGAAATAATAGCCTGAAATACCAGCACTTTTGGGATGAGAATATTTTTGGTGTATACTTTATTCAGGTGTACGCCCATAGGTCGTACATTATAGCGCGCTGATACGGGTCAGCTGAACGTAACAACGACGCTATAGGAGCAAACCCGCCAGCGGCAAACTGCCCGGCGGGTTTTTCCGTTAAGACAGGATAATGACAATCACACTTTCGTGATCAAAAGCAAATCCGCGACGGGTATAAATTCCGTATCACGTATGATATCCAGAATCATATAAGGTGCGGAAATCGTACAGAAACGCCATTCTCGACTTTGTCTACCCGCGTGTTCGGCCTATACTCCGCATCAAGAAATCAGTATCTGTTCAACAGATCGATATAAAAGGAAATATAATGATCTTCAGGGGTTTGTTCATTGTACTTGTTCTGGCCGCCGGTGCAGTTGCGGCATATATGTTTTGGGGGCAGGAAAATCGTGAAACCACCCGCCAGGCGGGAGAACGTGTCGTTCAGGTTATCGCCAACGAGGTGATAAAGGATCAGTTTGTCGACACCGTGGAAGCACTGGGAACGACCAAAGCCAATGAATCCGTCGTTCTGACCACCACCATCACAGACAAGGTTTCTGCCATTCATTTCACAGACGGTATGTTTGTGAAAAAAGGAACCGTGCTCGCCACCCTGATCACTGAAGAGGAGCAGGCCGACCTGCGCAATGCCGAAGCCAATTTTGACGAACAGGAACGGGAACTGAAACGTGTTCGCGGCCTGGTCGAAGCAAAGACCCTGGCCACCGCACGCCTGGATGCTCAGAAAACCCTTTATGAAAAGGCCCTCGCCCAGTTACAGATTGCCCACGCCCGGATCCGGGATCGCCAGATCATCGCTCCCTTTGACGGCAAACTGGGTATCCGGCAGATTAGTGTCGGCGCCCTTGTCACCCCCGGTACAGTCATTACGACAATCGATGATCTGTCCGTCATAAAAGTTGATTTCACTGTTCCCGAGGCCTTCCTCTCAGTCCTGAAAGAAGGCCAGAGCATTGAAGCAAGATCAGAAGCCTATGACCGGCTTTTCAAAGGGCTGGTAACAACTATCGACACCCGGGTAAACCCCACTTCGAGGGCGGTGACGGTGCGCGCGGAAATTCCCAATGACGAGCTGTTACTCCGGCCGGGCATGCTGCTGAGTATTGACCTGATCAAGAACCGGGCCCAGTCAATCATGATTCCCGAGGAATCCATCATCAATTATGAAGACCGGAAATATGTTTTTGTCGTGCAGAAAGATAATACCGTTTCCCGCCGCCAGGTTGAGACGGGCCGCCGCCGCCCCGGTGCAGTCGAGGTGCTGTCGGGACTGCAGGTCGGGGAACTGGTCGTCAGCCAGGGGCTGCTGAAAATTCAGGACGGCACACGCGTCAGCGTCAAGTCGCCTGAACCGGCAAGCGGAGAATAATCCTATGATTTTGTCAGATGTTTCCGTTGACCGCCCCGTCTTCGCCACAGTCATCAGCCTGTTGCTGATCACTTTCGGGGTGATGAGTTTTCTGGATCTGCCCCTGCGGCAATATCCTGACGTAAATCCGCCGGTCATTTCCATTCGCACAAACTATCCCGGCGCCTCTGCCCAGGTCGTGGAGACAAAAGTCACCCAGATGATCGAGGACCGGATCAGCGGCGTCGAAGGTATCAAGACCATATCCGCAAGCAGTACTGACGGACGTTCGTCCATTACCATCCAGTTTTCCATCAACCGGGATCTGGACGAGGCCGCCAGTGATATCCGCCAGCGTGTCTCGACAGTGCTGAATAATCTGCCCGATGAAGCCGATCCGCCTGAAGTCACAAAAGATGATGAAAATGACGATCCGATCATGTGGCTTAATCTGCGCAGCACGACCATGGACACGCTCAAGCTGGCCGATTATGCGCAACGTTATATTGTCGACCGGCTGTCCAGCATAGATGGTGTCGCCAGGGTCCGCACCTCGACCTCCACCTATGCCATGCGCCTGTGGCTGGACCGGGAAAAAATGGCGGCTCGCGGCATCACCGCCAGCGACATTGAAACCGCCCTGCGCACGGAAAATGTGGAATTGCCGGCCGGACGTCTGGAATCCTCTGAACGGGAATTCACTGTAAGGATGAGTCGGGAATATGAAAAACCCGAAGATTTTTCCCAGCTTGTTATCAAACAGAATGAAGACGGCCATCTGACGCGGATCGGTGACGTTGCGCAGGTTGAACTCGGCGCCGAACAATACCGGGCCGAGATGCACAGTAACGGCGATTATATGGTGGGTCTCGGGATTATCAAACAATCCAAGGGAAATACCCTTGATGTCGCCCTGGCTGTCAAGGCCGAGCGCCTGAAACTTAACCAGTCCCTGCCTGCAGGTACCGAAATCGGCATGAGCTACGACAGCTCCCGCTTCATTGAGGAAGCCATCAACGAAGTATATAAAACTTTCGCCATTGCCATGGTTCTTGTGGTGGCTGTAATCTATCTGTTTCTCGGCAGTGTCCGCGCCATGCTTATTCCCGCTGTGACAGTGCCGGTGTCGATTACGGCCTCCTTTATTTTTCTGAATATGGCCGGTTTCTCCGTCAATCTCCTGACCCTGCTGGCGCTTGTTTTGTCCATCGGGCTGGTCGTGGACGATGCCATTCTGGTGCTGGAAAATATTTACCGGCGCGTGGAAAATGGCGAACCGCCCCTGCTTGCTGCCTATCATGGCGCCAGGGAAGTGGGGTTTGCCGTGATTGCCACAACCCTTGTGCTGATTGCCGTCTTTGTACCCATCGTCTTTATCGAGGGGGAAACCGGGCGTATGTTCACAGAATTCTCCCTGGCTATGGCCGCCGCCGTCGGATTTTCCTCGGTGGTTGCCCTGTCCCTGTCGCCAATGCTGTGCTCCAAGCTTCTGAAAAAAAAGAAGCATGAAAACGCCTTTCATACAGGTGTGAACATTGGCTTCAAAAAGCTTGAACAGGCTTATAAAAACCTTCTGGAGTGGTTATTAAAGCGATACTGGATTGTTCTGGCGACAATGGCCGGTGTGCTTATCCTGGCCGTCGTCCTGTTTCGCGGCCTGCCGTCGGAGTTCATGCCTCTCGAAGACCAGGGTGTTGTCTATATCATCGCCAAAGGTCCCGAAGGCAGCAGTTACGAGACCATGTATGAAAAAATGTTCAATGTGGAAAAGGACCTCCTTACCTATGTTGATGCAGGCGAAGCCTTTAACGTGATTGTCCGGGTTCCCGGTTTCGGCAGCAGGGGCGTCAATTCAGGGATCGGCATTTTCCGGCTCGTGGAATGGGATGAACGTGACCGTTCCGCCCAGGAAATCCGGGACGAATTGCAGCAAAAGCTGGCAAGCCATATCGACCTGCGACTGTTTGTCACCATGCCAACCGGTATTCGCCGTGGTTCGGGTCAACCGGTACAGTTCGTCTTGCAGGGAACGGATTATGCCGAACTGGCCCGCTGGCGCGACATCATGCTGACGGAAATTGCAGATTACCCCGGAATATCCGGTGCGGATAGTGACTATAAGGAAACCAAACCCCAGATCCTGGTCGATATCAACCGCGATCGTGCGGCTGACCTTGGCGTATCCGTCGCAACAATCGGACGCACCCTGGAAACCATGATGGGATCCCGGGAAGTGACAACATTTGTCTCGGGGGGCGAAGAATATCCGGTCATGCTGGAAGGCCGTAAAGGTGCGACCCAGACTCCCGATGACATGTCCAACATCTATGTGCGCTCCGACCGTACCGGTGATCTCATTCCCATATCCAACCTTGTCAGCCTGAAAGAGATCGGCAGCGCCTCTGACCTCAAACGTTTCAATCGCCTGCGCTCCATCACCATCTCGGCCAGCGTCAATCCCGGATATACTCTGGGCGAAGTTCTCGACTATCTTGAAGATACAGCCAGAACCCATCTTCCTGCCACAGCGAGTATTGATTATAACGGGGAGAGCCGGGACTTCAGGGAAGCAGGAAAGTCCATCTATCTGGTATTCGGTATGGCCCTTGTGGTGGTGTTTCTGGTTCTGGCGGCACAGTTTGAAAGCTTCCGCCATCCCTTTATCATCCTGCTGACGGTACCCTTCGCCATGACCGGCGCCTTTCTCGGCCTGAAATTGACCGGACAATCCCTCAATATTTACAGCCAGATCGGGATTATCATGCTAGTGGGCCTCGCCGCCAAGAACGGCATCCTGATTGTGGAATTCGCCAACCAGCTACGCGACAAGGGAGAGGAGTTCATGGAAGCCCTTCTTGAAGCCTCCCGCAAGCGCCTGCGGCCTATTGTCATGACTTCAATTACCACGGTCATGGGATCCGTGGCGCTGGTTCTGGGCACCGGCGCCGGCGCCGAAACACGATTTGTCATTGGCGTCGTTGTAATCAGCGGCGTGCTGATCGGAACTTTTTTCACCCTGTTCATTGTCCCTGTGGCTTATATGATCCTGGCGCGGGGAAGCAGCTCGCCAGGAGCCATTAAGGCAGAACGGCTGAAAATTCAGAAAGAAATGAGAGAGGGGCAGGCGGAATAACGCCTGCTCCCACGCTGGCCGGGACTAGCGGATACGTTCAATCCGGTAGCCTTTTTCCTCCAGCATGTGCAAGACACTGTCCTCACCGACCAGGTGGGCCATGCCGACAACAATCATAACCGTGCCGCCGGTTTCAATGAATTCAGCGATTTTGGGAACCCAGTTGCGGTTGCGATTGACCAGAAGTGCCTCATACATGGAGGGATAAGCCTTCATTTCCTCCAGCATGGTACCTGCAATCTGCTCGTCATCACCCGACGCCCAGGCGGAAATATAGCTGTTCATATAATCGTCGAACTGGTCCATTTTATCGAGCGTATCGCTCAACATGTCCGTCTGGACATCCAGCGGATGATGGGACAGTGCTTCAATCTGTTCTTTGGCAGTCTCAAGACCGGTAATGGTTTTGCCTTCACTTCCTGCAAGTCCCTGCAGGAAGTGATCAACGCCGCTCGCGGGATCCAGGCCATTGGCGACAATCGTCTGGACAGAAAGCATAATGGCCAGATACCAAGGCTGGAGGCGGGCCACCTGAGCTTCGGAAAGTCCCAGCGGCAGGGCAAGCTTCAGGGCCTTCTGATAGCGTTCCTCATCCAGCAGGCCATTCAGGGTATAGCCCTGCGGCAACATGGAGTTTGTCATCATCACCATGGCGATTTCACCCTGGCTCTGGGCATCCATGACAGTCTCCAGAACCAGTGTGCCTGATTCCCTGAAGGCTTTCTCTATATCACCCTGATACCAGGTCAGTTCCTTTGGAAGCACATGAAAAGAACCCAGGAAATAGACCTTGGCGTCTTCTTTCTCCACCATCCACAAGGCAGGCGTTGCAGTTGTCGGCAGACTTTCACCGGCATGAACCGCCGGCCCCGAATAAACCAGAATAACAATCAGGAACGCCGTTATCTTTCGGCTGAAGCCGTGACTTAACCTCTGTATTATTGAAAAGAGCATATCTGAAAACACCTTTAATTTTGTTCTTTTTCCTGCCCGCAACTATAAAGGAGCGGTTCCGGACCTGTATATGCCTAAAATAAAGTGCGTCTGTGAACACATTGTAAAATGTCTGAAAAGTTTGAAATTATGACCCGAATTTTTGCCCCTGAATCCCCTTGCAATTGGCCATAAAGGGCGTTATAAGCCTTGCTTCCGTTGGATGGTCTGGCCATGGAAGGGCATGCCTCGCCATCCGGAAAGCTTCCGCAGGCAACTGCGATTGGAATTATTGAGAAGGAAAGCTAAATGCCCAAACTGAAAACTAAAAGTGGCGCCAAAAAGCGCTTCAAACTTACCGCCAGTGGTAAAGTGCGTTCTGGCCAGGCCGGCAAACAGCACGGCATGATCAAGCGTACTAACAAACAGATCAGAAACCAGCGCGGTACGACCATCCTGTCAGACCAGGATGCCCGTATCGTCAAGAAGTTTCTGCCCTACGGCTAAGGAGAAGCAAAATGGCACACGTCAAACGCGGCGTCACATCGCACGCCAAACATAAAAAAGTTATCAAGGCGGCCAAAGGTTATCGCGGTCGTCGCAAGAACACCATCCGCGTCGCCAAACAGGCCGTGGAGAAAGCCGGTCAGTACGCTTATCGGGACAGGAAAGTCCGGAAGCGTCAGTTCCGTGCCCTGTGGATCCAGCGCATCAATGCGGCTGCCCGCCTGCACGACCTGACCTACTCACGATTTATGAACGGCCTGAAACTCGCAGGCGTCGAACTTGACCGCAAAGTTCTGGCCGATCTGGCCGTTCGCGAACCCGAAGCCTTTAAAGCCCTGGCAACCCAGGCAGAGTCTGCTCTTAACGCAGCCTAGGCTAACGGTTCATTTCAAGTTTGAAGGGGCCTGCTCTTGGCAGCAGGTCCCTTTTTATGTATGCACTAGGTGTAAAAGACAAAAACGGGTGTAAAAATGGAAGATCTCCAGTCACTGGAACAGGAAATCCTCGGACAGATAAATTCCGCAAACGATATTGAAACCCTCGAGGAAATCAGGGTCTCGGCGCTTGGCAAAAAAGGCCGTGTCAGCCTGATGATGCGCGAGCTGGGCAAAATGACGCCTGAGGAAAAGAAAGAATTCGGGCCGAAACTCAATATGCTGAAGAACGGTCTGAATGATTCCATCAGCGGACGCCGCGATATCCTGGAAGACGAGATCCTCAACCAGCGCCTGCAGTCCGAAAAACTGGATATCACCCTGCCCGCCGTTCCGGCTGAACCGGGCAGCATTCATCCGATCAGCCAGGTGGTTGACGAGGTCACCGAGATTTTCACCGAAATGGGCTTCAGTGTTGCCGAAGGCCCGGAAATCGAGGAAGATTTATATAACTTTACCGCGCTCAATATTCCGGCGGAGCACCCGGCACGGCAGATGCATGACACCTTTTATCTGCCGGAAGACGAAGAAGGCAACCGCAAGGTTCTGCGCACCCATACCTCGCCGGTGCAGATCCGCACCATGATGAGCGGCAAGCCGCCGTTCCGGATCATCGCCCCCGGCCGGACCTATCGCTGTGATTCAGATGCCACCCATACCCCCATGTTCCACCAGGTCGAAGCCCTGGTCGTGGACAAGGATATCAATATGGGTCACCTGAAATGGTGTATTGAGGAGTTCTGCCGCAAGTTCTTTGAAGTCGACAATGTAAAAACCCGTTTCCGGCCGAGCTATTTCCCCTTCACCGAACCCAGCGCCGAAATGGACATCGGCTGCGCCTTTATGGGCGATGAAATCCGTATCGGAGAAGGCGACGACTGGCTGGAAATCCTCGGCTGCGGCATGGTCAACCCGCGCGTTCTCGAAAATGTAGGCCTTGATCCCAACGAATATCAGGGTTTCGCCTTTGGTATGGGGCTGGACCGTATCGCCATGCTGAAATGGGGAATCCCGGATCTGCGGGATTTCTTCGCCGCCGACCTGCGCTGGCTGAAACATTATGGTTTTGCCGCGCTGGATATTCCGGCGCTGAGCACCCAGGGCGTTAAATAGAAAAAGGCAGAGTAAGTATCATGAAATTCACCCTTTCCTGGCTTAAGGACTATCTGGATACGGATGCGGACCTGGACACCATCACCGAAAAGCTGACGGCGATCGGTCTGGAAATTGAGGAAGTTGAAAATCCGGCTGATACACTGAAGCCCTTTGTCATCGCCGAAGTGCTGGAAGCGGTCCAGCATCCCGATGCAGACAAACTGCGCGTCTGCAAGGTCAATACCGGCACCGAAGTGTTGCAGGTGGTTTGCGGCGCCCCTAATGCGAGAACCGGCCTCAAGGGCGCCTTTGCCCCTTCCGGCGCGGTCATCCCGACAAATGGCATGAAACTGAAACCCACCAAAATCCGCGGCGTGGAAAGCAACGGCATGCTGTGCTCGGAACGGGAGCTTGGCCTCGGTGAAGACCATGACGGCATTATCGACCTGCCGTCGGATGCACCTGTCGGCACCCCCTTCGCCGACTATGCGGGTCTTAATGATCCGGTTATCGAAATCGCCATTACACCCAACCGGCAGGATGCCCTTGGCGTCTACGGCATTGCCCGTGACCTGGCCGCCGCCGGTCTCGGCAGCCTGAAAGAACCTTCCTTCGAGAAAGTTACCGGCAAGGGTGAGAGCCCGGTCAAAGTTGTCATCGAAACGACAGAACAATGCCCGGTCTTCGCCGGTCGTTACATCAAAGGTGTGAAAAACGGACCGAGCCCGGACTGGCTGCAGAAACGTCTGAAATCCATTGGCCTCCGGCCCATTTCGACCCTGGTTGATATCACCAACTATATCACCTATGACATGGCGCGTCCGTTGCATGTCTATGACGCCGATCGCCTGCAGGGAGATATCGTTGTGCGTCAGACAAAGGACGGGGAAACCCTCTCCGCCCTCAACGATAACGAATACACTCTGCAGGCCGGGGCCTGCGCCATCACCGACAACAGCGGCGTCATCGGTCTGGGCGGCATTATCGGCGGCACCTCCACCGGCTGTGAGGAAGATACCGTCAATGTCTTCCTCGAATGCGCCTGGTTCGATCCGATCGCCATTGCCATGGCCGGTCGCAAGCTGGGCATCGACAGTGATGCCCGCTACCGGTTTGAGCGTGGTGTAGACCCTGAAAGTGTGCTCCCGGGCATTGAACAGGCCACCCGCATGATCATCGATCTTTGCGGCGGTGAAGCCAGCGATATTTTCCTGGCCGGTAAAGTACCGGATATTACAAAAACCGTTCAGGTCCGGCCGGAGCGCATCCGCTCCCTTGGTGGTGTTGACGTTTCGGAAGGCGAAATCATTGATATCCTCGGACGCCTCGGTTTCGGTGTGGAAAAGAAGAATGGTGTGTTGAAGGTAACCACCCCGTCCTGGCGCTGTGACATTGACGGCGAAGCCGACTTCGTTGAGGAAGTTTTGCGCATTCATGGCTTCGAGCATATTCCGTCCATACCGCTCCCGAATTCCAGTCGGGAGATCGAGACCGGTCTCAGCCCGCTGCAGAAACGGGTCCGGCTGGCCAAGCGCACAGCCGCGGAACTCGGCCTGAAAGAAGCAGTGACCTGGTCCTTCCTGCCGTCTGACCAGGTCAGCCTGTTTGCGGAGCTCAAACCGGAGCTGGTTCTGGACAACCCGATCAGCAGCGACCTGGACGCCATGCGTCCAAACCTTCTGCCTAACCTGATCACCGCCGCCAGCCGCAATATCGACCGGGGATTCAAGAATGTTGCCCTGTTCGAGGCCGGTAGCCAGTTTGCCAGTGATACGCCGGACGGCCAGAGCCTTGTCCTGGCGGGCATTCGCCGGGGCCAGACCGGCCCCCGCCACTGGAAACAGGCCCCGGAAGATGTATCTGTCTTCCAGGCAAAGGCCGATGCGGAAGCCATTTTACGCAACGCCGGGGCAAAAATTGACAACGCCCAGGTCGTGGCGGAAGCACCAGGCTGGTATCATCCCGGTCGAAGTGGCGTGATCCGGCTTGGTCCCAAGAATATACTGGCCTATTTCGGGGAAGTTCATCCCAAAGTGTTGAAGGCACTGGATGTAAAGGGCCCGCTGGTCGCCTTCGAAATCATGCTGGAAAATATCCCCCTGCCTAAAGGCAAGGGCGGCAACAGCCGTGGCCCCCTGAAAGCTTCGGACTATCAGGCGGTGGAACGCGACTTTGCCTTTGTCGTAGACCAGAATGTCGCCGCAGCGGATATCGTCCGGGCAGCCCGCAGCGCCGAGAAAAAACTGATCGACGATGTGAGTATTTTTGACGTCTATCAGGGACAGGGTGTTGCCGAGGGCTGGAAATCGGTCGCGGTCAGCATTCGTCTGCAACCGGATGATCGCACCCTGACGGATGATGAGATTGATCAGATTGCGTCAAAGGTCATTGATGCTGTCCGTAAAGCGACCGGCGGCAGCCTGAGATAATATTAATTAGTAAGAATATTCTTTCATAAAAGGTTCTGCCTGGGGAAATGGCAGAATCTTTTGCATTTTCAGCCATTAACCATATTTAAAGGGCTTAAAACTAGTATATCCCCATGAAGTTGTAACAGTTCCTGGGGAAATGGAATGGCTGACGCCCAAAAATCGGAAAAGATCCCTCTCAAGTTACGCCTGAAGGCCTGGTGGGAGGGATATGACGTAAATGAGATGAAGGACCGGCTTAAAAAAGACGGCCCTGAAGAAGACGCCAGCGGCGGAGAGCCGTCCGCTGATGATGAAGGCACGCCTCAAGCCGTACCTGCCCCCAAGGCTGCCGTTTCCGAAAGCGCAGACCGTCTGAGCGGCAACCTGGCCGTCCTGCCCTGGGACGACACGCGCATGGAAGTCTCCCAGCTTGTCTGGGGTCAGGGATATTGCGGGCCGGGGGGACCCGAGCATATTAAAGCCATGTCAAAGCTTCTGGCCATGACACCTGAAATGAGCGCCGCGGTGATTGGTGCCGGGCTTGGCGGCCCCTGCCGGGTCATGGCGGAGGAATTCGGTGTCTGGATCACAGGATATGAAGAATCCCCGGAACTTGCCAAAAAGGGCATGAGCATTTCGACCATGGCCGGGCTGGGTAAAAAAGCCGAGATTTCCTCCTACGACCCTACTGCCGAGGACCCTTTCAACAGACGTTTTGACAGAGCCTTCGCCAAGGAAGCCCTGTATACGGTGAAAGATAAAACCAACCTTATCAGCAAAATGTACGAGAAACTCAAGGACGATGCCCTTTTTCTGATCACCGATTACACATTGTCCGGTCCGGAAGTTCTGGAAGACGATAATGTACAGAAATGGCTGAAGCAGGAAATCAACCGTCCCTATCCTGTAACCGCGGAAATGATGGCTGCCCTTCTTGAAAAAGCTGGCTTCATGATCCGGGTGAACGAAGATATTTCGGACCTCTATATTGAATTGATTGCCAAGAGCTGGGCCAATGCTGACAAAATTGCTGCCGTCCTGGCGTCAGATAACGGCGAGAATTGCCCCGAAATCGGCGTCTTGATGAAGGAAGCTTCCTTCTGGTCCCTGAGAGCCAAACTTCTAAGGGAAAAGAAAGTTCATGTCTGGCGCCTGCTTGCCTATAAGCCGGCCGAGAACTAGGAACGTAACGTGGCGGAACCGGACAAAAATATGAAGAACATCAAGGTACCACTTCGCTGGCGCCTCAAGGCCTGGTGGGAAGGTTATGATGTTGCAGACATGGAAGCCAAACTCCGTGCACGAAACGGTAATGCTACCTATGAGGACCTGACCAGGGAAGAACCCGCAGAAGTCGTGACACGTGACGTGGAAAACGAAAAATTCAGCTGGAGCGACGCGCGTATCCAGGTGGCCCAGCTCATCTGGGGTAACGGATATTGCGGGCCGGGCGGACCCGAAAATGTCATCGCCATGTCGAAACTTCTCGCCCTGTCTCCCAAACAGAGCGCCATGGTTATTGGCGCCGGTCTGGGTGGTCCAGCCCGGGTCCTGGCCCAGGAGTTCGGGGTCTGGATCAGCGGCTATGAACATTCCGAACAACTGGCCGCAAAAGGCATGCATATGTCGGTCAAGGCAGGGCTCGAAAAAAAGGCGCCCATTTATTTTAAAGATTTCGATGAAATCGAACCCTTTGATCGCAACTTCGATCGGGCTTATTCCAAGGAAGCTTTTTTTACGATCGAAAAGAAAGCGGAACTTCTGCACGAAGTCTTCAAAAACCTGAAAGAAGACAGTCTGTTTCTCATCACGGACTATGTCGTCAGGGACGCAGAGGCTCTGCAGGATCCTGATGTACAAAAATGGCTCAGGCAGGAACCCCTTGATCCTTTCCCGGTGACATCTGACGTCATGGCCCAACACCTCAAAGATGCCGGTTTCAACCTCCGGGTCAATGAGGATATCACCGATCAGTATATTGAACTGATCCAGGATGCCTGGGCCGACGCTGACCAGGTAGTCAAATCATTATCTTCCAAAGGCCCCGAAGCCGCCGAGAATCTTCAGGCTATCATGAAAGAAGCGCAATTCTGGTCACAGCGAACCAAAATTATGCGCAGCGGACATCTCCAGGTACACCGTTATCTGGCCCATAAACCCACACAAATCAGATAGCGGTCGAAAAAAAGCATAGTCCCTCACATCACGCTTGTATCTCTATGGCAAGGAGTGATAAAAGCGCCTTCATGACTGATTTAGACAAAATTAGAAACTTCTCGATTGTTGCCCATATCGATCACGGCAAATCCACCCTTGCTGATCGTATGATCCAGTTTTGCGGCGGCCTGACCGACCGTGAGATGAAGGAACAGGTTCTGGACAGCATGGACATCGAGCGGGAACGCGGCATCACCATCAAGGCCCAGACCGTCCGCCTGGAATATAAGGCCCATGATGGGGAAACCTACGTCCTCAACCTGATGGATACGCCCGGCCATGTGGACTTCGCCTATGAAGTCAGCCGCTGCCTCTATGCCTGTGAAGGATCCCTGCTTGTCGTTGATTCCAGCCAGGGGGTTGAGGCACAGACCCTGGCCAATGTCTATCAGGCCATCGAAAACGATCATGAAATTGTCCCGGTACTCAACAAGATCGACCTTCCGGCTGCTGAACCTGAACGGGTTCGTGAACAGATCGAGGATGTCATCGGTATCGACGCATCGGAAGCCATTCTTGCGTCGGCAAAAACAGGACAGGGCATTGAGGATCTGCTGGAAAGCCTTGTGCATAAACTGCCGGCGCCGAAAGGCAACCGGGAGGCTCCGCTCAAAGCACTGCTGGTAGACAGCTGGTACGATTCCTACCTTGGCGTGATGGTTCTGGTCCGCATCATTGACGGCGTGATGAAAAAAGGCCAGCGCATTAAAATGATGGCAGCAGGTTCGGACCATATCATCGACCGGGTCGGTGTTTTCACCCCCAAGGAAAACATGGTAAGCGAACTTGGCCCGGGCGAGGTCGGATTTTTCACAGCCTCTATCAAGGAAGTGGCCCAGACCCATGTGGGTGATACCATTACCGATTACAAAAAGCCCTGTGAAAAGGCGTTGCCGGGCTTTAAACCTGTACAGAGTGTGGTTTTCTGCGGTCTGTTCCCGGCTGACACCGCCGAATTTGAAAACCTGCGCGAAAGCATGCACAAACTTCGTCTGAATGACGCCAGCTTCGAATTTGAAACCGAAACCAGCGCCGCCCTCGGTTACGGATTCCGTTGCGGTTTTCTCGGCATGCTGCACCTGGAGATTATCCAGGAACGGCTCATGCGTGAGTTTGACCTGGATATTATCACAACCTCGCCCAGTGTGGTCTACAAACTGCACATGAACGACGGTACCCTGAAGGAACTTCACAATCCTGCCGACATGCCTGACCCGGTCAAGGTCAAGGAAATCGAGGAACCCTGGATCAGGGCCACTATCCTTGTGCCTGACGAATATCTGGGACCGGTCCTGACCCTGTGCCAAGACAAGCGCGGTGAACAGGTTGAGCTGACCTATGCCGGCAACCGGGCCATGGTGGTCTATAAGCTCCCCCTCAACGAAGTGGTTTATGATTTCTACGACCGGCTCAAGTCCATCAGCCGCGGCTATGCCAGCTTTGACTATCAGATGGATGAATACAGGGTCGGTGACCTGGTCAAAATGTCAATCCTTGTGAACGGGGAACCGGTGGATGCGCTGAGTGTCATGGTTCACCGCAGCCAGTCGGAATATCGCGGCCGGGCGCTCTGCGAACGACTGAAGGACTTGATCCCGAGACAGCTTTTCAAAATCCCGATTCAGGCTGCCATCGGCGGCAAGGTGATCGCCCGCGAAACCATTTCCGCCATGCGCAAGGATGTGACCGCCAAATGTTATGGCGGCGATATCACCCGTAAACGCAAGCTTCTGGAAAAACAGAAGAAGGGTAAGAAAAAGATGCGTATGTACGGCAAGGTGGAAATCCCGCACGAAGCCTTTATCGCCGCCCTCAAAATGGGTGACGATAAATAAAACAAAACCCCGGCTGTTGAACCGGGGTTTTTCATTTGAAGCCTGATTTTCGCTCAATCCTTATAGATTTCAACCTCAGGCTTGCCTTCTTCGGTAATATAACCGCGATACATGCCCGGGGTATTGAAGGTCATGGAGATATTGCCGGCATGATCCAGGGCGATAATTCCGCCGTCCCCGCCCATTTTAACCAGTTTTTTCATAATGATCTCGTCGGCAGCTTCCTGCAGGCTCAGACCCTTGTATTCCATCAGGGCGCAAATGCTGCGGGCCACAGTGGCGCGAATGAAAAACTCTCCGTGACCGGTGGCGGAAACCCCGCAGCTGGCGTTGTCCGCATAGGTGCCTGCCCCTATAATAGGGCTGTCGCCGACACGGTGATAACGCTTGTTGGTCATGCCGCCGGTGGAGGTTCCGGCCGCCAGGTTGCCGTGCACATCAAGCGCCACCGCGCCAACTGTACCGAATTTATGATCGGGGTCTTCCGGATCCACCCCTTCGATAATATCAAAATCCTCTTCCGTATGATCCAGGGACAGCTCGTTATTTTTCAGCGCGTTCTGGAGCTGGTCCCAGCGCCGCTGGGTACGGAAATAGTCCGGATTGACAAAGTCCATACCGCGTTCGGCGGCAAACTCCTCAGCCCCCGCCCCGGTCAGCATCACATGACGGGAATGCTCCATTACCTCCCGCGCCAGGTCGATGGGATTCTTTATCCGTGTTACACCGGCGACTGCACCGGCATTCAGATCGCGGCCGTCCATAATCGAGGCATCCATCTCGTTACGGCCTTCATGGGTAAAGACCGCCCCCTTGCCGGCATTAAACAATGGCGAATTTTCCATGACATGGATGGCTGCCGTCACGGCGTCAAGTGCCTCACCGCCGCCAGCCAGCACCGACTGCCCCGCCTGCAGAGCTTCTTCGAGCTTGGCCCGATAGGCCTGCTCTTTTTCCGGCGTCATGTTTTCTTTGAGTATGGTTCCGGCACCCCCATGTATAACCAGCCTGTAGCTGGGCGTCTCAGACTCGGACGCGTGGGCGGAACCGGATGAAAGTTCCGAAATGCTCATGATTATTATCCCGATCAATAGGCAGATACGTTTGGAAAATGTCATTTTTATCTTTTCCTTGTTTTTAATCTGGAAGAATAACGCCGAAGCGCTTTAAGTCAAAGAAGAATCTTAATTTTGTATACAAAAAAAATGGGCTCCGAACATAAAAAAACCGGCTCGAAAGCCGGTTTTTTCTGAAACTCTCTACAACTTAATAGTTGTCGGAAGGTTCAAGGATCTGGCGACCGCGGTATTTACCGGTGCTCAGGTCAATGTGATGACGACGGCGCAATTCGCCGCTTTCCTGGTCTTCCACATATTTGTCCACGCTAAGGGAATCGTGAGAACGACGCTGGCCGCGGCGGGACTTGGAGATCTTACTTTTTGGAACTGCCATAGTTCTTTCCTAACTTTTTCGCCCCGCAAAGGGGTCTATTACCAACCGGAATCGGCCGCCGGGCCTGATCCCTGAATTCTGAATGGGGTCTTATCGTTAAACTGCACCGGATTGTCAAGCATTTCTTTGAGATCTGCGCTCAAAAAGACTGCAGCTTCAGGCCAGATATCGTTTGCGGCAGCTGAAAAGAAACAACACGCCCAGAACAATAAAAAATATTGTTGCCGGAATTGCCAGGAAGGGCAGGATAACGTCCTGCCAGACTCCGGGGAAACGACCGGAAACAACCAGATCCTCCAGACTCATCAGACTGCTTTCGCCCACAAGTGCCCAAAGCTCGGCCAAAGACAAAAGATCAACCTGTCGAATCTCCAGAATTCTGAGAAGATCGGCCCCGGTCACGAGCAATGCAAAGGCAAGGCAGAGATACCCCAGTAATCGACCAATAATCATTACCACATCCTAGGAATCACATTCTTTCATCAGAATATAAGCCCCGTCTGATGGCAATTTAAGGGCAACAGATGAAATAAAATAAAATAATTACAGCAGAGCCTTGCCATGTTGCGCAAGATTTTATATATCCCTCCTACCGTTCTATGCAGAGAGGTGGCCGAGTGGTTTAAGGCGCACGCCTGGAACGCGTGTTGGGCGCAAGCCCTCGAGGGTTCGAATCCCTTCCTCTCTGCCATTTTTCCCGGACAAAATTACCGAGCCAAATATTACAACCGGATGATCTGCTTGAATTCGGCTTTGGTGACCGGCGCGTCATACTCTGTTTCCAGTTTGCCGGCCAGAACATCCATTGCTTCCGGTTCGCCATGTACAAGCGCCACCGGAGGTCGACCTTCAAAGTGACCGTACCAGTCGAGAAGGCCCCGCTGATCCGCATGGGCGGATAGGCCGCCCACGGTATGAACCTGGGCTTTGACCGGATACTCCTCCCCCCACAGATGAATTGTTTTGGCGCCATCGACAAGGGCGCGACCGAGAGTGCCCCGGGCCTGAAAGCCGACAATCATCACATGAGCATCGGGGCGACCGATATTATGTTCCAGGTGCCGCTTGATCCGCCCGCCGGTACACATCCCGCTACCGGCAATGATAATAGCCCCGGATTTGATCTTGTTGATCCTGGCGGATTCCTCGGTGCGCTGGGTCATATGCAGGTTCGGCAGATCAAAGGGATCCCCGTCGGTTTCATAAATCTCCCGCGCCCGGGCATCATAAACCTTGGCATGTTTCGCATAGACTTCCGTCGCCTCAATGCCCATGGGACTGTCGAGAAAGACATCCCAATCGCCAATGCCCCACTCCCGGTAATAGCGCCTGAACATATAAAGCAGTTCCTGGGTACGTCCGACTGTAAAGGCGGGGATAAGGATATTGCCCTTGTTGCTGCGGGCATTCGATATAATCTCCCCCATCTCCTGCCAGGTTTTTTCCCAGCTCCGGTGACAACGATCACCATACGTGCTTTCCAGCACCACCAGGTCGGCCTGTGTCACAACATGCGGGTCGCGCAGGATAGGCGCCCCGCGGTGCCCGAGATCGCCGCTGAAAACAACCTTGCGTCTATGGCCGCCGTCTTCCAGTTCCAGTTCCGCGATGGCGGACCCGAGAATATGCCCCGCATCCCGTAAAGTAAGCCGGACACCGGGAAGAATTTCCACGCGCTTGTCATACTCCAGAGAATGAAAATGCTTGTGTGCCACGCGGGCTTCTTTACGGGTATAAAGGGGTTCCAGAAGCTCCTGGCCCCGACGTTCCCGTCTTTTATTTTCCCATTGGGCCTCTTTTTCGTTCAGATAGCCGGAATCCTCCAGCATGATGTCACACAGATCAGAGGTGGCCCGGTGGGTGTAGATCCTGCCCCGATAGCCCCTTTTGATCAACAGAGGCAGCCGGCCGGAATGATCCAGATGGGCGTGGGTCAGCACCACCGCATCAATTTTTTTGGGATTAAAAGGGAACGGATCATGATTGTGGCGCTCATGCTCATGACTTCCCTGAATCAGGCCACACTCGACAAGAACCCGGTAGTCACCAACCCGTAACAAATAACACGATCCAGTGACTTCCCGAGTCGCTCCAAAAAACTCTATCTGCATATATCTGTTTCTTATACTAATTATATTGTTGTTTTAGATCTTTCACGACAAATTAGCGTTCCCAGTAGACCCGGACAATTTCTGCGTCCTTGGGGGATTTTATATCGAGACTACCTTTGTAGGCATGTTCGATGGCCTCCCCGACACCGCGTGGCAGATGAACATCCGTAAAGGTCAGAACAGTGGCGCCATCCTCCTGCTCCTCAACTGCCATGAGCCGCTTGAAAGGATGTTCCTTCTTTTCCTGTTCAACCTTGTGATGCACCAAATGCATGATTTCGTCGCGATGTCCGGACAAAAATTCACCGCTCAGAGTCAAAAATCCGGCCGGCGCCTTGTCACGGATGCGTTGACAGGCAGGGCACATTTCCTCATGGGCATCTTTAGGTGCTTCAGTGACCCACTGCCACCTTCCTTTACTGAAAGCGGCGCCACACTCCGGGCATACTGTTGGTTCTGCAGGCTTGGACCGTTTCAGATAGGGATCATGAATTTCTTCCTTCATCAGGCGATTCCGGCGCTCCCCGGGGGGCACATGTCCTCCTATTCCGCTCATAACTTTCTCCTTTTTAATAATCCGCACTCAATAATATTGAACAAATTACACCGATCAGAAGACCAGATCATTTTCCATTAACCCAACATGACCGCGATAGCCCCAAGCTTCATTGATATCAGTCAAGATTGACATATAACCCAAAAAAGATTGCACGCTGAAAAAGTCTGCTGTCTCAGTGTACAGCATTTGAAGAAGAGTTTACAGAAATTCGGCAGCCCATGACCTGATATTAGATAAATAGACAATGTGCCTTCCATCTCATTCAGAAAGCATGATTTTCATCATTTCTTCGGCGGCAACAACGGCAAGCTTGCGGATATTGTCACGATCCGCCTCATCCCCCATTTCATAGGTGATGGAAGGCACACCGTAAGTGACATAAAAATACCCTTTGGAGGTTCCTTTCGTGAGGTCACTGGCGCCTGGCGCCAGTCTGAGCGGAATATCGCCAACCCTGTCCGTGACGGCTGTATGCCAGTTGACCGCGAAATTCCCGGGCGTAGTCGGATCCTCGTCCTTCTGGGTATAGAGCAGATTTTCCCAGGTGGAATGAAAATCCAGCATCAGGGCAACGGGACCCTCTTTGCCTTCGCCAAACCGCTGCAGTTCACGCCGGACAAGTTCCGTTTCCGGCTGGGTAAATCTGCCCCAGTCCCGGTTCAGGTCCTGGCCGTTCACATTGCCGCGCCAGTTGCCGCGGGCGACCCCGTCCGGGTTAATGTTGGGAACAGCAAGAATACGGTATTTTTCCCGGAACCGTCGCGCCAGGTCAGTGTCGCCAAACAGCGTTTCCATGAAAGGCACCATGGCCAGTGCCCCGGTCACTTCCGGCGGATGTTGGCGGCCAAGCAAAATTATAGTCGGCGCCTTCGGCGAAGGGACCCGGGTTTCCAGTTTGAAAACATCCCGACCTTCTGCTGACACGCCGAGCTTATATAGATCCAGAAAATCATATTCCCGGGCCGCACCCGACATCCACAGGGTATGTTGCCGATTGGTAAATATCTCCTGGCCGGCAACCCACAGGGGTTCATCCTTCTTCACCTTGACGTGAAAAAGAGCGTGTTTTTTATCTTCTGAAATTCTGAAATCCGACGCCTTCACCGAATACCATACATGCCCGTCGAGACTAAACTTGGGCCAGTAGCGATGCTCACCGTAGTCATAATTCAGAATAATAGTGATCTTTCCCGATTTCTCGCTTTCCACCCGAAAAGCGTACCAGGGACTGGGATTGATCGGCTCCTTCTCCGGCCTGATGGTCAGATAATATTCACCGTCTTTTTCCTCGCAGGCATTGATTCGGGCGGTGGGAAAATCTGTTTTGAATTTAATGCTGTCGAAATTACAGACTGCATTTTCAGCAGAGGCGGGCTGGAACAGGCCAAACAGGGCCAACGACAGGATCAGAAAATATTTTGGTGTCTTCATCATGGACGACATCTTATGTCTTTTTACAGGAGGGAGAAACAAAAAACAGGACCGTCAGCGGCGGGAACATTCGACCAACCCTATCGAATTTCCATTTTTTCGCCCCCTCCCCACAGGTCACCGGATATATTCCGGATAATGCCGTCACGGATATCAAACCCATTTTCACGATCCCTTGCCATCCACCATGGGCCATCCAGATCGATAAACTCCGCCCCGTCACACAATAATATTGCCGGCGCCATGGACAGGGACGTCGCCACCATGCAGCCAACCATCAGACCGAAGCCCTGCTCCAATGCCTGCTCCCTCAGCCTGACCGCCTCTGTCAGCCCGCCGGACTTATCCAGCTTGATGTTGATATACTGGTATTTTTCCTTAAGGGCCGGAAGATCCTTGCTGGTATGACAGGATTCATCGGCACAGACCGGCACCCCTGGATGAAACTGTCTCAGTCCTTCATCCTTTCCGGCCGGAAGGGGTTGTTCCAGAAGATCAACGCCAAGATTTTCCAATTCTGCATCCAGATCACGGATTATGTCGATGGTCCAGCTTTCATTGGGGTCCAGAATAATCCGGCTGTCCGGCGAGGCGGCCCTGACCGCACGCACGCGATCGAGAATATTTTCCTGGTCCAGCTTTACCTTCAGCAATGGCGCCCGGCTGTTTATCCGGGCCTTTTCTGCCATCTTCTCCGGCTTGTCCACACCAATGGTGATGGCGGTTTCAAGTTCTGTCGGCATCTCGAGGTCCAGAAGTTCAGCGACGGACCTGCCCTGCCAGCGGGCCATCAGATCCCACAGGGCGCAGTCCAAGGCATTGCGGGCCGCGCCGGCCGGAAGTCGCGCCAGAAGATCCTCGGGACTAACCCCTTCTTCGACCTCGGGCAAAACTTCCCCGATCTGATCAAGGACGGTTTCAATGGTCTCCCCGTATCGGGCATAGGGAACAGATTCACCATGTCCCGTCACCTGGTCACAATCAATCGAGACATGGATCACGTCTGCAGATATCTTTACACCACGGGAGATCCGGAAAGGTTCCCGTAGAGGCCAGTTTTCATGGCAAGCCGTCAGGCGTTTACCGATCATGAAATCCAATCCGTATATTTTCTTTCCTGTTGGCTGATTATGCTGACCGGGAAAATAAAAAAGTGCAACAAATTATCCAGTAGAGATAGGTTTACTGACCCATTCAGCCTTGTATTTCCACTGGAAAAGCAATACTAATGGCACGTAATAGAATGTCCGCAATCCTTCAAATAAACGCCGGACATCACAGTATCTGCAAAAATACGGGATAGAAAATGACACCTAAATTCGCTACTATCAACAATGAAACTCATCGCAAGTTCAGAATAAAAAATCATACTGATTTTGCTCATATTCAGGGTCAGCACCTCGCGCCGATAGCACTCCATGAATTTGTCAAAACTGCAACAAGCCTGCCAGTGGTTTTTGTCAAACCCCAGAATGGCGACGACTTTCACGCCGTCGTTATGATGGGCCTGAAGCCTGGTGAAAACCTTGTTACCAACGGTGGTAAATGGAATGGCATTTATATTCCGGCCAGCATAGTGATCTATCCCTTCAGCCTGGCCAGAACACCTAACGAGAATAAAGAAGAGTTTGTCCTGACAATTGATGAGAACAGTATACTGATTAGCGAAACGGAAGGGCATCCACTGTTTGATGAAGAGGGCAAAGGAACAGATTTTCTTGAGAACTGCAAAAAGACCGTAACAGAGCATTTCGATCATATTCAGGTATCGAAACATTTCATCGGCACGCTGGCGAAAAAAGACCTTATCACCGAAAGCAGCCTTTCCGTCAATTACGGAGACCAGCAGGAAAAGGTCAACATCGGAGGAATATTCTCCATCGATGAGAAAAAACTGGACGCCTTGCCAGCGGAAGAATTTGAAGAATTGCGCAAGCAAGGGCTTCTGCCAGCAATCTATGCGCAGCTGGCTTCGCTCCATCAAATTCACAGGCTTCATAACATGAGCCTGTCGGAAAATCCGGTTTCATAGTCTACGCCATTCTTTGAATGCCGATAACACCAATAAGAGCCCTGTCTGCACATGACAGGGTTGTTTCTTGGCCGAATGATAGATAATGGATTTATTTCGGACAAGATTTGCACCTATACTGCTTTACTCAGAATAAAATACAGTTAGTCAGGAATTTCAGTCCTTGCAGGCAGAGAATAGCAAAAACATGTTTTCCCGCTCCCGAAGCCTAGTTCTCGCACGGGGCCGGATATGCATTTTTCTGCTCTTTTGCATGGCCCTCGCCGGAACCGATCTTCATGCCCGCGAGAAATTCTCCTACGGTCTTGACATCCAGGGTTTTGAGAAACTTCCGGACAGCACCGTACGGCAGACCTTCGAGAACCATTCGGTTCTGTTGAACAAAAATTCGGAACCATTCGCCTCTGTCTCCAACCTGAGAGCCAGACTGAAGCAGGATGTTGACCTGATGCGACGAATTCTGCGGGCTGAAGGATATTACAACAATCAAATCACAGAGAAACTTTCCCGTCGGGAGAACAGGTTCGACGTCATCATCACCCTGATTCCTGGCCCGCGTTATATTCTGGACAAGATTGAGATTACCTACACGACGACACCTGACGAGGAGATAAGGGAAAAAGCGTTTGCTGCCCTGGCGCTTGAGAAAGGAACGCCCCTGCGATCCGAGGAGACCATTACAGCCCAGACCAGAATGATTGTCGCCTTTCCGGAACTGGGATTTCCCTTCGCCCGGGTGGAAGACCGTAAAATTGTCGTTGATCATGCTACAAGAACTGCATCTGTGGAATTTATCGTCACGCCCGGGATACGCATCCGCTTTGGAAATGTAGAATTTGAGGGACTGTCATCCGTCAATGAAAGTTATCCCGCACGGATGATTTCCTGGCAGCCGGGAGAATTCTTCAGCCAGCAAAAAGTCGATGATTTGCGGTCCCGCCTGTCCGGAACCGGCCTGTTTCGCAGTATAAAGATTACCCTGGCGGATCAGGAAACTGTGGACCGGGATATCATAGTCGAGGTGACGGAAAACAAGCACAGGACAATCAGTGTCTCCGGCGGTTATGCCACCAGTGACGGTCTCAGCAGTGACGCGTCCTGGCAGCATCGCAATATTTTCGGCAATGGCGAGAAACTTCTGATCGGCGCCCATCTGGCAGAAATCGAGCAATCCCTGAGCGCCCGGCTGGATAAACCCAACTTCAGACGACTTGACCAGACCCTGATCATTGAAACCAGCCTGAAGAATGAAAATACCGATGCCTATGATGCCCTGACCGCCGACGGGAGAGTCGGGCTCGAACGTCTTCTGACCAATAATCTGGCGGCAAGCGTTTCTGTTTTCAGCCAATATAGCGACATCAGCAATTCCGACAACGACCGAAACTACTGGCTGGCGGCCCTGCCGGTCGGTGTGCGCTGGGATAATTCCAACGATATCCTCGATCCGACCAAAGGTTTCAGGGCGTCCGTCAGCACTGCCCCCAGCTTTATTTTTAACGGATCAAACGAGTTTTATCTGCGCAGTGAGATCAATGTGAGCGGTTATTACCCGCTGGACGGCGATCATGATTTTGTTCTGGCAGCAAGGGCACGGGTGGGATCAGTTTACGGCATCAGCTTTGACGAATTGCCGGCAAAAGAGCGATTTTTCAGCGGTGGCGGCGGTTCAGTCCGGGGCTATGGATATCAGGACATCGGCCCCCGGGATGCTTCCGGTGATCCCACAGGCGGGCGATCCGTTGCGGAGATCAATGCGGAAATGCGGGTGCATATATCTGATACCCTGAGCCTCGTTCCCTTTATGGATGGCGGCAATGTTTATGAGAAGGTTCTGCCGCGCTTTACCGGCTTTCGCTGGGGGGCAGGCCTCGGCGTTCGCTACCACACAAGTTTCGGCCCCCTCCGGGTGGATGCCGCCACGCCGTTGAACCGTCTGCCCGGCGAAAGCCGCTTTCACCTGTATATCAGTCTGGGGCAGGCCTTCTGATGAAACCTGACTTAGGCAAATATTTCTCTCCCGGAGTATTTTTCAGGCTGGCCCTCTGGGCCGGCCTGGTTCTGACCCTCCTAATTGCAATTTGCGGAACCGGTCTTCTTTATCTGGATACACCTCCCGGCAAACGCCAGCTGGTCAGCTGGCTGAACGGAAAACTCGGGGATGAGACGTCCAGCGTTGAAATCGGTAAAGTTACAGGCTCTATCTTTGGCAGGCTTCGAGTGGACAGCATTCGTTTCAAGGACAGCCAGGGTATGTGGGCCGACCTGCAGTCAACTGAAATAGCATGGAAACCCTGGTCTTTGCTGTCGCGGACAGTGGATATCTCCAGCCTGTCGGCTAAAAAATTCAACATTGCCCGCTCACCGGCAGCCGGCGCAGAGGGTTCAAACAATACTGTACAGGAGCCTGCCCCGCTGGCCCTGCCGGATTTGCCGTTTAATTTGCGCATTGAAGAATTTGACCTGTTCGAGATCAACCTCGACAGCACCGTCACCGGGCGCCCGATGCAGCTGACCAGCCACGGACAGCTGTACGAAAGCCGGGAACAGCAATTTACCATCGGATTTTTCCTGCAGCGTCTCGGCGATGTCAGGGAGGAACTGGCGCTTGATCTGAGCTATGACAAACCGGACGATTATCTGTCCCTCAACGGGCAGCTGTACATTCCAGCACGAGGGCTGGTTGCAACCCTTCTCGGCACCGACCTGAAGGAGGACATTGCCTTCCGTTTAAAAGGGAAAGGCCCGCGCGACGACTGGGACGGAAAACTGGCTGTCCTTCAGGGCAACATGTTGCTGGGCGAGGCGCAGATCAGCAATAAAAAAGAAGTCTTTGCCATTTCGGCCAACATCGATCCCGGACTGCAGGCCGACCTGAAAGATATTGACCTGCTTCAGGACACGATCCGGCTTTCCATTCTCCTCAAGCCAAACAGCAAAGAAGATCTCAAGCATCTGTCCGTTGATATTGATACAGTCTCTGCCAGACTTAATGCGGATGGTAGGCTGCATACCGAAGACCTGACCATGCTGGATAATGTCCGCTATACCATTGAATTAAAAAAAGCCGCTACCCTGGGCAGCATGACCATAGCTCCCTTTGTCGCCAACGGCACGGTAACCGGCAGCCTGACCCGGCCCTCCTTCAGCCTGAACAGCGACCGGCTTGCCTTTGAGACCAGGGATAAAACCCGCCTCGAAACCTCTGCTGTGTTAAACGCTAATATGACCGGCGATGAAGTTGCGTTTAACAGCTCCGGCACCCTGGCTGGACTAAGCCTGTCAGGCGATGATTCCGTAACCGGCTATATTCCCCTGCCTGTGGTCTGGCAGAGCGGCGGCCGTTTCAACCGGTCACATAATAATGTCAAATTTGACCGGATATCCCTGCGAAACGAACCATCACACCTTATGGCCAGCGGAGTGATCAACCTGAACGGCGGCCCGCTTGACTTTTCGGGCACACTGAACAGCAGCATTGCGCATCTTGGGGACAAGATATCCGGTGATGTCAGTTTTGATATCTCGGCCCGCCGGGAAAGCAATGAGACCTCACTCACCCTCGACCTGACAGGCAGGAGCACCGGCCTCTCGACCGGTGATGACCTGCTGGACGATTTAACCGGCCCCGAACCGAGCCTCCAAAGCCAGGTCAATATTGTCCCGGACGGCAGCCTCGCGGTCAGCACAGAGATCACAGGATCACACGTCAGACTTGCCGGACAACTGTCCACAGATCCGCAACAGATCCTGCATGACAGCAGCTACAGTCTTTCCTTCACCGGGCTTGATAAGCTGAACCGCACAAGCGGGTTTCAACTGACCGGCAACCTTGAAATAGCCGGAACGATTGCCGGGCCACTTGCCTCACCCGACCTGACAGCGAACACCAGCCTTGACCATCTGGACCTGCAGGGGATTTCCTTGTCAGGTCTGGACCTGTCTGCCAGCTTCAAAGATGTTGCAGATACGCTTCAGGGCACCTTGAAACTGACAGCAGATTCCGACTTTGGCCCCCTGGATATTTCTGCCCGCACGGCGCGCACGGCAGAAAAAACAATCCATGTTTCCAGCATATCTGCCCTATTTGGCCCTCTGCAAGCCGAGGGCTATATCGATGTGCCGGCCGGTTCTTCCCTCAAGGGCGAAATCACATTAAATGCCGTGCCTGAAAACCAGCGCAGCCAGAAAGCTGCCAATTTATTTGAAGGAACCCTGAATGCGATCCTGCACCTTGACGATCAGGACGGGCAGCAACAGCTTTCCTCCTCGGGCGCGGTACAAGACCTGCGCCTGAGTTTACCGGAGGGAGATGTCCTGGGCCTTGAACAGACCGAATGGTCCGGACGCTATGTTGCCGCGGATCACCTGCCGGAACTGGACCTGTCTGCCACAGCCCGTGGCCTGTCCCTCCCTGCCGTTGAGCTTGCCGCCCTCAGCCTGAAACTTGATCATGCGGACCGGAAATCCAGCTTCAGAATCGAAGCCAGCGGCACCCAGACAAATCCTCTCGCCCTGACGACAGAGGGCCAGCTGATAAAAACAGAAGATGAGAAACTTGTTCTTGATGCCTCGCTTGCCGGGCAAATCAACAACATACCGCTCAAGACCATCGCCCCCCTGCATCTTGAGAAAACCGGTGACAGCATTACCCTGCGTCCTGCCCACCTTTCCCTGGGGGAGGGGAGCCTGCAGGTGGCTTTCAGCAGTAGTCCGGGTCAGGTTACGGCCCATACAGTTGCCAGCCACGCAGACTTTCGTATCCTTAACAACCTGCTGACGGACCTGCCCTTCACCGGGATTGTTGACGGCAAACTGGACGTGTCCGCTGACAAAGACAGGTTCTCCGGCACCGGCGACATAACTGTCAGCAGCTTCGATACAGCGCAGCAACTATACGCCATTGATCCGGATCTGAAACTTGGCCTGATCGTCGATATGATGGAACAGCGCCTGTCCGTAAAAAGCAGGCTTGATCTTGCCGAAGACAAGCTGATCGAGCTTTCAGCAGACCTGCCGTCCAACTATGATTTCAGCGGGCGGAATTACCGGATTGACTACGCCTCGCCCTTCTCGGTCAGTCTGGACTGGGACGGCAGAATCGAGCCGTTATGGCCCATGCTCAACCTGTATAACCATGATCTTTCCGGCACGACAATTGGCCGGATGACGGTCAAGGGCACACTCAACGATCCTCGTTTTGAGGGACAGGTGAGATTCATTGATGGCCGCTATGAAAATATCCAGAGCGGCTTTGTAGCCCAGGACATTGTACTGGAAAGCAGTATCCGGGAGAATAAACTGACCTTGCAGAAACTGACGGCCACCGACGGCAATAGCGGCAGGCTCGGGGCCGAGGGATGGATCAGTGTGGAACCGGACCTTTCCTATACTGCCGACGTCAGCATTAACGTTGACGAGGCACATCTATACCGCCAGCCAAGCCTGGAAATTGTTGCCTCCACCGGCCTTTCCCTGAAAAAAACCGATCAAACCCTTTCGCTCAACGGCACAGTGGACGTGAACAGGGCCAATATCAACCTGGTCGACCAAGGCCCCGGCAACCTGATAGAAACCGATGTGGTGGAAATTAACGATGGACAGAGGAATGGTGCGGAACCCGCCCTGAAGAAAAGGCATATAGGCCCGCTTTTCCTTGACCTGACCCTGAAGGCCCCCAAACGGGTGTTCGTTCGCGGCCGCGGTCTTGATTCCGAATGGGCCGGTGATCTGGAAGTTTCCGGCTCCTCTGACGAAGTCATTATCAATGGCACAATCACTCTGGTTAAGGGCACCTTCAGTTTCTCTGGTAAGCGCTTCAACCTGACCCGGGGTGAAATCAGATTTCCAGGCAATGCGTCCAACGATCCGGCTCTGAATATTGAATCAGAACTCAATATGACCAATCTGACGGCCTACATCAAAATAGGAGGCACGGCCGCACACCCGGCCCTGACCATTACCTCGATGCCGGAACTGCCGCAGGATGAAATATTGTCGAGGATCCTGTTCGGCACTTCAGTGACCGAGCTTTCCGCCTGGGAGGCCGTTCAGCTTGCCAGTTCAATCCAAGCCCTGTCCGGCAGTGGCGGGCCAGGTATGCTGGATAAAATGCGGGGAAGCATCGGCATCGACCGGCTGTCCATCGGCTCCGATCAACAAGGGGACCATGGCACGCTGATTTCGGGCGGGAAATATCTGACCAATAATATTTATGTGGAATTCACCACCTCCAGCACCACCGGCGCCACCGCCCAGTCAGTGGAAGTGGACCTGACCAAAAGCCTGTCACTGGTTACCAAAAGAACCCTGGATCAGGACAACAGCCTGTCCATTCGCTGGTCATGGGATTATTAGGAAACACGAAGCAGGCGAGCCCGCCTAGAGATCGACGCTTGGCATGCCTTCGACAATCTTGCTCTTGAGCCGGTAGCTGTTGCCCCTGACCATGGCGATCTTTGTTCCCTCCTGATTGGAGATGATCACATCACACAGCCCCGTCCGGCCGGCCTGATTCTGGACTTCCGCGACAGCGGTCAGCATATCGCCTTCCTTCGCAGGAGCCAGAAAGGTGATATTATTGGCCAGGGTTACTGTTGTAATATTTGCCGTATTGCAGGCAAAGGCGAAGGCCGTGTCGGCAAGGGCGAAAATATATCCGCCATGACAAATGGCATGACCATTCAGCATTTTATCGCTGACCAACATGGTCATTACCGCATATCCGGGACTTATTTTCGAGAGCTTGATGCCCATGTTCTGGGCGGCAACATCCTTTGCATACATGGCATCGGCAACCTGCCGGGCAAAGGATAAAGGACTTTCGCCGTCACCGGCACCGTCACTGGCATCTTGTTCTGTCATTGTATATTCTCGCCTGAAATGATACACAAACTGAAAATGTATACTTTAATTATGATAGAATTATCTCGATAAGAATATGTAGATGTCATCAACGTCGCAATTAAAAAAACTAATCAGGGATTTTGAGCAAAGGCAACCCATCAGGGCGGGTTCCCTCATTATGACTGTCTATGGTGATGCCATCGCACCGCGAGGCGGGACCGTCTGGCTTGGCAGCCTGATTAACCTGCTGGAGCCGCTGGGACTTAACGGGCGACTCGTGCGGACCACGATTTCAAGGCTGAGCAAGGACAACTGGCTGGCCGCCAACCAGGTCGGCCGGAAAAGTTATTACAGCCTGACCGCCAGCGGCCGGAAAAGATTTCAGAGTGCCACGCCGCGTATTTACGCAGGCCCGCAAACCGACTGGGACGGCACCTGGTGCCTGGTTTTCCTGCCAGGCCATCTGAAACAAAAGAAAGATACCCTTCGGCGGGAACTGGGTTGGCTTGGCTTCGGCAACCTGGCCGCAGGACTTCTCGCCCATCCCAATCCGGATATGGGAGCTCTGAAACAGACCCTAGAACTGAACGAAGTCCAGGATGAAGCGATCATCCTGAACAAGGCCCGGCATAACCTGACCAGTGGCAAGGCCCTCGACAAGCTTGTTCACGAATGCTGGGATCTGGCAGATCTTAGCCAGCATTATCACGATTTCCTGCTCCGCTACCGGCCGGTCTATAAATCACTGAAGGAATCGCCCCTGTCATCCGATGAAGAATGCGCCCTGTTGCGTATCCTGATTATTCATGACTACCGGAAGATACTGCTCAGGGATCCCCTGCTGCCGACAGGGCTTCTCCCGGCCCAGTGGGAAGGCACGTCAGCCCATCAGCTGTGTCGCAATATTTATCTGCTTCTGCTGGATGGGTCAGAGAGATTCTTCAGCCAGAATCTGGAAACAGCCGACGGCCCTCTTCCTGCCCCTTCGGCGATATTCTATCAGCGTTTTGGCGGGCTCTAAACCCATTTCACTATATAAATCAATCACATATAAACGTGATACATTTTTTATTGATTTATTTATTTTTTTGTAACATATTATGTCCCGAATTAAACAACAGCAAATATTGCGAAAGGGGTCTCATGTACGGCGATACATCCATTCAGAAAGCGATCAAACTGGCTGAACCCACGAGTGAGGAACAGGCCAAACTGGAGAAACAATTCCAGGAAAAAATCGACGCTGACATCAAGATTGAAGCACAGGACTGGATGCCCGAAGCATACCGGAAAACCCTGGTTCGCCAGATGTCACAACACGCCCATTCCGAAGTGATCGGCATGCAGCCGGAAGGCAACTGGCTGACGCGCGCCCCGTCCCTGCGCCGCAAGGCCATCCTGCTGGCGAAAATCCAGGACGAAGGCGGCCACGGCCTTTATATTTATTGTGCTGCTGAAACCCTTGGCACCTCCCGCACAGAGATGATTGAACAGCTGCACGCCGGCAAGGCCAAATATTCCTCCATCTTTAACTATCCTGCACTGACATGGGCCGACATCGGTACCATCGGCTGGCTGGTTGACGGCGCCGCCATCACCAACCAAGTTTCCTTGGCCAAGGGCTCCTACGGCCCCTACAGCCGGGCTATGATCCGGATCTGTAAAGAGGAAAGCTTCCACCAGCGTCAGGGATATGAACTGCTGCTGACCCTTGCCCGCGGCACCGAAGAACAGAAAGCCATGGTTCAGGAATCCGTCAACCGTTTCTGGTGGCCGTCACTGATGATGTTCGGTCCGAGCGACAAGGAAAGCGCCCATACTGCCCAGTCCATGAAATGGAAAATCAAGCGGAAAACCAACGATCAGCTTCGTCAGGAATTTATTGATGCCACCGTGCCCCAGGCCGAATTCCTCGGCATCACCCTGCCTGACCCGGATCTGAAATGGAACGAGGAAACCGGTCACTATGATCACGGCGAGATCGACTGGGAAGAATTCCACAACGTTATTCAGGGTAACGGCATCTGCAACAAGCAGCGCATGGAAAACCACATCAAGTCTCATGAAGACGGCGAGTGGGTCCGTGAAGCTGCCCTTGCCTATGCTGAAAAGCAAAAAGCTAAAAAAGAAGCTGCCGCTTAAGGCTCAACAAAAATTTCCGGTCATTAAACGACCTATATAAAGTTTAGAAGGACATCCAAATGAGCGATAAACCCAATTCACACGACACGGATTGGCCCCTGTATGAAGTTTTCATCCGCAGTAAGGCAGGCCTCGATCACAAACACGCCGGCAGCATCCACGCCAGCGATCCGGAAATGGCCATTGAGGCCGCCCGGGACGTCTACACCCGCCGCGGTGAAGGCGTAAGCATCTGGGTGGTGCCGTCCAATGCCATTACGGCCTCCAAGCCGGAGGACAAGGACAGCCTCTACGAGCCGGCCGACAGCAAAATCTATCGTCATCCGACATTCTATGACATCCCCAAGGAAGTGGGCAAAATGTAATCCCCCGCGGGAAACTTAACGACCTAAGGAGTGACAAATGACAGATACTGATCGTAAAGCCATCGCGGATTACGCCACCCTTCTCGGGGACAACGCCCTGATCATGGGCCACCGCCTGTCGGAATGGTGCTATCTTGCCCCGACGCTGGAGCTTGATGTGGCCATGTCCAACTGCGCCCTAGATTATATCGGCCAGGCCCGGGAACTGTTCGCCTATGCCGGCGAGATAACCGGCAAGACCGAGGACGATATCGCCTATCTCCGTGACGAGATTGATTACCGAAATGTGCTGCTGACCGAAATGCCCAACAAGGACTGGGGTTACAGCATGGCCAAGCTGTTTTTCTTCAGCGCCTTTGCCAAGCTGTTTTATGAAAAACTGATGCAGAGCAGCGACGAAACCCTGGCCGCCATTGGTGAAAAATCCCTCAAGGAAGTCAAATACCACATGCGTTTCAGCGGCGAATGGCTGATCCGTCTTGGTGACGGCACCGAGGAAAGCCACGAACGCGCGCAACAGGCTATCGACAATGTCTGGATGTTCACCGGTGAAATGTTCACCATGAACGACTTTGAAAAAGGCATGGTCGACAAAGGCATCGCTGTGGACGTGACAGCCCTGAAGGCGGACTGGGACGGCATTGTCAACGAACTACTGGAGACAGCCACTCTGAATCGTCCGGAAAACGACTGGATGCAGTCCGGTGGCAAACAGGGACAGCACAGCGAATTTATGGGCCATATCCTGTCTGATATGCAGTATATGCAGCGCCGCTATCCCAACTGCCAGTGGTAGGAAACCTTTACGATGACTACTCCCGCTCCTTCATCTGAAACGGAAAAAGTCTGGGCCCTTCTCGAAGACGTGAAGGACCCGGAAATCCCCGTTCTCTCCGTGGTCGACCTGGGTATTGCCCGGGAAGTGAATTTTCAGGATGACGGCACCCTGGAAGTGGTCATCACCCCAACCTATTCAGGCTGCCCCGCCATGAATATGCTGGAAGAAGAAATCAAGGCCGCCCTCGACAGCCATGGCTATACCAATTACCGGATCAAGTCCTCCCTGTCCCCGGTCTGGACAACAGACTGGATGACGGAGACAGGTCGGGAAAAGCTTCGGGTTTACGGCATTGCCCCGCCGGAAAAAAGCACCACCAACAAAAAAGTGCTTTTTGGCGGCCAGAAAGAAGTGTCCTGCCCCAAATGCGGTTCGGACAATACCGAACAGGTCAGCGAGTTCGGCTCCACCGCCTGCAAGGCACTTTACCGTTGTCTCGATTGTCAGGAACCGTTTGACTATTTTAAATGTATCTAAACAAAATCAGCATAAAATATAAATAACAAGAAAAGTTGGGGAACCCCGGTTCCCCATTCGTCTTATCAGGAACTTAACATGCCGACTTTTCATAAACTCAAGATTTCCAATCTGCGCAGGGAGACGGAGGAAACCGTTTCCATTGCCTTCCACGTGCCTGAAAATCTCAGGGAAGAGTATAAGTACATCCAGGGCCAGTATCTGACTCTGAAAACCGTGATTGATGGTGAGGATACCCGCCGTTCCTATTCCATCTGCTCCGGTCTGTATGACGATGAACTGAGAGTTGCGGTCAAGAAGATCAAAGGCGGCCTGTTTTCCTCCTTCGCCAACGAAGTGCTGAAAGAAGGGGACGAGCTTGAAGTCATGACCCCCATGGGCAACTTCTATACGAAGCTGCACCCGGAACAGGAACATCATTATGTGGGCTTTGCTGCCGGCAGCGGCATCACCCCGCTGATGTCCATCATCAAGACCATTCTCGCCTATGAACCGAAAAGCATTTTCACCCTGGTCTATGGCAACCGCACCCGCAAGGAAATTATTTTCCGTGAAGAATTGATTGACCTGAAAAACCGTTTCATGGGACGTTTCAACCTGGTCAATATCCTCAGCCGCGAGGAATCTGAAGTAGAGCTTTTCCACGGCCGTATCGATCGTTCAAAAGTTGCCGAAATTCTTGAGCGGCTGATCCCGCCGGGCGGTGCCGATGAATATTACATGTGCGGACCGGAAACCATGATCCATGACATTTCCGATCTTCTGGCCGAACGCAAGGTGGAAAAAAAGAACATCCACTTCGAACTCTTTACTTCACCCATCGTGCAAAAAGGTCAGGCCGCAGACGTGGCCGAAGTTCCTGAAACCCTCTCCGACCATGTCGCCAGGGTCACCATTATTGTCGACGGCAACACCACGGAGTTCGAACTGGAAACAGCCGGTGAGAACATTCTGGATGCAGCCCTGGAGAAAGGCGCCGACCTGCCGTTTGCCTGCAAGGGCGGGGTCTGCTGTACCTGCCGCGCCAAGCTGATTGAAGGTGAGGTCAATATGGACGTGAACTATTCTCTCGAGGAAGAAGAACTGGCAGCAGGTTTCATACTGACCTGTCAGGCGCATCCGATCACCGACAAGGTGGTTGTGGACTTCGACGAGCGATAGTCTCGTCAAACAGCGTATTTTGAGAGGCTGCTTCGGGCAGCCTCTTTTTTTGTTGCCCCACTTTTGACATGTTAACGTGAAAAAAGCTTGCAACTTAGGCTCACATTTTCCACATTAGCCTTATCGCCAAAAAAATTGGAGCAGAAGACAGCATGTCACTCGGACTGGCCCGTAGAAAAGAACTTCAGAAGCGCAAATCACAACGTCTGTGGATGACCGTAAAATTCGTCTTTTTTTCAGCCCTTCTTGGCGGCATAACCTATTTCTCCTATGATACCGGCCAGCAGATCGCCAAGCAAAACTACCGCTTTGCCCAGGACAAATTCGATCAGCTGGAACAGGAAAACCAGCACCTGATCAAGGAACTTGGCAGCAACAAGGCCGCCCTGGAACAGGTCCGGTCCCTGGTCCCCAATGACGAGGTTAAAGGCCTTCTTCAGGTGGTCAGTGACAAATCCGCCGAAGGGGTCGCTATTGACCGCATGTCCCGCCTGATCGGCGGCATGACCACCAACGAGAACTGCGCCGCAGAATCAGAAGCCAAGCGTTTCGTCGTGACAACACTTGTCAACACCATCCAGAGCAGTGTGAGTTTTGAACGTGGCCTGATCACTATCGGCGGCAGCGGCAGCCCGACCCTGAATGAGGAAGGCAACCCGGAAGCCTGGTTCGATCCGGCGAAACCGGTAACCCTGACCTTCACCCTACCGGGGGGAGAGACCCAAGACATCAGCGGCATCCTGCCGCTTCATCACAGCATTGTACAGGGCGACAATGAATATCGCTTCAGCATGACCCCGGGACGGCGCAGTTTTGTTGATGTCACCCTTCTGACCTGCGGTGTGAACTAGACTCGACTATTGCACATCGGCCGGGTCGCAACCCTCGAACCATTCCTTCATGGCTGTCTCCTGCAGCATCCTGTCCGCATAGGCCTGCAACGGGGCATCCAGTGTGATCTGATAAGTCCTGAAGCGGGAAACAACAGGGGCGAACATGGCGTCGGAAATGGTAAATCCGCCAAACAGGAACGGGCCGCCATAGGCATCAAGGCAGTCCTGCCATATCTGTCTGATCCGCCCGACCTCCCACAACAGGTCACCCTCAAGTTCCGGTGCGCGATAGGCTTGCAGGCAAGCCATCGGCATAACGCCACGGACATTCGGGAAACCGGCATGCATTTCCGCACTGACCGAGCGGGCATGGGCACGCGCTGCCCGGTCCTCAGGCCAGAGCTTCTTTTCTGGAACCTGTTCGGCAATATATTCACAGATCGCGAGACTGTCCCAGACCAGGAGACCGTCATGCCTGAGGGCCGGTACCCGGCCGGCAGGATTATGCTGCAGAATGTCCCGACGCCGGTTTTCCGAGAAAAGATCAACCAGAAGCTCATCAAAATCCAGACCGGCTTCCTTCATCAGCAACCAAGGCCGTAATGACCAGCTGGAGGCATTTTTATTGCCGATAACCAAAGAAAAACCTGACATGCCGGGCTCCGATGCTCTATAACCTGATGGAAACATTTGTGAAACAATTAGCACCATTATACGAGGTAATTTTCACGTGGTCACATCACATTTTGAAGACTTTCCCTCTTTCTTTACGGATCAATTTTCCGCACAGAGCATTCCCGTTTCCACCGTCAGCAAAGGTGGCTTCAAAGACTGGTACGCTTTGCTGCCCAAGGCGGAACAAAACTGGGTTGATGCCAACGATTTTAACGGCAGCCGACATTCCCTGCTGAAATTCGCCAATGCGGAAGGACAGATTTCATCCGTCATTCTGGGCCTGGGAGAGGGCGATGAAAAGGCCGATCCCTGGGCCTTCGGCGGCCTGGCCAGATCCCTGCCCGCCGGCAGCTATCACCTCGCCGATGTAACGGACCCGCACGAATTTTATCATGCTGCCCTGGGCTGGGTCCTGGGACAGTATAAGTTCGACACCTATCTGAAAAAGAAAAACGACAAAATCTCAAAACTGTATCTTCCCAAAGAACAGAACGGTTCACTTGTCACATCAGTGGTGCGTTCCACATTCCTGGTCCGCGATCTGGTCAATACACCGACCTGCGACATGGGTCCGGACGATCTGGCCCGCGCGGCGACGGAGATCGCCGAGGAATTTTCCGCCCGCCTGCATATCACGGTCGGCGATGAACTGCTGGAACGGGGTTATAACGCCATTCACACCGTCGGACGAGCCGCTGACAAGGCCCCCCGCCTGATCGATTTTTCCTGGGGTGATGAAAAGGCCCCGAAGGTCACTCTGGTCGGCAAGGGTGTCTGTTTTGATACCGGCGGCCTTGACCTGAAACCGTCAAACGCCATGCTGATCATGAAAAAGGATATGGGCGGCGCCGCTCATGTGCTTGGCCTGGCCCGCCTGATCATGGAGCAAAATCTGAATGTCCGGCTCCGGGTTCTGATCCCGGCGGTTGAAAACAACGTCGCCGGCAACGCCTTCCGCCCTGGCGATGTCATTCGTTCCTACAAGGGTAAAACCATCGAAGTCGGCAATACCGATGCGGAAGGACGACTGGTGCTCTGTGACGCCCTGGCGCTGGCGGCAGAGGAAAAGCCGGAACTGCTGATTGATTTCGCCACCCTGACCGGCGCCGCCCGGGTGGCCCTGGGACCGGATATTCCACCTTTCTTCACAGACAGCCAGAAGCTTGCCGATGCCATGGGACAGCATGCCATTCGCGAGGGCGATCCGGTCTGGAGGCTGCCCCTGTATGGCCCCTACCTCACCTTCATGGATAGTGACATTGCCGACCTGAACAACAACGCCTCCAACCCCTTTGGCGGGGCCATTACAGCGGCCCTGTTCCTCAAGGAATTTACAGAAGGCGCGCGGGAATGGATGCATCTGGATGTCTATGCCTGGAACCAGACGAACCGCCCCGGCAGGCCCCTGGGCGGTGAGGCAATGGCCCTCAGAACAGTGTTTTCCTATCTTAACGAAAGGTTCAAAAACTAATTGGCAAAAGCAGTTGCGCAATAGTTAATATCTTGGCAATATCCCTTCAACGAATGTTAAGGGGATACTATGGATTTTGAACTTAGCGGCCATCAGGGACTGCGTTTGTGGATGCAAACACTGACCAGCGGGGTGACCAGCAAGATTCCCGATTTGACCTCCCGTCAAATGGCCGTCCTGATGCGTGTCTACCTTGAACCGCAGCCGCACACCGTGCGTGGACTGGCCGCAGAGCTTGGTGTTTCAAAACCGGTTATCACCCGGGCGCTGGATACCCTTAGCGCACTTGGCTTTCTCAAGCGGGTCCGGGATGAAGCGGACAAACGCAACGTCCTCATTCAACGCACCGTCAAGGGAGCCGTTTTCCTGACGGATTTTGCGGAAATGATGGAAAAAGCCAACATTAAATAATATTGAAAGGGGATTGGTATGTCACAGAAGGAACCTGACCCCAGAACTTCTCCTTACCGCCAGGACATCGCAGCAGATTTCCTCAAAGGTACTGTTGAAGTCGACAAATATGTTCAGGGCACCCAATATCAGGTCGCCCACGGCATTGCCCCGCTTTATGCCACTCCCGACAGACATTCCCCTCTCTCCAGCCAGCTTCTTTACGGCGAACTATTTACTGTTTTTGAAGAAAAGGACGGATGGGCCTGGGGACAGGCGGAACGGGACAGTTATGTCGGCTATTGCCCGATTGAATATCTGAGCCCGGATATTTTCGACAGCACCCATCACGTGGAAGCGCTCAGCACCCATATCTACGCTGCCCCGGACCCCAAAAGCGAACCGGTAAGACAGGTCTTTCAGATGTCTGAAGTTAGTGTTGCTGACCCCATGCAGGTCAAAGGCTTTGTCCGGCTTGTAGACGGCAACTGGATCTATGCCACCCATGTCAGCAGCCATTTCGGCACTGATCCAGTGTCGGAAGCGCTGAAGCTGCTGTATGCCCCTTACCTGTGGGGCGGCAAAAGCAGCGCCGGGCTGGACTGCTCCGCCCTGATACAGCTTGCCTTTGCCACAACCGGTATTCGTGTTCCCCGTGACAGTGACATGCAGGAAGCCGCCATCGGAGAAGCCCTGGAGGATGACGATGTGCCGCAACGCGGCGATATCGCCTTTTTCCCGGGACATGTCGGCTTTATGCTGGATGACATGCACCTTTTGCACGCCAACGCCCATCACATGCGGGTCAGCATTGATCCGCTCAAGGATGTCATCAATATTGTCAGCTTCCAGACCGACAAACCACCGCTCAGTTGTATCAAACGGATAACAACAGTTCTGCCTGAAGGTTAAGATACGCCCAATAGAAAAGCCGCCCTGATGAGCGGCTTTTCTTTATTCATTTTACCTGAAGAAAGTTCTTAGTGAACTTCACTTTCAACAGCCTCTGCAGCATCATCCACGACTTCAGCGGCTTTTTCAGCCACCTCTTCCACAGCCGGCAGGTCCATCGGCGTGGCACTCAGTGAACGAAGATAGGCAATCAATTCTGCACGGTCCGTACCCTTTTTCAGGCCGGCAAATGCCATTTTTGTCCCGGGAATGAAATCTTTCGGCTTGGTCAGGAAGTGATCCAGATCTTCATATGTCCAGCTCCCACCCTTGGCTGTCATAGCGTCGGAATAGCCGAAGCCTTCATGGCTGGCTTTATCGCGACCAACAATAGCCCACAGGTTCGGACCGGTGCCGTTCTTGCCACCTTCTTCGGCCGTATGGCAGGCTTTACATTTTTTGAAGACCTTTTCACCGTCTGCAGCACTGGCAGATGCGAGAAGAGCCGCCAGGCTCGGGCCCTCTTCTGCTACGGCTTCTTCACCAGTGTCCGCTGCAGCCATTTCCACTTCAACCGGATAAGCGTTGGCTTCCAGTTCTTCTTCATGAAAAACGATTTCACCAAGATTGTTAATACCGATGACCACCAACAGTGTAAGCAACACCGCCAATGCAATTTTGTTCAACTCAAAGGAATCCAAGGCTCTTCCCCGTGGTTAGTAAATCAAAAAATACCCGGAAACTGGCAATTCTGAGGGAAACAACAGAATATGTGGCCAATTCCACCCTCTAGGATGTTCTTGTACAGATGTTTTTATTTAGTGACAAGAGATTCTTGTTGCAAATTACGCCCAATTTGTAGTCTACCTGAATGACCCTGTGACAGAACAGGACGAAGCCAAAGTTTATACAGTGTAATTCTACCGAAGACAGACAAGGACCGGAAATGGCCACGAACGAGCAGAAAAGCGGATCAAAAAGTAACAAGGTTGCCTTCCAGGGAGAACCGGGTGCCTATTCACACCTGGCCTGCCGGACGGTCTTTCCGGACCGGGAAGCCCTGCCCTGTCCCACTTTTGAAGCCGCCTTTGCCGCCGTTGAAGAAAGTCGGGCCGAATATGCGATGATCCCCATCGAAAATTCCGTCGCCGGACGTGTCGCCGACATCCACCAGCTGATGCCTCACAAAACCCTGCATATCGTGGGGGAGCATTTCCAGCGGGTCAATCATCATCTGCTGGTCCTGCCGGGCACACAAATGAAAGACCTGGACCTTGTCCGCAGCCACGAGCAGGCGCTTGGCCAGTGCCGGGAACATATCGCAAAATGGGGTCTCAAGGCAGAGGCTTATACGGATACCGCCGGCGCCGCCAAACTTCTCGCCCAGATCAAGGACCCGGGCATGGCCGCTATTGCGTCTTCCCTGGCCGGAGAAATTTACGGCCTTGAAAGCCTGAAGGAAGGCATCGAGGATGCCGATCACAATACGACCCGCTTCCTGATCCTGTCCCGGGAAGAGAAAATCGCCCCCACGGATATTCCGTGTGTGACCACCTTTATTTTCCAGGTCCGCAACGTACCGGCCGCTCTGTACAAGGCACTGGGCGGTTTCGCCACCAACGGCGTCAACATGACCAAACTGGAAAGCTATCAGCTTGAAGGCAGCTTCAACGCCAGCCAGTTCTATGCCGATATCGAGGGACATCCCGAAGATCCCAGCGTTCAGCTGGCTATGGAGGAACTGGATTTCTTCACCAATGAAATCCGCATCCTCGGCACCTACCCGCAGGCGGACTACCGCATCGAACAGCGCAAGAAAAACGCATGAGAAAAGCTGAACTTATTTTCTGACTAACCCGGAGATATCCCGCACAGCGCCCTTGTCGGCAGAGGTCGCCATCAGGGCATAGGCCTGCAGCGCCCGGCTCACAACCCGGGGACGGGCTTCCGTCGGCTGCCAGGCCTTGTCACCCAGGGCTTCCATTTCCGCGCGTCGGGAGGCAAGTTCCTCGTCGCCAATACGAATACTGATCGTCCGACCGGGAATATCGATATCGATCATATCACCTTCCCGCACCAGCCCGATGTTGCCGCTGGCGGCGGCTTCCGGACTCACATGCCCGATACTGAGACCGGAGGTGCCGCCGGAAAAACGTCCGTCTGTGATCAGGGCGCAGGCCTTGCCCAGGCCCATGGATTTCAGGAAAGAGGTTGGATAGAGCATTTCCTGCATGCCGGGACCGCCCTTGGGTCCTTCATAACGGATGATGACCACGTCGCCCTCAACCACCTTGCCGCCGGTGATGGCCTCAACCGCATCTTCCTGGCTCTCGTAAATTTTGGCCGGACCGCTGAATTTCAGGATGGACTCGTCCACCCCGGCAGTCTTCACGATACAGCCGTCCAGGGCCAGATTGCCGCTCAAGACCGCCAGACCGCCGTCCTTGCTAAAGGCATTTTCCACGTTGCGGATACAGCCGCCGGCCCGGTCGGTATCAAGTTCATCATAGCGCTTGTTCTGGGAGAAGGCCTCCTGTGTCGGCACCCCGCCCGGGGCAGCGCGGAAAAACTCCTTCACCTTGTCATCCGGTGACGTCATGACATCAAAATAATCGATGGCCTCGCCAAGGCTGTCGGCATAAACGGTCGGGCAGTCCCGATGAATCAGGCCGCCCCGGCTCAGTTCGCCGAGAATGCTCATAATGCCGCCGGCCCGGTGCACATCTTCCATATGATAGTCCTGACTCATGGGCGCCACCTTGCAGACATTAGGCACCTTGCGGCTCAGCCGGTCGATATCGGTCATGGTGAAATCGATCTCGCCTTCCTGCGCCGCCGCCAGGATATGCAGAACGGTATTGGTAGATCCGCCCATGGCGATGTCCAGGGTCATGGCATTTTCAAAGGCCTTGAACCCGGCAACCTTACGCGGCAACACGTTTTCATCATTTTCCAGATAATATTTCTTGCAGTTTTCCACGATCCGGCGCGCCGCTTCCAGGAACAGGTCCTTGCGGTCAGCATGGGTGGCGAGCGCGGTGCCGTTGCCGGGCAGGCTCAGGCCCAGCGCCTCGGTCAGGCAGTTCATACTGTTGGCGGTAAACATGCCGGAACAGGACCCGCAGGTCGGACAGGCGCTGCGCTCGACCTGTTCCACCATGTCGTCACTGACCTGAGGATCGGACCCCATGACAATAGCGTCCACCAGGTCGAGGCCGTGGTTAATGCCTTCCACCTTGCCGGCCTCCATCGGGCCGCCGGAAACAAAAATCGCAGGGATATTGAGCCGCAGGGCTGCCATCAGCATGCCGGGGGTGATCTTGTCGCAGTTGGAAATACAGACCATGGCGTCAGCGCAATGAGCCTGCACCATATATTCCACGGAATCGGCAATAATCTCCCGGCTCGGCAGGCTGTAGAGCATGCCGTCATGGCCCATGGCGATGCCGTCATCCACGGCAATGGTGTTAAACTCCTTGGCAATGGCGCCGCTGGCCTCAATCTCGCGCGCCACCATCTGGCCCAGGTCCTTCAGGTGCACATGGCCCGGCACAAACTGGGTAAAGCTGTTGACCACCGCCACGATCGGCTTGCCGAAATCCTTCTCCTTAACGCCGGTTGCACGCCACAGAGCGCGCGCACCGGCCATATTGCGGCCGTGGGTGGAGGTCTTTGAACGATATTCGGGCATGGTCTTTCCTTCGGTGGTCTTCTTTTATACGGGTGGCTCCTACGCCTATTAGGCCGTTTTAAAGAGTGAAGTCAAGATTTTCATACCCCGTTCAGCCGGAGCGTTCGGGCGCCATTCTGCCAAATGACATGGGGAATGCCTCCTCCTCAAGCCACCTGGGTGCGAGAGGCGGGAATCCCTCGTTCTGGTCGGTTTTTTCTTTCCAGTTTCCCTTGCCGCTCCAGCTGCCTATATCCAGCGCAAAGACCGTCACCCGATCAATGTCTTCCTGCACAATCGGGCTGTAGTCCCGGTTCAGCGCCATAGGGGAAAAATATTTGTCAATCAGGCTGTAGAGCCCGTGCTCCATCTCCCCGCGGTCCTCCACATGGCGAATTGTGCCGTAGGCCATCACACTGCGAAACTGGCTGGAAAAATGCAGGGCCCGGTTGCTCGGCAGCAGCCGGCCCATTTCCGTTGCACAAAAGGCCATTTTCTCATGCCGATCCGTATTGGCCCGGCGCCTGCCGACAATCGAGCCATGGGCATAGATACAATGCCGGTCCGCATCATAGACATAGGTCATCGGATGGATGAAGGGCTGGTCATCCCAGCGGCTGGCAAAATAGCCCATGGGGGCCCGCTCCAGAAAATCCCTGATCCAGTCATCATCTTTGGCCAGATGCCCCCGCCGGTGCCGGTTGGCGGGACGGCTCTCAAGATCATATCCCCGTGCCATAGTTATCACTCCTTCCCGTTCAAATAATCGCTGGCTTGAATAATCACCGGCCTTGTGAGTAGATCAATAACTGGATATATTAAATAACCAATACTGGATATTTTTATATGACCACTGAACTTTCTATTGGCCTGAACCGTGACCTCGACCTGCCGCTGCAGCTTCAACTGGTGCAGGCCCTGAAATCGGCCATTGACCGGGGCACACTTGCCCCCGGAGCAAAGCTGCCCTCCAGCCGGAAATTTGCCGGGTCCCTGAAGGTATCCCGGATTGTGGTGCTTAATGCCTATGACCAGCTTCTGGCAGAAGGATATCTGGAGGCCCGGCGCGGACAGGGAACTTTTGTGGCCGGAGTTTCGGGCCAGACCGGGCCGTCCGGCAATCCGGATTATGCGGGTCCTGAGTGGATATCCATCACGTCGGCGGTCTCACCGGCGGGAAAGGCCGAATATGACTTCAGTATGGGGATCCTCGCCAAAGATATTCTTCGCCAGCCGGACTGGCGGCGAGCCTGGCGCAAGGCCCTCAATCATTCCCTGTCGCCCACCTTGCCACCGGCACAGGGCCTGTCATCACTGCGGCAGGCGGTGGCAGACCATGTAAACCGCTACCGGGGCATTTCCTGCGAGGCGGAAGAAATTATCATCACCAGCGGCGTCGCCGACAGCCTTGACCTGATTGCCCGGGTCAGCCGGCCCGCCAATCCGCTGGTTTATCTGGAAAATCCCTGCTTCAATGCCGCAGCGGCAGGATTCCGTCGTTATGGCCATAGGATCCGGCTGCAGGATATCGATGAGGAGGGTATCATTCAGAACGACCTTGACCGGAATCCGGCAACGGCCAAGATCCTGTTCTGCACCCCCTCGCACCAGTTTCCGCTCGGGCCGCGGCTGTCCCTGCAACGCAGGAATGACCTGCTGCACTGGGCCGATACACAGGACGCCCTGATCCTGGAAGACGATTATGATAGCGAGTTCCGTTATGGTGTTGCGCCGCTGCCGAGCCTGAAATCGCAGGATCAGGCCGGACATGTGGTCTATCTCTCCAGCCTGTCCAAGAGCCTGAGCCCGTCCCTGCGGCTGGGATATATCATCGCCCCGGCCAGACTGCGCCAGGCGCTGGTCGGCGAAATAGACATCAACCACCGGCAACCCCCTGCCCCGGTTCAGCAGGCCGTGGCGGAATTTATGAATGTTGGCGACATGGACCGCCATATCCGCCGCCTGCACCGCCATTACGAGGCGCTCAACCGGATTATCCGGGAGAAGCTGACGATGCTGCCGCGTGAGGTCGGGGTTCTGGGACTGGAGGCCGGCATCCATTGTTTCCTGCACATCCGGGACCGGCAGAAATATGAAAAACTGAAAAAGGCGTTCGGGGACAACGGTATTTATCTGCCCACTCTGGAAAGATACCTGCAGGGCCCCAGCCGCTGGCAGGGTTTTGGCCTGGGGTACGGCCATTTCGGGGAAGAAGAACTGGAAAATGCCCTGGACCATCTGATCCAGACTATCAGGCAGGAATTTGATAGTCAGCCCCATTAAATTCACTATTTACGAATTTAAATAGACATTAATTCATTTTATTTGTATTTATTCGCCCATGGATATTACTTTGGCTCAGACATTTCTGGCGATTCTTGACTGCGGCAACTTCCGGGAGGCCGCGGAGCGGCTCAATGTCACCCAGTCGACGGTCAGCGCCCGCATCAAGTCGCTGGAAGAACAGCTTGGCAAACCCCTGTTCATCCGCAACAAGTCCGGCGCCACCATGACCGCCGCCGGGCGGAATTTCCGTGACTATGCCTTAAGCTTCGTGCAGCTCTGGGACAAGGCCCGGCACAAGGTGGCCAGCACCACAAGTTACCAGGATTATTTCCGCATCGGGGTACGGCCGAGCCTGTGGCACCCCCTCACCATGAACTGGCTAAAGACCGCCCGGCAGCAGTTTCCGGACGTGGCCTTTCACCTGCATTTCGGCATTGCCTCCGACCTGATCCGGAAAATGAAGGAAGGCGTGCTGGATGTTGCCGTCCTGCTGACCGCGCCGGGCGTTCCCGGCATTTACGTGGAAGAACTGTATCGGGAGGATTTCCTGCTGGTCCGCCGGGCCGGTGATCCCCTTCCCGCCCCTGATCAGCCGGAGGAATTTGCCGCCCGCTATATCGATATCGAATGGGGACAGGAGTTCCAGACCCGCCGGGATTACCATTTCCCCTATCTGTCGGTGGCTGGCATCACCTTCAGCGTCGGCAGCTACGGCCTGCAGTATCTTAAGCAAAACGGCGGCTACGGCTATTTTCCCCGTGCCATGGTCAGGCCGGATATTGACCGGGGCGCCCTGCAGGTGATCGACGAAGCGCCGGTGATCAGCCAGCAGGTTTATCTGGCCCATGCCCGCAACGAGAATAATGATTTTTTGCCGGACCTGCTTTCCCATTTCCGCACACTGGCAAAGGAAATATAATGTCTGTACCCTGTAATCCCCTGATCCATAAACCGGAGGAATAAAGGAAATGACCGAGCAACAGTTCTCCATCAAAAATATCCGCAAGGTGATCCTGGTTATTGTCCTCGCGATCATGGGGATGTGCCTCGCGGCCGTGGTCACCTTTGAGCTGGAATATGTCATTGCCTCCGGCGTCGAGAACTTCCTCGAATGGATCGGTCTGATTGACAGCGGCTGGCTGGCTAAACATGAAGCGGGTTTCCTCAGGGAAGTCGTCCTTGCCGCCGTCGTGACATTTTTCGTCGGCATTATTCTGTTTCTCAGGAACCTCTGGAAAGACCAGGGGCCTCTATGAAACTGCATAGTCTCCTTTACATTACAGGACAATTCCTGCTGGCCCTCAGCCTGGCCATGCTGATCCCGCTGCTGCTGGATCTGGAAGAACATAATCCGGACTGGCAGGCCTTCATTCTGTCCGCGGTTCTGACAGCCCTGAGCGGGGTCCTGATGATCGCCGCTTTCCGCGGTGAAATCATACAGTTGTCCCTGAAAGAGGGCTTTATCCTGACCAACCTGATCTGGATATGCTGCTGCCTGTTCGGGGCACTTCCTCTGGCACAGGCGGATATCGGCCTGAGCTACACCGATGCTTTCTTTGAAACCGTGTCAGGCCTGACCACAACCGGTTCGACCATCTTTGCCGATTTGGAAAAACTGCCGCCCGGGATTATCCTGTGGCGATCAATCCTGCAATGGATCGGCGGCATCGGTGTGGTCTTCATGGTGATCATCCTGATGCCCTTCCTCAAGGTGTCGGGTATGCAGTTGTTCCGCATGGAATCCTCTGATACCCACGAAAAACCGGCAGAACGCACCCACGACCTGATGAAAAAAATTGCTCTGTGGTATTTGTTCCTGACTGTTTCCTGCTTCCTTGCCTACCGGCTGGCTGGTATGGGATTTCTGGACGCCCTCAACCATGCCATGACCACTCTCTCCACCGGGGGATTTTCTCCCTATAACAGCTCCATCGGCCATTTCGACAGCGCGGCTGTTTCCTGGGCCGCCATCATCTTCATGATGGCCGGGTCCCTGCCCTTTACCTTCTATCTCTTTTTATCCTCGCCGCTAAAAAAGAAACCGCCGCTGTCCCAGATCAAGGGATTTACCAGCCTGGTGGCCATGCTGTCCCTGTTTGTCACTGCCTATCTGCTGATTACCGGACACGGCAGCTTTGGACACAGCCTGACAACGGGAACCTTCCATGTGGTCTCGCTGATCACCACCACCGGCTTCGCCATGGAAGACTATGGCCTGTGGGGGCATCCGGTGATTGGCCTGTTGTTCATGATCACCTTTATCGGCGGCTGCAGCGGCTCCACCGCCGGCGGCATCAAGATATTCCGGTTCCAGATCATGGGGCAATATTTCAGCAATATGCTGCAGTCCCTCTATCTGCCGAAAAAAATCTCCGTCAACATGTTCAATGAACAGCGTGTGGACGATACGGTAATCGCCGGTGTTATCCTCTATTTCAGCATCTATTTTATCAGCCTGCTGCTGATGACCTTCCTGCTGGCCCTGACCGAGCTCGACTTCATCACCAGCATTTCCAGCGCCGCCACCGCCATTGCCAATGTGGGTCCCGGCCTCGGCGAACTGGTCGGGCCGGCCGGAAATTTTGCCGGCCTGTCGGATCCGGCCAAATGGATCATGGTCGCCGGTATGATCCTCGGACGGCTGGAATTTCTCAGTGTGATTGTGATCTTCACGCCGGCCTTCTGGCGCGCCTGAGCTGGTGAAAGGAACTAGTCCCTCTGCGCCACCCACTGTTCAATCAGGTGGCGGGCAATGGCGATGGAATAGGGAGCAAGCCGCATATCATCTGTCCCGCCGGTCAACAGCAGCATTTTTGCCTGGGCCCGATTGATCCAGCGGGCCTCCTCCACTTCCTTTTTATCCAGGATGATTTCTTCTGTTTTTGCTTCGGCAAAAAGACCGATCATCAGGCTGGACGGAAACGGCCAGGGCTGGCTCTTGATATAATCCACCTTGCCGATCTCGATGCCGGTTTCCTCCTTGACCTCACGCCTGCAGGCTTCTTCAAGGGTCTCGCCGGGCTCGACGAATCCGGCGAGAGCTGAATAATTTCCGGCTGGCCAGCCGGGACTGCGCCCGACCAGCATTTTGTCATCCTTGTAAACCAGCATGATCACTACAGGATCGGTGCGCGGGAAATGCTGGGCCTTGCAGGACGGACACTGCCGCAGATATCCGGCATTGCCGATTTCAGTGGCCACGCCGCAAACGGCGCAGAACCCGTGCCGTGTGTGCCAGTCCAGTAACGACTTGGCCTTTCCCAGCAACGCCGGAAGCGGGGAGAATTCCTCATGCAAAAGCTGAATGGCGACATTCCTGAGATCAATGAATTTAGCGGTATCTCCGGTCGCCTCTTCCTCGCTGATACAGTTGCCCAGTTCAACGGCAAATACCGCGTGTTTATCCAGAAGTCCCATGAAAACCGCTGTCGCAAGCGCCTCTTCGGGGATCTGCGAGCAATCGAGAAAACCGGGCATCGGCAGTTTTTTATCGGATACATCCATCAGCGGTTTCTGGTTATGAAATACCACAAACAGGCTGTTGTCATCAGCCAGCCGTTCCGCGATCCACGTCTCGTCCGTGCGCAGGTGATCAGCCGGATCCAGCGGGAAACCGGCAAAGGCACAAGGTTCAAGATAGAGGACGCGGTCAGACATGGAAATCTCCTTCTTTTGCCGGCAGGTTGCCACAAAGGGAAGGACAATACCAGACACAGACACGCTACAGAGTCTGATTTTCCTTGAATTTCTGTTTCAAAAAGACCATATAAGCCCCGAGAGATTGGCGGACGGGCATTTTCGCCAACCCGGTCAGGCCCGGAAGGGAGCAGCCGCAACGATATTTCCCGGGTCGTTCAATCTCTCACCATAACCTTCCCTCCCCCTGACAATTTTTCCTTTCCCTCAATTCTTCTGTGGCAATGATAAATTCAGCCGATATAGTATCCGGGTAACCAGATAATATGATATATTGAGTCTATGGCAGAAACTGACAGCAACACTGAATATCGCGTCCTTGCACGCAAATACCGTCCGACAAATTTTGACGAGCTGATTGGCCAGGAAGCGATGGTTCGCACCCTGTCCAACGCCATCGAAACCGGCCGACTGGCCCATGCCTTCATCCTGACCGGGGTGCGCGGGGTCGGAAAAACCACAACCGCCCGCATCATCGCCAAGGCTTTGAACTGTGTCGGACCGGACGGTAATGGCAGCGCCACCATCAACCCCTGCGGTGTCTGTGAGAACTGCAAGGCCATCAGTGAAAGCCGCCATGTAGACGTGATGGAAATGGATGCCGCCAGCCGCACCGGCGTCGACGACATCCGCGAAATCATCGACGGCGTGCGTTATGCCAGCACCAGCGCCCGCTATAAAATCTATATCATCGACGAAGTACACATGCTGTCCCGCAATGCTTTCAACGCATTACTGAAAACGCTGGAGGAACCGCCGGAACATGTGAAATTCATTTTCGCCACCACCGAAATCCGAAAAGTTCCCGTGACCGTGCTCAGCCGCTGCCAGCGGTTTGACCTGCGTCGGGTCTCCATTGAGGAACTTTCCGCCCACTTCGGCCGCATCGCCGAAAAGGAAGGCTGCGAAATCGAGGACACGGCCCTGGCCATGATTTCCCGGGCGGCGGAAGGCTCCGTCCGTGACGGCCTCAGCCTGCTCGACCAGGCCTTCGCCCATGGCGCCGGCAAAGTGAGCGAGGAACAGGTCCGCGACATGCTCGGCCTGGCCGACCGTGCCCAGGTGCTTGACCTTTACAAGGCCTGCATGAAAGGCGACACCGCCGCGGCCCTGAAGATGCTGCGCCATCAATATGATCACGGCGCCGATCCGGTGGTCATTTTCCAGGATATGCTGGAACTGACCCACTGGCTGACCCGCCTCAAGGTGGTGCCGGAAGCCGGAGAAGAAGTGGTGACCAGCGAAGCTGAACGTACCCAGGGCAAGGAGATGGCCGGCACCTTGAGCATTCCCGTCCTGACCCGGGCTTGGCAGATGCTGCTCAAGGGACTGGAAGAAGTCCGTATTGCCCCTTCCCCGCTGCTGGCGGCGGAAATGGTGCTGGTGCGCCTGACCCATGTGGCCAACCTGCCGACGCCGGGCGATCTGGTTAAACAGCTCAAGAATAATCCGGCCCCGGCCGGCGCAGCCCCTGCCGCACCTTCCGGCAACGGCGGCAGCGCCACAAATGCGCAGGCCGGCAGTCATATTCACGGCAACGCCCCAACAGGCGCGCCGCAGGCCTTCCGGGTCATCCAGGGTGCCACGGGACAATCCTCCCTGCTGGCCGCGGATCCACTCCCGGATCAGGACACAGGTCTGCCCTCGCCCAATACCTTCGAGGAAGTGGTCAAGCTGTTTGTAGAAAATCACGAAGCCACCATCGCCTTCCATCTGAAAGAAAACTGCCACGAAGTGAGCTTCAGCCGCGGCCGGATGGATATCCGCCTCAATGACAAGGCGCCCCGCGACCTGATCGGCAAGTTGTCTGAAAAATTACGCGAATATACCGGTGAGCGCTGGGTCATTTCCCTGTCTTCCGAGGCCGGTGAAAAAAGCCTTTACCACAAGGAACTGGAAGAAGCGGAAAAACTTCAGGCCAGATTGTCGGAGAATCCGTTGATCAAATCGGTTCTGGAAACCTTTCCCGGCGCAAAAATCACCGATATCCGCAAAAAAATGGCCGAGTTTCCCCTCGACACACTTGCGGACGGATTGGCAGACAGTGATGGTTTTATGGTCAGCGCCGACGAATTCGGCCTTGATCCGGATGATTTCTGACCAGAAAATTTAATCAGACGGTTTGGTAAAACCGATTGAACCGGCCGGGCACAGGCCTTACATAAGGGCCGTACCTCAGACACACGACAGGAGTGATGATGAAAAACCTCGGTAAAATGATGAAACAGGCCCAGGAAATGCAGAGCAAGATGGCTGAAATGCAGGCCTCCCTGGAAGATCTGGAAGTCACCGGCACTGCCGGCGCCGGTCTGGTCACCGTGACCCTGAACGGCAAGAGCGAGATGAAAAGCGTCAAGATCGATCCCAGCCTGTTTAACGGCGATGATGTGGAAGTGGTCGAGGACCTGATCGTCGCCGCCTGCAATGACGCCAAATCAAAAGTGGAAGTCCGCACCCAGGAAGAAATGCAGAAACTGACCGGCGGCCTGAAACTGCCGGAAGGTTTCAACCTGCCCTTCTGATTGATCACGAGGATCCGCCGTGTACCGCAGCCGTACTTCCAACAGTGAACTTGACCAGTTGATCCAGCTGCTGAGCAAGCTGCCCGGTTTCGGGCCGCGCTCGGCCCGGCGGGCAGTGCTGCATCTGGTGAAAAAGAAAGATACCCTGATGAAACCGCTGGCCTCCAGTCTGGCCGGTGTGGCGGAACATGTGCACCCCTGCTCCAGCTGCGGCAACCTGGATGTGTCGGACCCCTGCCATATCTGTGAAGACGAGCGCCGGGACAAAAGCCTCATCTGCGTGATCGAGGAAGTGGCCGACCTCTGGGCCCTGGAACGATCCGGCAGCTACCGCGGCCTTTATCATGTGATCGGCGGCACCCTGTCGGCGCTCGACGGCGTGGGCCCCGACGACCTCAATATTACCGGACTGGTTGAACGGGCCGGCGAAGACAGCGTGACCGAAGTCATTATCGCCACCAACGCCACCGTGGACGGCCAGACGACGGCCCATTACATCACCGACCGGCTGAAAAATGCCGGGGTCAGCGTCTCCCGCCTGGCCCACGGCGTGCCGGTAGGCGGCGAACTTGATTATCTGGACGACGGCACCCTGACCGCTGCCCTCAACTCCCGACAGCCCTTCTAGGATCCGGCCATGAAACACCGGGGCTCATGTCATTGCGGTACCGTTACATTCGAGGTGGAAGCCCCGTCTGCGATTGAAGCCGTCCGTTGCAACTGCTCCATGTGCTCCATGACCGGCTTCGTGCACCTGATTGTGCCCAAAGAGGATTTCCGGCTCATTACGGGGGCGGAAAAAATCACCACCTATACATTCAACACCCACACCGCCAAACATACCTTCTGCAGCATCTGCGGGGTGAAGAGTTTTTATACGCCACGCTCCCACCCGGATGGCATCAGCGTCAATGTCAATTGTATTGATCCCGAAACGATTGAAAATATTACCTTTGACGATTTTGACGGCGCCAACTGGGAACAGAATATCGACGACCTGCGGACAAAAGACGAGTAGCCAAAAAAAGAGGCTTCTCCCAGGGGAAAGGAGAAGCCTCAGACAGGGGCTGATTGTCATATAACAGGGGGCTGGTTCGCCAATGACAATCAGAATTGCGGATAAACGGGAACCAGACGCAAGAGCTTTTATATAAGGTAAAAGTTAATAAAGAGTATTCGAATATACTTATTCTTTATTGGGTTGTGATTTTGCCGTTTCTAGCACCGCCTCGGCGCTCTCGCCTTCTTCAAGCTGCAGGGATTCGATCTTTTCGGCGCGCGACGTGATCTTGCGGGTCGAGGTGCTGATCTCTCCGATATCCTTTTCCGCCTGCTGGAAATGGCGCTGCAGGTTTTCCACCCGGCTGTCCAGTCGTTCTACATCGGTCAGCAGGGTCGTTACTTCTTTCTGGATCACCCCGGCCTGTTCCCTCATGCGGGCATCTTTCAGAACCGCCCGCACCGTGTTCAGGGTCGCCATCAGGGTCGTCGGGCTGACAATCCAGACCTTGGCGCGATAGCTTTCCTCCACCAGTTCCGGGAAGGTGGCATGCAGTTCCGCATAGATCGCTTCGCTGGGCAGGAACATCAGCGCCGATTCCGCCGTCTCGCCGTTGAGGATATATTTTTCCGAGATGTCCTTCACATGTTTGCGGATCGCGGTGCGGAAGGCGGCCACCGCCTGTTTGACCTGGGCTTCCCCGTCCGCATTACGCAGCAGGTGATAGCTTTCCAGCGGGAATTTGGCGTCAACCACGATACTTCCCGGCGGGTTGGGCAACTTGATCAGGCAGTCGGCCCGCTTGCCGTTGCTCAGGGTTTCCTGGAAGCCGTAAGCATTAGGCGGCAGGATATTGGTCACCAGATCCTTGAGCTGCACCTCGCCGAAGGCACCCCGGGCCTGCTTGTTGGAAAGAATATCCTGGAGTCCGACCATCTGGCCGGACAGTTCGGTGATATTCTTCTGGGCTTCGTCAATGACCGCCAGCCGGGTTTTCAGATCCGACAGGCCTTCGGTGGTGTTTTTATTGGTCTTGTCCAGGCTTTCGCCCATGCGCTGGCTGACCTTGTCGAGCCGTTCCTCCAGGGTCCGGGTCAGTTCCGCCTGGTTCTTTGTGCTGGCTTCGGAAATCTGCGCCAGACGGCCTTCCAGGGAGGCCTGGGACTGCATCATGCGCATCAGCGCTTCCTGCGAACGGACCTCCGCTTCCTGCTGTTTTTCCCTCTCCTGCGCCAGCTGCGCCTGCAGGGCCGCCGTACGCTTGCCGGCCAGCCAAAATCCAATCAGCACCGCAATCAGGCAAAAGGCCGCTGCACCACCGGCAATAAAATGTGTTTCGGTTAACACCACCCCGATATTCCTTTGAAAATGCTTATTCCTTGACGTTCCGTCCTTCACATATTACCTACCAGAAGGAACATTAAAAGATAAGAATAGTGAATATGGCGATTTTACCAATTGTAACCGTCCCTGACCCAATGCTGAAATTCACCTCCGAACCGGTGGAGAAGGTGGATGACGAACTGCGGGCCTTCATGGACGACATGCTGGACACCATGTATGACGCGCCGGGAATCGGTCTTGCCGCAATCCAGGTCGGCCGGCCGATCCGGGTACTGGTGATCGACCTCGCCCATGACGACGAAGACCCCGCACCACAGTATTTTATCAATCCGGATATCTACTGGACCTCCGAGGAAATAGGTGTCTATAACGAGGGCTGCCTGTCGGTCCCCGAACAATATGCGGAAGTGGAACGTCCCGCCGAATGCAAGGTCCGTTTCCTGGATTATGACGGCAATGAACAGGATATTCATTGCACCGGCCTTCTGGCCACCTGTATCCAGCACGAGATGGATCATCTGAACGGCATTCTTTTTGTCGACCACCTGTCCAAGCTGAAACGGGACATGATCGTCAAAAGAGTCAAAAAAATGGTGCGGGACCACGCACTCTGAGCAAATTGAAAGAGGGGAGCTCCCCATGGCGGCGCCTTTACGTATTGCCTTTATGGGCACCCCCGATTTTTCCGTCCCCACTCTCAGGGCTCTGATTGACGCCGGACATCATGTGGTCGCCGTCTACAGCCAGCCGCCGAGCCGGGCCGGACGCGGCAAGAAAGAACGTCCCTCCCCGGTCCACGCCTTCGCCGAGAAGCATGGCATTCCCGTCCATACCCCGGCCAGCCTGAAGACCCCTGAGGAACAGGAAAAATTCGCGGCCCTTGATCTGGATGTGGCCGTGGTCGTTGCCTACGGGCTTTTACTGCCCAAAGCCATACTGGAGGCCCCGCGCCTTGGCTGTGTCAATGTGCATGCCTCGCTGCTGCCGCGCTGGCGCGGTGCCGCCCCCATCCACCGGGCCATCATGGCCGGGGACAAAGAAACCGGCGTCGACATCATGATGATGGAGGAAGGCCTGGACACCGGCCCTGTTCTCCTCGAAAAGCGGGTCGATATTTTACCAATCGACACTACAGGCAGCCTGCATGACACACTTGCCACCCTCGGTGCAGAGACCATCGTGCCCGCCCTTGAGGGCCTTGCCGACGGCAGCCTCACACCCCGCCCCCAGGGCGAGGAAGGTGTCACCTATGCCAAAAAAATCGACAAGGCCGAGGCACGCATCGACTGGACCCGCCCGGCAGAAGAGTTGCACAACCATATCCACGGCCTGAGCCCCTTTCCCGGCGCCTGGTGCGAAGTAGACGGCGAGCGTCTGAAGCTGCTGCAGGCAGAAGTCACTGACGGCAGCGGTGCTCCCGGCGAAGTGATTTCAGACCAGCTTATGGTCGCCTGCGGCACCGGCGCCCTGAAAATCCTCAAGGCCCAGCGGGCCGGCAAAGGCCCCATGATCACAGACGACCTGCTGCGCGGCTTTCCAATCGCCAAAGGGGTGATCCTTACATGAGCGGCCTCACCCGGTACAAACTGACCATCGAATATGAAGGCACCGGCCTGTTCGGCTGGCAAATTCAGGACAATGGCCCTACCGTTCAGGGGATTTTGCAGGACGCAATCGGGAAATTCTGCCGGGCGTATGATCCGGTGGAAAACCGTACTCACGCGGCAGGCCGCACCGATGCCGGCGTCCACGCCCTCGCCATGATTGTTCATGTGGATCTGCCCCGCGATGATGATCCCTACAAAGTCATGAGTGGCATAAATTTTCACCTCAACCGGGGGCCGGTGGTGGTCCTGAAAGCGGAAAGGGTGTCCCATGATTTCCATGCCCGTTTTTCCGCCCTGAAGCGCTATTACCGCTATCACATGATCAACCGTCCGGCACCGCTGACTTTCCAGCGCCACCGGGCGTGGCAGGTTCGGGCCCCCCTGGACGTGGAGGCCATGCGGGAAGCCGCCACCCATCTTGTCGGCCATCATGACTTCACCACCTTCCGCAGTGTCGAATGCCAGTCACAAAGCCCGGTCAAGACGCTGGATAATCTGGATATTATCGAGGCCGGAGAGCATATCTATTTCGACTGCTCCGCCCGCTCTTTCCTGCATCACCAGGTCCGCAGCATGGTCGGATGCCTCTATTATGTGGGGAAGGGCAAATGGACGCCGGATGATATGAAGGGTGCACTTGAGGCAGCCGACCGGGCGGCACTCGGCTTTAACGCCCCGCCGGACGGGCTTTACTTCGTCAAAGTGGATTATCCGGACTAGCCTGCGGCCTGGCTCAGTCTTTCAAAATAACCGGGCACCATCAGCCGGATCAGCACAACATCGACAAGAAGCGCCGCCAGTTGCTGAAACAGCAGCACGCCAATGGCCAGCCAGCCGCTGATCTGGAGAGATTCCTTGAAAACAAACCAGCGATAGCAATAGATATAACCGGCAATCAGCATCGATGCCACCACACCGACCTCCTGTCCGATCACCCCGCCGGCGATGATCAGGGAGAGCGGCAATGAAACAGCGTACACAATCACTGTCGACCAGTTATAGGCGATGATCATCGGCGCATAATTAGCATCTATTTTCATGTAGCGGGTAAAATAGATCATGATAAATGCCGTAAACGGCAGATGAATGAAATAGCTCACCAGCGATGGCCAGAACGCGCTCTGCAACCCCGCTTCCTCGGCCATATTAGAGCCCATCAGGGCCGGCAGAACAGCCAGCGGCGCGGCCACCACAATCGCCCAGAAGGATTTCCAGAATCCCTCGGCCGACAGGTCGAACATCTCCATCCCCCGGCCATCAAACTGGGCAAGCAGCCATACAGCCCGCAGGGATGAAGCGATGGAATTGTTTGACTGGTTTTCTTCTGACATAAATTTTACTTCCGGAAAAAACGGTTCAGGATTTCTGTGTAGATATCGGCCAGAAGTTCAATGTCTTCCACCCTCACCCGTTCATCCACCTTGTGCATGGTCTGGCTGACCAGGCCGAATTCGGACACCGGACAATAATCCTTGATAAAGCGCGCGTCCGAGGTGCCGCCGGTGGTGCTGAGTTCAGGCCTCACACCGGTGACTTTTTCCACCGCTCCGCTGATCAGCTCGCTGAGCACCCCGGGCGGGGTGAGGAAAGCATCGCCAGAGGCTTTCATCTCCAGCTCAACCTCGCCGCCCACATCTTCACAAACAGACCTGATCCAGTCCTTGAGGCCATCGATGGTCTGTTCATTGTTGAAACGGATATTGAACCGGGCTTCCGCCTCGGCCGGAATTACGTTACTGGCCTCATTGCCTACATCAATGGTCACTACTTCCAGGTTGCTGGGCTGGAAATGATCGTTACCGTCATCCAGTTTGCGGGCAGTGAGCCGGTGCAGGATTTCGATAAGGCGCGGAATCGGATTGTCGGCCAGATGGGGGTAGGCTACATGGCCCTGTATCCCCTTGACCACCAGTTTCGTGTTCAGGCTGCCCCGGCGTCCGATCTTGGCCATTTCACCAAGTTTCGTCGGGTTGGTTGGTTCGCCAACCAGGCAATAATCCAGCTTTTCGCCTTTTTCCTCAAGCCATTGCAGCATCTTGACAGTGCCGTTGATGGCCGGACCTTCCTCATCACCGGTGATCAGGAAACTTATGGATCCCTGGACCTCCCCGGACTGCAAGAGCCGGGAAACCGCCGCGACAAAGGCGGCAATGGCGCCCTTCATGTCAGCCGCACCGCGCCCCGTGAGCCAGCCGTCCTTTATAGTGGCGGCAAAGGGGTCCACGGACCAGTCCGCAGCAGCCCCCACCGGCACCACATCGGTATGACCGGCAAAACAGAAGTTCGGCGCCCCGGTGCCCAGGCGGGCATAAAGATTGTCCACATCCGGCGTCCCCGCTTCGCTGAACGGCAGCCGGGTACAGGTAAAACCAAGTTCCGTCAGCTTCCGTTCAAGGACGTCAAGAGCGCCTGCTTCCACCGGTGTAATACTGGGGCAGCGGATCAGGTCCCGGGTGAATTCCACCGGATTGACGGGGTCAGTCAAATCAGTCCCTCAACAGTTCATTGATGGAGGTTTTGGAACGTGTCCGTTCATCCACCCGTTTCACGATAATTGCGGCCGCCAGGTTCGGCCCCGGGGTGCCGTCCGCCAGCGGTTTACCCGGCAGGGTGCCCGGCACCACGACGCTGTAGGCCGGCACGCGGCCATACATAACCTCGCCGGTTTCCCGATCGACGATCTTGGTGCTTGCGCCGAGGAAAACGCCCATACTAAGCACGGCGCCTTCTTCAACCACAACGCCTTCTGCTACTTCGGAGCGGGCGCCGATGAAACAGTTATCCTCAATAATCACCGGTCCGGCCTGCAGGGGCTCCAGAACACCGCCAATGCCAACGCCGCCGGAGACATGCACATTTTTGCCAATCTGGGCGCAGGACCCGATGGTGACCCAGGTATCGACCATTGTTCCTTCACCCACATAGGCTCCCAGATTGACGAAAGAGGGCATCAAAACCGCCCCGGGGGCAATATAAGCGGAGTGGCGGACAACACAGGAGGGAACGGCACGGAATCCGGCCTGTGAAAATTCATCCTGCCCCCAGCCTTCGAACTTGCTCGGCACCTTGTCGTACCAGGTACTGCCGCCGGGTCCACCCGGGATCACGGCCATGTCATTGAGACGGAAAGACAAAAGAACCGCTTTTTTCAGCCACTGGTGCACCACCCATTCACCAGTTTCCCTGGAGGCCACCCGGGCCTTGCCGCTGTCCAGCAGGTTCAGTGTTTCTTCCACTGCTTCGCGCACTTCGCCGGTGGTGGATGTGGTCAGTTCTGCACGATCTTCCCAGGCCTGCTCAATGACCTGTTCCAGTGACTTGTCCGTCATACTATATTTCCCTAAGTTGTGGCACTTCTGGTTCGGTTTACGGCCCGACAATAACGATCCCGCCCCGGCTGTCAATAATTCATGATACCCGTTACTTTTTTTGTTCAGGGCCGTTCGAAAGGGCGGAAAGCCAGCCGGTCAGGTCCTCAACCGTATAGTCAATATGATCGCTGTCCATGCCTTCCCGCGACCATGCCTGGTCGGTCGGCACCCAGACGGTTTTCATACCCATTTCCCGGGCCGGCGCCAGATTGCGGGCGATGTCTTCCACCATCACGGATTTTCCGGCATTCAGGCCAGTATGTTCAATCATTTTGCGGAAGCTATCCCGGTCAGGTTTCGGCGAAAATCCGGCCTGCCGGATATCAAAAATCACATCAAAAACATCCCCGATACCAAGCCGTTCAAGCACCTTCTCCGCATAGGGAGTATCCGCATTGGTATAGATGAACTTTTCACCCGGCAGCGCCCTGAGCGCCCGGGCCAGTTCCGGGTCCGGCTGCAGGCCGCTGAAATCCACATCATGGACAAAGTCCAGAAACTCGTCCGGCGACACATCATGTTCGCTCATCAAGCCCCGCAGAGTCGTGCCGTGGGTCTTGAAAAAATACTTTTGCAGGGCCCGTGCTTCTTCCTTCTCCAGGTTGAATCTTCCGGCGATAAATTCACCCATCCGCCTGTCCACCTGGGCAAAGAGATTGTTGGCCGCCGGGTAGAGCGTATTGTCGAGATCAAAGACCCAATGTTCCAGTTGCGAGATATCCAGAGTCATTTTTAAATTTTATCCCTCTTTTTCCGAAAGAGTAAACCAGTTGTTAACAGCTTGGTCAGTATCATGAAGGTCATATTCGCCACAGGATCAGTAGGGTTTTCGAGTTATTATGAGCATGGACGCCAATATCGCACGGATCATACAAAAATCAAATTTATCGCGGGAAAAAAATCCCCTGCCGGATCTGTCCGCCTATAATTTCAAGCCGGAAATGATTATCGAGCTTTATCCTGGCCCTGCGCTAATGGTCGACGACAGCCACAACGTGCTGCATCATAACATCCATGCGATCGGCATTGTCGAAGCCCTGAAAAACAATGATCCAAGCCTGGCCGGCCTGATCAGCCGCAGCCTGACAAACAACTGTCCGGACATGCAGAAGCTGGTCATCAACGACAGCAAGGGCATTCGCCATTATAACCTGGGCACCTTCCCGGCCTCACTTGCAGGCACAGGCAATAAACAGGCTGTCCTGATCACCGCCAGGGAAACCACCGTAGAACACAACCTGACCAACGCCCTTGTTGACTCACGACAAATGTTCAAGGACCTGGTCAGTTGTTCCAGCGACTTTTCCTGGGAGACCGACAGTCAGGGTCGTTTCAAATATGTCTCCCCCAAAGGCATATTGGGCTATACTGCCTATGAACTGAACGGCAAGGCCGCCGCCGACCTGATCGTTGGCAACGAAGGCAAGAATCCTTTCGATACCCTGGACGCCATCCATGACATGGAAGTCTGGGTCCAGCGCAACGACGGCACCAAGGCCTGTATTCTGGTTTCCTCCGTTCCCATTATCGACAACAAATCAAGCTGGCAGGGGGCCCGCGGCGTTTGCCGGGACATCACTGTCATTCGGGAACGCGAAGCCGCCCTGCGCAAAATCGGCAAGCGGGAACATATCCTCAACCGCATCATCACCACTATCCGCGACATTTCCAAACCGGACGAGATTTTTACAAACCTGATGAATGCCACACTCGAAGGCATCCGGGCCCGTCACGGCTGCATCATTGAAATTACCAAATCCCGAAGCGGTGTTCTCGATACCCGGGTCAGGTCCAGTTCCGGAAACCTGGATGACGACGGCCTGATTGAAACCCTCCGCCGGAAAGCCCTTGAGGTTGGCAGGGATAATACCGCAAGTGACACCCGCACAGCTTTAACCCTGACGCTGGACGGCCGGTCTATACTGTGCAGCATCACCCAGCATCACAATGAACCGAACGGCGCCTTTTTCCTGATCCGCGATGACCAGGGTCAGGAGTGGTCCGAAGATGACGCTATCCTGTTCAACGGGATTGCCAGCCATCTTGGCATCGCCCTGGAACAGATCCACAACCAGGAAGAACTGGAATATCTGTCCCGCACCGACGAACTTACAGGCCTTTTGAACCGGCGCGCCTTTTCCGAAGAAGTCAGGAAACGGATCGCTCATCAGAAACGAAGCCGGGAAAACTGCGCTCTTTTGTTTGTTGATCTTGATAACTTCAAAACCGTCAATGACCAGATGGGACACGCCACCGGAGACGAAGTCCTGCAAAAAGTCGCGGAACTGCTCAGCAAAAACACCCGCATTGGAGATTATGTCTGCCGATTGGGCGGTGATGAATTCGCCCTGTGGCTTGAAAATGTGGATACGGATGTGGCAATGGAAAAAGCCAGCGAACTGGTCGCCGGCCGCCGCCAGTTGCACAAGATAACGGGTACATTGTCTCCGGCGCCGGGCCTGTCCATTGGTGTCGCCGTCAGTACGCCGCGCGAAAACCCTACACTGGATCAGTTGCTTGAACGGGCAGATACAGCACTCTATGAGGTCAAGAAGGCAGGCAAGAACGCCGTCGCCCTGGCAGAGGCGGCCACCGGAGAAAACGGAAGCGCCAGCAATGCCGGGAATGACAAGGGGAGGGATAACAATGAAAAATCTGCTTAACAAAATCTTTGATAAGAACGATAAGAAAAACCTCTCCTACGAAAAGGCGCGCGCCGCACTGGAAAAACAGAAAGCCAACGACAAGAAGCTTCTCGCCCAGCGGCCGGAAACCCAGCCAGAGGTACTCTATTACCTGGCTTCTGACCAGGACGCCGCCATTCGGCGGGATGTCGCCGGAAATGAAAGCACGCCAATTCAGGCGGACGAAATCCTTGCCAACGATAATGATAATGAAGTCCGTGAAGAACTGGCCCGCAAGATATCCCGGATTTTCCCCGACCTGTCCCGTCATGATCAGGTCCAGATCCGTGAAAAAGCCATCGAAATCCTGGAAAAGCTGGCCAGTGACCAGTTCCCAAAGGTCCGCCAGATCGTTTCCGAAGAACTGAAATCATCTGATCTGGTCCCGCACCGGATCATCAAAACCCTGGCCATGGATGAAGAACTGGCGGTTTGTGCGCCCATTCTTGAATATTCACCGCTGCTCAGCGATGTGGACCTGAAAGAAATTATCGCCGTAACCACTGTCAGCGGCGCCCTGTCAGCCATTGCCCAGCGGGACAGCGTCAGCGAGGACATCTCCGACGCCCTGACCAATTCTCTTGATATTCCTGCCGTTTCCGCCCTGATTGCCAATCAGAACGCCCAGATCCGGGAAGATACCCTGGACGCGATCATTGATCAGGCCAGAAGCATCGAAACCATGCATCCGCCGCTGGCGGAACGCCCCAACCTGTCGCTCAGGGCGATCAAGCGGATCGCCGGATTCGTCGCCTCGTCACTGGTCACGCGCATGATCGAGAAAAACCATCTGGAGAAAAATATCGCCGATGAAATCCTGACCAGTGTGCGTCAAAGAATACAGGATCAGCAGGTGGATGAGGAAGACGTACAGACTCTCGCCGAACAGGCACGCGACCTGGTGGACAAGGGTGTCGTGGATGATGACTTTATTCAGAATGCCCTGGCCAACAAACAGCGGGAACTGGTGATTCAGTGCCTGGGCCTGTTGTCGCAAATTCATGTGGACAATGTCCGCAAACTGATCGCCAGCAACAAAAGCCGCCGCATTGTCGCCCTCGCCTGGCGCAGCGAGCTCAGCATGCGCACGGCTCTCAACATGCAACACAAGCTGGCCCATATCCCGCCGGAAGATTTCCTCAATGCCAAAGACGGCGTCGACTATCCTCTGTCTACGGCAGAAATGGAATATGAACTGGAACTTTATGCATAAGGAAAAGGCGGTTTAAACCGCCTTTTTTAATGGCCGATGAAGCTGCCGGCGCCATGTTCGGTGAACAGTTCCAGCAGCAGGGCATGCTTGACCCGGCCGTCAATGATAACAGCCGCCTCCACCCCGTGATCCACCGCATGGATACAGGTGTCGATCTTGGGAATCATCCCGCCTGAAATGGTGCCGTCGGCAATCATTTCACGGGCTTTTTCCTCGGTCATTTCCGAAACCAGTTCGCCGTTTTTATCAAGCACACCTTCCACATCGGTCAGCAGCAGCAGGCGTGTCGCCCCCAGCGCTTCGGCAATGGCACCAGCCATGGTGTCCGCATTGATATTGAAGGTTTCACCGTTTTCGCCGAGACCGATAGGGGCAATCACCGGAATGACCGATGATGCCTCGAACATGCGCAGGAAGTCCGCATTGACTTTTTTGGGATAGCCGACAAAACCCAGGTCCAGCACCTGTTCGATATTGCTGTCCGGATCCTTGCGGGTGCGCCGCAGCGGTTCCGCGATCACCAGGTTGCTGTCCTTGCCGGACAGACCGACCGCCTGGCCGCCCACATTGTTGATCGAGGCCACTATGGATTTATTCAGGCTGCCGCTAAGCACCATTTCAGCGATCTTGATGGTATCCTTGTCGGTCACCCGGAGGCCGTCAATGAAGGAGCTTTTGATCTGCAGGGCCTCAAGCATCTTGCCGATCTGCGGACCGCCGCCGTGGACTACTACCGGGTTCATACCGACCTGTTTCATCAATACGATATCATGGGCAAAGTCGTGGGCAAGGTCCTCGTCGCCCATGGCATGTCCGCCATATTTGATGACAATGGTCTGGCCTGCATAACGTCGCATATAGGGCAAAGCCTCGGAAAGCGTCTTGGCCTTCCGCAGATTTCTTGCTTTTTGCTCTTTTTTGTCCAGCTTTTCCTGCTCTGTCATCATGCACCTTTAACCTGTCATCTGTCGTTCAAGAGGCCGCCAGGACCGCGATACTGGCCCGCAGCTCGTCCAGGCCGTCTCCCTTGACCGAACTGGTCAGGATCACCTGCGGATAAGCCGCCACATTCTTTTTGATGGCGTTTTCGGTTTCCTCCCTGACCTTTTCCTGCTCTCCTTTTTTGAGCTTGTCAACTTTTGTCAGGATAATCTGGTAGGAAACGGCGCTTTCGTCCATCAGTTTCATGATGTCCCGGTCGCCTTCCTTGATGCCGTGCCGGCTGTCCACCAGCACATAGACCCGGCGCAGGTTCGGCCGGCCCCGGAGATAGTCTTTCATCAGTTTGGTCCATTCCTTGACCAGCGACCGGGAGACCTTGGCATAGCCGTATCCAGGCAGATCCACGAGGTACAGAGCCAAATCCGTTGCCTTGCCCAGAAGGAAGAAATTAAGCATCTGGGTACGGCCGGGCGTATTGGACGTCCGGGCCAGGGTCTTGCGCCCGGTCAGCCCGTTGATCAGGCTTGATTTGCCTACATTCGAGCGGCCGGCAAAGGCAATCTCGGCGTAATCAGCCGGTGGCAGGTTTTCCAGGACCGGCGACCCCATGATAAAATCGCAGCTCTGGGTAAAAAGAAGACGGCCCCGCTCAAGCCAGACCGCCTTCTCCTGTTCTGTCATTTCTTCGGTCATCTTTACCTTTAACTGTCTTTCTCAGGCACTTCGGCATCGACCCTGCGCATAATGATCCACTGCTGGATAATGCTGAGGATATTGTTCCAGGTCCAGTAGATCACCAGACCAACAGCAAAGTTGGCCAGGATAAACGTGAACATGATCGGCATGAACATAAAGATTTTCTGCTGTACCGGATCCATGGCGGCCGGGTTCAGCTTCTGCTGCAGCCACATGGTAACGCCCATCAGAACCGGCAGGATACCCACCGCCAGGAAAGTGGGAGGATCCCAGGGAATAAGGCCGAACAGGTTGGTCACCAGAAGCGGGTCCGGCGCAGCCAGATCCTTGATCCACAGGACAAAGGGCTCATGCCGCATGTCAATGGTGACATAGAGCGTTTTATAAAGCGCGAAGAAAATCGGGATCTGAATCACGATCGGCAGACAGCTTGCCAGCGGGTTGACCTTTTCGTTTTTGTAAAGGGCCATGGTTTCCTGCTGCATGCGCATGCGGTCATCACCGTATTTTTCCTTCAGTGCTTTCATCTTGGGGGTGAGCTTTTTCATTTTGCTCATGGAAACAAACTGCTTGTTCGCCACCGGGAACAGCACCAGGCGGATACCAACTGTCAACAGAAGGATCGCCACGCCGAAATTACCGACAAGGCCAAACAGGAAATCCAGAACATAGAAAATCGGCTTGGTCAGAAAATCAAACCAGCCCCAGTCAATGGCATAGTTAAACAGGCGGATATTCTGGGTTTCACGGTATTGATCCAGAAGTTCCACTTCCTTGGCGCCGGCAAAAAGCTTGTCCGAAACTTCCACCGTCTGGCCGGGATTTACCACCCGGGAGGCCAGGATATAGTCGGCCTGGAATCTCTCGCCCCTCGCTGTGGCATGACGCAGGATACGGGCATCAAATTCTTCCCTGTCGTCCGGGATCAGGGCCACGAGCCAGTATTTGTCTGTAATGCCAAGCCAGCCACCGGCCAGGCCATGGGCTTTTTCGGTTTCATCCTCGATATCACCGTAATCGAATTCTTCCTTGCCCTCACCGGTGACCCAGAGCGGGCCTTCATGCAGGATGAAAAGCTTCTGGCCTGTAGGACGGCTTTCCCGGGATACAAGACCATAAGGCGCCAGCGTTACAGGGGTCTCGCCCGTGTTGGTGACAGACTGGCTCAGGGTGAACATATAGTTTTCATCAAGACCGACGGTCCGCTTGAACACCAGCCCCTTGCCGTTGGCCCAGCTGAGGGTCACTTTGTCACCGGCGTTCAGTTCGCCCTTGTCGGCAGTCCAGATGGTATTTTTATCGGGACCGTTTTCAACACCGGCCCAGCCGAATTCCGCATAATAGCCCTTGCCGCTTCCGGCAGGACTGAGCAGAACCACTTCTTCCTTGCCGTCCACTTCCACATGATAATCCCGGAGAGTGAGGTCATCCAGGCGACCGCCCCTGAGCGAAATAGAACCATGAACGCGGGGGGACACGATGGGAATACGCGGCGTTGTCGCCAGCTGCTCTTTACGGTCCTGCGGCGTGTCCTTGATCACCGGCGCATCCATGCCCGGAATGGTTCCCGGGGCGGACATCTGCGGTACGGATGCATTGTCAGCGGCTTTTTGCGCCAACAGTTGTTCCTGCCGGGCTTTTTCGGCGGCTTCCTTTTGCGGTTTTGAGATAAAAAATTCGTACCCCAGCAATATCGCCATCGTTAACACAATGGCCAATATGAAATTCTTGTTATCCTGCTGCATAAACCCTTCTCAGTACCTTCAAACTTCGCCGCCGTGATGCCCGGTCTGGCATTTACATTCGTTTTCGTCTGCCTTCTGCCCTTTTTCCCCTTCTTTAGGGGGCACCGGATCGAATCCGTGCCCGCCCCAGGGATTACAGCGCAACAGGCGCCGGGCAGCCAGATATCCCCCCTTGAACGGACCGTATCTGTCAATGGCGATATAGGCATATTCCGAACAGGTCGGCAGATATCGGCATTTGGGTCCCAGCAGGGGAGAGATCAAATACTTATAGAGTGTGATCAGGCCTTTCAAGAAATAAGACAACATATCGAGGAGAAATGTCATTTTTCGCCCCCTCCGCCCCGTGCGGCTTGCTTATTGGCCTCTTTAGGCGTCCGGGCCGGCTTTCCGTCCTTCTGGCCTGCGAGTCTTTTGAGCGACCAGCTGAGATCCCGAATCAGGTCATCAAAGCTGCAGTCCTCGATACCGGCCCGGGCGATCAGCACATAATCCTGTCCGCTCTGCCCCTTCTCCGGCAGCACTTTTCTGACCACTTCCCGCAGCCTGCGCCGGGCCCGGTTGCGCACCACCGCATTGCCCACCTTCTTGCTGGTGGTATAACCGACCCTGATCCCGTCCCCGGTCACCACGCCCTCGGGCTGGGCACAGGTCTGCACGATCATGCCGGGGGCAATCCATTTTTTATTGGCCCGGGCAACGCGCAGAAAATCGCTGCGCTTTTGCAGCACAGTAATTTTTTTTCCTTTATCTTCAAAGTGTTGCGCCATCTGTGGTCCGGTTCGTCAAAAACAAAACCGGCCGCTGTAAACAGGGGCCGGTTTGTCAAGATTGCCTGTTCAGGCGAAATCCGCTGCCTTTACGCTGAAAGGCGCTTCCGTCCCTTGGCACGGCGGGCTGAAAGAACCCGGCGACCACCAACAGAAGCGGAACGTGCACGAAAGCCGTGACGACGTTTACGAACCAAAACACTTGGCTGAAATGTACGTTTCACAGGATATCTCCATTTGCCGCTGCGGGTCCTCGGACCCTTTACACCAGACCACCATGATCCGGCCTATTATCCTGCGCCCCCGGGGTGTTCCACAGGAGGCAGACTTGATTGATGGGGGTGTATAATGCGTTTCCCGGCCCAAGTCAACGCCCAAGTCCAAAGATTAAGGCAAAAATATTGGACTCTTTTTTCCACCCCGTCAGCCTTTACTTTTGGCCGTAAATTACCCCTTTGGTATCAGGCTTCACAAAGACGTGAAAGAACTTTATTGTATTACCGTGGCATGCGCTTTTACGCTCTGGTCAGACAATAGAATATAATGAGTTAGCCCGGGGGCAGGATCGGTTGGTCGAAACACTGAAATATTTATCCCTGCGCAACAGGCTGTCCAACAGGCTCCTGTTACTGACCATCGGTTTTGTCATGCTGGCCGAGGTGCTGATCTATGTGCCCTCCATTGCCAATTTCCGCCTCAACTGGCTCAAGGAAAAGCTCGGCGCCGCCCAGATCGCCATTCTCGCTATCGAGGCCGCGCCCGACTATATGGTCGGCGAAAAACTGTCCTGGCAATTGCTCGATTCCGCCGGGGTGCTGGCGATCGTGCGCAAGAAGGACGATAACCGGGAACTTGTGCTCGGCACCGACCGGCCGCTCGATGTGGAGGCCCGCTATGATATCCGCTCAACCGGCTGGTGGATGCTGGTGCGGGATGCCGTTGACGCCATGTGGCACAACCACCCCCATTCCCGGCTGATTGAAGTCACCGGTTATACCAGTGACGAAAGCATGGATTTCCTGCAGATCATTTTCGAGGAAGAGCTTCTCTGCCATGCCATGTTCAGCTATTCCAGGAATGTGCTGTTGCTGTCGATCCTGATTTCCCTGCTCACCGCGGGTCTGCTCTATTACAGCCTGAACCGCCTGCTGATCCGGCCGGTGCGCAAGATCACCGACAGCATGATTGCCTTCCGCGAGGCGCCCGAAGATACCCGCCGCCAGTTCACGCCTGAGGATCGGGAAGATGAAATCGGCGTGGTCATGCAGGAACTTGCCGTCATGCAGGATGAGGTGCGAAAGGCGCTCAACCAGAAAACTCACCTCGCCAACCTTGGCGTGGCGGTGAGCAAGATCAACCATGACCTCAGAAACATCCTGGCCAGCGCCCAGCTGGTCTCTGACCACCTCAGCACCCTCAGGGACCCGACCGTGCAGAAGCTCACCCCCCGCTTCGTCAGCGCCATCGACCGGGCCATCCGGCTATGTGAAAATACGCTGCAATACGGCAAGGCGGAGGTGGAAAAACCGCGGCTGGAAACGGTCAGCCTCAAACCCCTGATCGACGACATGACCATTTCACTGGGACTGATGGAAGACGGCCCGGTCAGGATCATCAATGACATTCCGACGGGACTCACCGTCGCCGCCGATCCGGATCAGCTGTTCCGGGTTTTCCTCAACCTCGGCCGCAATGCGGTACAGGCCATGGAACATGCCCGCCTCAACAAAGGCGAGCTGACCGTCACCGGCCGCATGGAAGACGGCGGCAATGCGATCATCGACTTCTGTGACAACGGTCCGGGCATCCCGGCCAGGATCCAGGAACATCTGTTTCATCCTTTCCACGGCAGCAGCAACGGCGGCGCCGGACTGGGCCTTGCCATCGCGAGGGAGATCATCGAGGCCCACGGCGGCGGAATTACCCTGACCGGCAGCGGCCCCGACGGCACCTGTTTCCGCATTGAGCTTCCGGGGGGGTAGAAAGGTTAAAAATCCAAATGCGAATAACTGATCCATGCGATATATGTGGCATAGAGGCTGAAACCATTCCCAGCACTGGCGATGAGGTTCATCAAATTTGTCCTGCATGTGGTGAATTTAGATTGTCTGGCACTGCATCCTCTTTAGTGAGCAAGGAGTACCGCACCAAAAAATACATGCTAAGAGGATGGATTCGCGACCAACTTCGCGAAGGATCTCTTCCACTCATCGATAGCCATACCTTAAAAGCAATAGTGACCCGGAAAAAACCTTCGATTAAAGAAAGGGCCGATAAGTTATTACTTGAAATATATCATTATAAACCAGAGCTCGGAGCTGACATTCATGTTGACGACCCATCCTTGATAGCAGCCACGTACTCAAAAGACTTCAATGAATTTATTTTTCTGGAACAGTACCTTGAGTCAAAAAAATATCTTGGTGGAGACGTTATAGGCACTTTTGAGGTTCTTCCCGAAGGATATATCTATATCGAAGAAAAACTTTTGAGGCCATTCTCGAACTCCCCAAAAGGTTTTGTTGCTATGTGGTTCGATGCTTCTATGGACACGGTATATGAAAAGGGTTTCCAAGCAGCGGTTTTAGATGTTGGCTACGATCCTATCAGAGTGGACTTGATTGAACACAACAATAAGATTGACGATGAGATTATTGCCAACATCAATTCTTCAAAATTTGTAGTCGCTGACTTTACTGGCCATCGTGGCGGAGTTTATTTCGAAGCAGGTTATGCGCTTGGAAAAGGTATTCCGGTATTTTGGTCTTGTAGAAAAGATGATATCAAAAACTTACATTTTGATATCAGGCAATACAACTGCGTAGTTTGGGAAAGCTCTCAAGAGCTAAGGGAGAAACTAGCCAAACGGATCGAAGCTGTGCTTTCATTTGGACCTCACAAAGAAGGTAACTCCATCCCTTGACACCGCCTGCTCTGCACCTGATAAAAACCGGAAGCCATACAACCAATTTTCAACTATAATGCCCCCAGCCGGACGGCAAAGCGCCCGCCCGGCTACAAAGGAGGGACATAGCCATGACACTGAAACCGCCACCCTACCGCGCCGACCATGTGGGATCGCTGCTGCGGCCGCCGAGCGTCGTCGAGGCCCGAACAAAATTCGCCGCCAATGCGCTTTCCGCCGATGAGCTTAAGGCCATTGAGGACAAAGCCATCCGGGGCGTCATCAAAATGCAGGAGGAGGTCGGCCTCAAGGTGGTGACCGACGGGGAAATCCGCCGCTCCTTCTGGCATTATGATTTTATGGGCGGCCTGACCGGGCTTGACCTTGTCGAGCGCGATCCCAAGGAAGGGGTGCAGTTCCACGGTGTTAACCTGCGCCCGATCTTCCCGACCATTACCGGCAAGATGGACTTTCCAGACGACCACCCCATGCTGGATCATTTCAAATTCGTTGCCGCCAGCACAAATGTGACCCCGAAAATCTCCATCCCGGGGCCGAGCGCCTGCCATTTCCGCACCGCCAAGGAAGACATCCATCCGGCCGACTATGCGGATCTTGAGGTATTGTTCGCCGATCTTGCCAAAACCTACGCCAAGGCGGTGGCAAAATTCTACGAGGCTGGTTGTCGCTACCTGCAGATGGATGATATTTTCTTCGCCTATCTCTGCGATCCCAAACACCGGGCCGAGAAGAAAGAGCTGGGCATGGACCCGGACTGGCTGGTGGCCCAATATGCCAAGATGATGCATGACGCCATCAGGGACCGGCCCGAAGACATGCTGATCGGCATGCATATGTGCCGCGGCAACTTCCGCTCTACCTGGGCCGCCGAGGGCGCTTACGATCTGGTCGCCGATACGGTCTTCAACCAGACCGGCGTCGATATGTTCTTCATGGAATATGACAGCGACCGGGCCGGCGGGCTGGAGCCTCTGAAGTTCCTCGCCAGGGGCAAACAGCGGGTTTATCCGGGTTTCATCACCACCAAAAACGCCGCGCTGGAAAACATTGACGACCTCAGGCGCAAGTTCGACGAGGCGTCAAAATACGCCGATCTGGATCAGCTCGGCATCGCGCCCCAGTGCGGCTTTGCCTCCACCGAGGAAGGCAATGCCATCTCTGAAGACGAGCAGAAAGCAAAACTGAAGCTTGTGGTCGATACCGCCAAGGCCATCTGGGGCGAAGGCTGAGCCTTATAGAGCTCCCAAAAGAAAAGCCACCGGCTGTTGAGTAGGGTGGCTTTTTTCAATTCTGAATGCGGGGATTACTCCACCAGCGTGACACCCTCGCGCCGGGGATCGGCGCCGCCTTCCAGCAGCATGCCCTTTTCATCATAGTGAATCAGGATTCCGTGCAACCCGCTGTTGGTCAGCCGGATGGAAACCTCGTGGCCTTTCTCCGTCAGTGCCGGAGCGAACCCTTCCGCCGCCGTGGTCCGTTCCAGATAAACCGGTCCGTTGCGGGTCAGCACGTGGGGCTGGCTCACCGCCTCCTGCATGGACATGCCCCAGTCCAGCACATTGACGATGGTCTGGGTCACATAGCCGATGATGCTGTTGCCGCCGGGCGAGCCGATGGCCATCATCAAGCGGCCCTTGTCGTCAAACACCAGGCTGGGTGACATGGAGCTCCTCGGCCGCTTCCCGGCCTCGACCCGGTTGGCCACCGGCAGGCCGTTTTCCGTTGTCGGTGCAAAGGAAAAATCAGTGAGCTGGTTATTGAGGATAAATCCCGCCACCATCATGCGGTTGCCGAAAACATTTTCCACCGTCGCCGTCATGCTGACCGCGTGGCCCCACTGGTCGACAATGGAGAAGTGGCTGGTCGACGGCAGTTCAGGGGTGAAACCCTGACCCCATGCCATATGTACCGGCATCGGTGGCATGCCCGGCGTGGCTTTACCGACGGATTTGTCCGGGCTGATCAGCCGCGAGCGGATCCGCAGGTAATCCGGATCGGTCATGCCCTCCAGCGGCACCGGCACAAAGTCGGGATCGGCCATATACTGGTCCCGGTCCGCATAGGCGAGCTTTTCCGCCTCCAGCAGAAGATGCATGGCCTCAACTGAGTTGGGCTCAAGCGCGCCCATGTCAAAATTCTGCAGGATGCCGAGGATGGCCACCACCGTGCCCCCGCCGGAGGACGGCGGCGGCATGCCGCAGACTTTATAAACCCGGTAAGGGCGGCAAATCGCCTCGCGGATTTTCGGCCGGTAGGCGGCCATATCCTCAAGGCTCAGCTTGCCGGGGTTATGTTCCGCCGTCCGTACCGCCGTGACGACCTTTTCCGCCAGCGGGCCATGATAAAAGGCATCCGCGCCTTTTTCCGCCAGCAGCCGCAGGGTGTCGGCATACTCCGGATTTTTCAGCAGATAACCGACCGGACGCGGCGCCCCCGCCTCGTCATAGAAATACTTCCGGCTCGCCTCGAACTTCTTCAGCAGCGGATCGCGGTCAATCAGATAATGCAGGCGCGGGGAAACCCTGAAGCCCCCCTCCGCCAGCCGGATCGCCGGTTCAAACAATCTGGCCCAGGGCAGCTTTCCGGCCTTCCTGTGTGCCACATCCATCAGCGCCAGCATGCTCGGCGTGCCGGTGGAACGCCCGCCCAGCACCGCATTCAGGAACCCCTGATAGGACCGCTCCACATCGGCAAACAGGTCCGGGGTGACCGCCGCCGGCGCCGTCTCGCGCCCGTCAAAGGCAAAGATGCGCCCACCCTCGCCCGCCTCCGGGTCGAAATACATCATGAACCCGCCACCACCGATGCCGGAGGACTGGGGCTCCACAAGGCTCAGCACCAGTTCAATGGCAATGGCCGCATCGACCGCACTGCCGCCGGCGTTCAGCATCTCCATTCCGGCCGCTGCCGCAAGAGGATTGGCCGCCACCACCATCTGCTTGCGGGATTCTGCTGATTTTGGGGCCGATTTGGGAGCAGAGTCTGCCAGCGCCGCAAACGGCAGGCAAAGAACAAGGAAGGCAGTGATTAATCTGGTCATGAGATACCCTGAATTTATTTTTGTTTATTGTTTTATCCTGGCCAGCTGTTTTTCGGCCGTGGCAATCAGTTCTTCCGTGCGGGCGGACAGCGCCTGGGATTTCCTGAGCAGCACCTGAAAACGCTCCTCAAGTTCTGTATCCCGGATCCCTTCGATCCGGGAACTGACGGACAGGACTTCCTGCACAAGAGTTTCAAGCCGGGCCTGCCTGTCGGCCAGACGGGACAGGGTCATCTGGCTGCCGCGCCAATACTCCTGCCGGCGAACCTCGTCCTCGCGGCTTTGAAGTGTCTCTTTCAGGGACAGGCCGAGTTCCCGGGTGAAGGAAGCCATCTCCGGTTCAAGGTCTGCAAAACGCCCGTCCAGCTGCATGAAACTTTCCCCTGCCTCAGCCACGGACAATTGTTCCTCATCCGCTGACGGCGGAAGGCTCGTCACCGGCCCGCCGTCCTCGCTGTCGATGCCGTTGGGCGTGACGGGTTTGATGCGCTCCTGCTGCATGTAGTTCCAGGTCTCATCCGCCTTCATTTCCGGCCAGACGGCATCGCCATTGCCTGAGCAGGCGGACAGGCCGAGCACAAGCAGAAGCCCTGCCACATATAACATTCGGTTATTTTCAAGAGGTTTACCGGACACGAACATCCCCTGGTCTGAATGATCCTGACAATTGAATTGCCGTTAACCGGCGCGAGTGTACGGCAGGAGAAGGCAGAGAACAAGTCACAGTTCCCGGCGCTCCTGAAAAAAAATGACATAAAACTGCAAAGGGGGCTTGCAATCGGGGCCGGTTATGAGTAGTTTCCGCGCCACAGGATAGATTCCTGTGTGATCCGAGGATCAATGCGCGCTCGTAGCTCAGCTGGATAGAGCACTAGACTACGAATCTAGGGGTCGGGAGTTCGAATCTTCCCGAGCGCGCCATTTCTCTCCCCCCACCCTTTCCAACGCACTTGATACTCTCCATAGTGAAGAAAATCCGCGATTCAAAACCCGTTTTCGCGGCTATTGGTCCCTGTTTCCCGGAGGACTTAAGGTCATCCTTGCGTGAATCATTCAGATTTATTACTTTTTGCGTAATATATCATAATTATAATACGCATATTGATATTTAAATATAGTAAATATTGACAAATGCAAATCCATGGTGATAAATCCTATTGGTATAGAAAATGGGGGACTGGCGCCTGCGAAGATTTTCCGCCCCATCAACAAAAAGAAGAACGGCGGTTAACAGCCTCGCCGGGATATCGTCAGACAAGGAGCACACATCATGAAAGTCCTGATCATTGGAGGAACGGGGCCCATTGGCGGGCACGCCGCGCTGCATCTGAAGTCTGAAGGTCACAACGTGGTCATTTCTTCGCGTAACCCGCCGCAACCGGGAACGGGCCTTGAAGAGCTGGACTGGATGCCGGGAAACTATCAGGACGGCACTTACGGCGAAGATAACCTGAAGGGCTTCGAGGCGATTGTCTTTGCGGCAGGGAGCGATTTGCGTCATGTGCCGCTTGGCGCAGAGGCTGACGCCCATTTTCTGAAAGCCAATGGCGAACTGGTCCCGGCCTTTGCCGAACGCGCCAAACGCGCCGGTGTCTCCGCCTTCGTTCATATCGGCAGCTTCTACCCGCAGGTATTGCCGGAGAAGATCGAGACCGACGCCTATGTACGCTCGCGCCATCTCGCTGACCAGGGGATTTGTGCCCTCTCGGACGACAGCTTCCGCGCCATGAGCCTGAATGCGCCTTTTGTGGTCGGCTGTCCGACGGGCATGAAGAACGACATGTTCGCTGCCTATATCGGCTATGCGCGACGGCTCTATCCACAGATCAAACCGTTCGGCCCGGCCGGGGCGACCAACTTCATTTCCGTACACTCCCTGTCGGAAGCGATTTCAGGCGCGCTTGAGCGCGGCATCGGCGGCACCTCCTACCTGATCGGTGACGAGAACCTGTCCTTCGCCGACTATTTCAAGCTTTTTTTCGATGCCGTCGGCAACAAGGTCGAGGTTCCTTCTCTGGATGAGGAACATCCCATGCTGCCCGATTATGCCATCATTCAGGGTCGCGGCAACACAATCTCCTATGAACCCGATCCGGAGGAGACCCGCCTGCTTGGATACCGGCGGAATGACATCGCCGCCACCATCAGGGGGCTTGTCGAAGATTTCGACCGGCAGATGGGGGTGATCGAACCAGTTGAGCTCGGCCCGGAGGCGGGCGCCGTGGCGGAATTCCAGACGATTGCCTCCCTCTATGCCCGGGCGGTCGACCGCCGGGATGCGGACCTGCTGGACCGTGTGGTCACCGACGACATCATCATTGAAGGCCCGGGTTTCCGGCTTGAAGGGCGCGAGGACGTGCTCGGCATTACCGAAAAGCTCGGCCAGTATTATCTCAAGACCCAGCATGTGGTGCATCAGCAGGCCGGCACCCTCATCGGTGATGAGGGGCTTGCCGAGACTTATTGCACCGCCAACCATGTGCTGTTCCCGGAAGAGGGCAAACCGGACCGGGTCATGACCTGGAGCATCCGTTACCAGGATCGCTTCAGGCTCGAAGGAAGTGAATGGCGTTTTTGTCGTCGGAGCCTGATTGTGGACTGGATGGAGGTGCGGGAAGCCTCCCTGCCGCTTGGCTAGCGTGATCTCCTCCGTCTGTTATTTTCTTTCTGTGCCTGAACGCCTTAAAATCCTGCCCGGTCTGGACTCGGTTGCCTGCCCGTCCTTCCAGACCAGTTGACCGTTGACCCATACAGCCTGCACACCGGTGGAATATTGTATCGGATCGGTGAAAGTGGCGTGGTCCGTGATCGTTGCGGCATCGAAAAGAACCAGATCCGCCGCCAGACCTTCTTTCAGCAACCCCCGGTCCGCCAGGCCAAGACTTTGGGCGGTGAGGCTCGTCATTTTACGGATGGCTTCCGGCAGCGACAACACACCCAGTTCCCTGACATAACGGGCAAACACCCGGGGAAAAGCGCCCTGTCCCCGCGGATGACGGTCATCGATGCCGCCGTCGGAGGAAATACTGCTATAGGGCCATTGCATGAAAGTCCGGATATCCTCTTCACCGATGTTGCGGCCGATGATCATCTCATTCCCGCCCCCGGCGGCAGTGGTCTGCATCATTTTCATCAGCATATCCACCGGATCCACCCCTTCTTCCAGGGCGATCTCCTCCAGCGTTTTGCCCACATAGGAGGGGTTGGGCTCATAAAGTGTTATGATAATGGTCGAGGGCCGGGCAATAGCCGTCAGGGCGTATTCATAGGCCTTGCGGTCCTCAAGATTGCGCTCGGGCAGCAGCACCTGCATGGTTGTCTGCCAGCCGTCATAGGGATATATGTCTGCCGTGACATCCAGACCGTCAGCCCGGGCCTGATTGAGCCTTTCCACAACCTTGGGCGCCTGCCCCCAAAGTGCCGCCATGGCCAGTTTCATATGGCTGATATTGACTGGAATACCGGCGTCACGCGCTATGGTAATAATTTCCTCCAGGGCCTCATAAAATTTGATGTCCTCACTGCGGATATGACTGGTGTAGCGACCACCCATTTTTGCTGCGACCCTGGCCAGGGCCACAAGCTCTGCAGTATCAGAATAAAGCGCCGGTTCATATTCCACGCCAGTGGCAAGTCCCAGCGCCCCGGCCTCCATATCGGCCCCGAGAAGGGCCTTCATGACCTCTACTTCCGCCGCCGTAGCTGTGCGGCGAAAATCATCCTTCATCACCATCGAGCGGTAATTATTATGCGGTCCGAAAGCCGCCAGATTGACCGCGGCCGGATGTGCCTCAAACTCGGCAAACATCTGCCGAACCGGCACTTCGGTCATGCCGTCAACCCCGGACACAATGGTCGTGATGCCCTGGGCCAGGACACTGGCCGGGGCGGGGTTTTCCAAAAGTCCCATATCGTGATGACTGTGCGGGTCGATGAAGCCGGGCGCCAGGGCCAGGCCCTGAGCATCCCATACTCTTTCGCCGGGCATTGGCCTCAAATTCCCCATAGCTTCGATCAGTCCCTTGCTGATCCGCAGGTCCCCGTTTATCGGCTCCCCACCCGTGCCATCATAAATCACGGCGTTTCTGATCAGCCAGGAGTCGGCAGCATTCCCTAAATCAGCCTGTACTCCGACGAGAAACAGAATCCCCAAAACTATTTTTTTTAACATGACATTCCCCTTTTCCTAACCCTATCCCCAGACTTCCGATGTCGGAATATGAACCAGACTGTCCTCGTAAATCAGGCCCGGCGAGCGATCGCGGGCCAGCAACAGCGGCCCATCCAGATCGCAAAATTCAGCCAGTGCGCCGATCATCATGGCTGGCGCCATGGCAAGAGACGTGCCGGTCATGCAGCCGACCATAATGCCAAGCCCCATCGCTTGCGCGTCTTTTGCCAGGGCAAGAGCCTCTGTCAGGCCGCCGGTTTTGTCCAGCTTGATGTTGATATAACTGTACCGTCCCCGAATATGGGATAATGAAGCGCGGTCGAGGCAGGCCTCATCCGCACACAGGGGAACACGGCCTTTGTAATTCTCCAGTTCCCGATCGCCTCCCGCCGGCAGGGGTTGCTCGATCAGTTCCACCCCCAACCCGGCAAAAGGATCGGCCAGTTCCGTCAGTAAATCAAATGTCCAGGCTTCATTGGCATCGACAATCAGCCGGCTGTCCGGCGCCGCCTGCCGTATCGACCTGATCCGTTCGAGACTGTCGTGCTCATTGAGTTTGACTTTCAAAAGTTCCCGGTGCCGGTACCGCGCCGCCTTTGCCGCCATTCCGTCGACGGTATCAAGTCCAATCGTATAGGCCGTCAGCAGCGGTTTATCCAGAACCACACCTGCATTTTCCCAGGCGCGCCTGCCGGACTTTTTCGCTTCCAGATCCCACAAGGCGCAATCAAGGGCATTTCGCGCCGGGCCGGCCGGCAGAAGACCCGATAAAACCGCACGATCAATCCCCCGTTCCAGTTCCGGCCGCAATCCTTCAATGATGGCCTCGACCACATCCATCTGCGCCGGATCGGATTCGTGCGCCTCGCATTCCCCGCGCCCGAGATATTCCCCGTCCCGCAGTTCCACTGAAACAACATAGCTTTCTGTCAGGTTTACCCGCGAAATATTGAAACTGCCGGCCAGTGGCCAGACTTCTTTTATTATTTTCAGCTCAACCATGCTCAGCCTTCCAGATTATCGACGATAGCCGACACGCCGTTACGCACCGGATCACAACAGGGTAACCCGTATTTATCCGTCAGGGCGTTTAAATAACGTTCCGCCTCCTGTTCCACCATGGATGACGTATTGATACTGATCCCGGCGAAGGACGCTTCACGATTGGTCAGGCGGGCAATGTTCAGATACTGCTCCATGGCGGTGTTGAACTCGACAATCGGGAAGTCCTGCACATCCTCCATATACTGACGGGCCGCGTCATGACACAGCACCAGCCTGTCCGGCTGACTGCCGTGAATAAGGCCCACTGTGACTCCGGCGTAGGACGGATGAAAAAGCGATCCCTGCCCCTCAACAATATCCCAGTGGCCCGCTGAATTGCCCGGTGACAGGCTTTCCGCCGCCCCGGAAATAAAATCGGCGACAACCGCATCCACCGAGACACCGCCACCGGCAATGAAGATACCGGTCTGGCCGGTTGCCCTGAAATCGGCATTCATGCCCCGCTCTCTCATTTCCCGTTCGATGGCCAGGGACGTGTACATCTTGCCAACAGCGCAGTCAGATCCCACCGTCAGAAGTCGCCGACCGGGACGTTTGGCGCCGTTTCCGACCTCAAAATCCTCGGTGGGCTGCCGGATATCATACAGGTCGCGACCGCAGGCCCGGGCTTTCTGCGAAATTTCCGGATGATCATTCAGGCGCTGATGAAGCCCTGCCGCAATATCCAGCCCCTTGTCCAGAGCCTCCAGAAAAACCGGCACCCAGTCGCGGCTGATGATGCCGCCGACGGGGGCAATGCCAACAACAAGTGTTTTTGCTCCCTGAGCAACAGCTTCATCGATGTTCATGTTCCGGAGTCCCAGATCTGTCGTGTCCGGGCTCATCCGATATTGTCCGGCACAGATTTCCGGCCGCCAGTGGGCGATACCGGACGCGGTCTTGGCATTCTGGAGTATTTTTTCATTACCCAGAAAAAGCAGATAAGGCTGTTTCACATCATTCTCCCTTTGCTTCGACAGTCCGGTTACAGAAGAAAAACCGGTACGGCTCAGGGAAAAATTCTATCAGAGCGTCACGGCAATAATCGCCGTTTACAGATCGGGGGAAACTATTTTCTCCGGCGAGATTCCGGTTTTACAGAAGAAACATCCTGTCAGGATCAGGACTTCAGGCAGGGACTTGCTCCTCACCCGCCATATCAACCAGGGCCTGCAGGCTCATATCATGCAGGCTTTTGACCGGTTTGGCCACGGGGAAGGTCACATAATCAAAACTGATCTTTTCCTGATCAAGAATCCTCTCTATCAGTTCCTGATATTGCTCGATACTGGGTGCCGCCACCTTGAGAATATAATCAACCCGTCCCAGCACAGCCTCGCATTCAATGACCTCGGGCAGACGCCTGACCAGCTCTTCGAACTGGCGGGCGACATTCATGGAATAATTATGAAGGGTTACCTCTACCCGGAAGCAGGAAATATTCATCAGCTTCGAGAAATCAATATCCGCATGATATCCACGGATGATCCCCTCCTTTTCCAGTCGTTTCATCCTCTCCCAGCAGGGTGATGCAGACAAGCCGACCTGTTCAGACAGTTCCACTTTGGTGATACGGCCCCGTTTCAGCAAAGCGGAGATGATTTTAAAATCAAGACGATCCAGCTTCAGACGAGTTAAATAACTGCTCATGTTTTACCTGTCTATATATCCTCTGACCCAGCGGGCGTTCACGGCCATTATTTCATATTCCTTTGTCTGGTGCAGCAACAGAAATTTTTCCCCGTGATCGTGTGGCGATACTGCCGGCCAGGTCCATATAGAAAGAGCCGGAAAATTCCGGCTCTTTCTCTCGGATAAAACTGGACCCAATAACTTACACGTCGGTATTTTCCAGGACAATATGCCCGATGGCAGTATTGGAAATGGCCACATAGTAATGGCGATGGATTTCCCTGACATGATCGCCAAGGGCGCCGCGCATGATCAGCCACATGACTGTTTCCAGTCCTTCGGTGCCGGTCTCGCGGATATATTCCACCCGGGGGATTTTCGCCAGTTCTTCCGGCTTGTCCGCCAGACGGTCCATAAAGGCAATGTCCCATTCCGCATTGATCAGGCCGGCCCGTTTGCCCTGAAGCTGGTGGCTCATGCCACCAGTGCCCCAGATCTGTACGTTGAGGTCCTCGTCATAGCTTTCCACGGCCTTCTTGATGGCCTTGCCCAGGTCATAACAGCGCTGGCCGCTGGCGACCGGATAAACCACCGTATTCATGGCGATGGGGATCACCTTGCAGGGCCATTCCTCCGGCTGACCGAACATCAGGGACAAGGGCACGGTCAGGCCGTGATCCACTGACATCTCGTTGATAATGGTCAGGTCAAAAGAATCCTCAATCACTGAATGAGTGATATGCCAGGCCAGATCGGGATCGCCCTTCACGACCGGCACCGGCCTTGCACCGAAGCCTTCATCGGCGATCGGAAATTCCTCGGCACAGCCGATGGCAAATGTCGGGATGATTTTCAGATCAAAGGCCGAGGCATGGTCATTATAAACCAGCACTACCACATCGGGTTTTTGCTCGGCTTCCCATTTTTTGGTGAATTCATAACCGTCAAACAGGGGCTTGAAATAGGGGGTCTGTGTTTCGCCCGTGTCGACGGCCCGGCCAATCAACGGAACATGGGATGTACCGACTCCTGCGGTGATATGTGCCATTATTTCCAGTCCTTCAGATAGCGGTTGCCCTCTGCCGGGCGTCCGCCTTTACTCAACATTTCAGCATACTCTTCTTCACTCATATCAGTCATGGAGGAGACCGCCGCCCGCACACTGATACCGTCAGTGGCCGTGATCTTGACCAGAAAATAGATATTACCGCCCAGTTCGATAAGTCGCGGCAGATCCCGGTCCAGAACGGCCTGTTTCTGATCTTCGGTCAGCGGCCATTCATCCAGGTAGGCTCGCTCGTCGGCTCTGAATTTCTGCCTGTTTTCCTCTTTCATCAGGGACATGCAGAACTGGTTCAGGTGGTACCCTATACGGCACAGGGAAGAATCAAAAACCGTGGTGCCGGGAATATCCTTGTAGGGCTTATCAAGAGCCATGAGAACTCTCCTAACTAAAAATCTATGAATACGGAAGTAAATGGCGGGACCGCTGCCAGGCCCCGCCACCGCGGAAAGGTTATTTACTTTCCTTCCGCCATCCCTCGATATCCGCGTAGGATTCTCGAGCAACCTCCGCATAAGGTACAGGGCTGACAAGGGCCCTGATTTCGAACTGCTTGTGGGGTTCCACAGTCGGCTTGCTTGTGCCGCCGTTTTCTTCACCCCAGACAAAAGTCAGCTGGGTACCCGGTGTGGCATAGTCGGCATCAAGTACAGCCAGGGTCAGCATTTTCCGTTCGTTGGAGCTGTAGCCCACCCATGTGGATACGCCGACGGTCTCGCCCTTGTCGTTCACCACCTTGTCAAAGGGATGCATGGAGTAAACCGCTGACGGGAATTCCCAGAATTTACCGCGCTCCATTTCCCCGCTGTCAAGCTGGGAACCGATCACTTTCAGGACATCGTCACTGTGCAGGGCCAGGGTGACTTTCTTGCGATGCTTGTTGTTGGCCATTTTTTCCAGGGCTTCACGACCGATAAAGTCATGGTCGAACTTGACGAACCCGCCGTAACCCAGATCCCAGGGCGTGAAGTAATAATCTTCGATATTTTCGGAGACAAAGCTTCCACCGATGGAAGCCCGTGCTTCATAGCTGTTTTCTGTCAGCCATTCACGGTAGGGTTTCATTTTCTCGCTGCCATAAACGGCCGGTACCGGTGACGGAATCCAGCCGGACTCCAGGGTATTGGAGGAATAGGCGCGACCACCGACCCGGCGAAGACCGAATTCCTCACCGGCTTCGATGATGGCATTCTGTACGGCTTCCTTGTCGTCCCAAGGGCCGAACAGTTCAAAGCCGGGCTGACCGGCCATACCGTGGCGCAGGGCGCGAACCTCTTTGCCGGCAATGGTCATGGTGCACATATGAAAGAATTTCAGATCCGGCGGTGTTTCGCCCAGTACCTTTTCCATTAGTTTCATGGCATTGGGGCCCTGAACCTGGAAACGGTAGTTGTTACGACGGGAAGGGTCTTTACGTACGGCAGTCCGCTCGTCAAACTCGAGGGTCACATCCCAGTCGCCGGTTTCTGCATGGAACTGAATCCAGCTCAGGGTCGGCATACGACCGACAAGACTGAATTTATTTTCGGCCAGATAGAACAGAATCACATCGCCGATGACATAGCCGTCATAGCTACAGGGTACAAATTGTTTGGCACGGTCAACCTGAAAATTCTTGAAGCTGTTAATGCCCAGATAGTTCAGAAGAGCAAAGGCATCCGGACCTTCAACCACAAGATCAACCATGTGGTAAGACTGGTCAAACAATACACATGTCTTTTGCCAGCCCCGCTGTTCGTCGCGCCAGTTTGTGAATTCCGCAGGTACACCCGGATAAGCATTGGGTCCCGCCTGGGAATTCCGCAACATTTCCACGGGCCCCTCAAATGACTTCATATATTCTTCCAGATTTTTCACCATTTTCTCTTCTCTTTAATTTTCAGGCCTGCCCAAATGCAGGACAATTCACTACCATTCCTGACCACATGACAGAGGGCTTGCCTCCCAAAATCGTCACATGACACATTAATATTGGATCCATTTTTAGCCCATTTTCACATGTATTCAAGAATTATTTCACTTATTTCTAAAAATGGGATACATTTTTAAGGACACTAAAGGAAAGAAGATATAAAATAAAAGGTGATATATAAATTAGAGCCCATATATTTTATAACCTTTTGAATAATGACCAGGCTGCATAAACACCGTTTTACCCAGAAAACCGGAAAAGACTCGGGGGGTGAAAGAAGAAAAACAGATACATGCCTGAAACAATGCGGGAAACACCAATGAGTACAGTAAAACCATCCTCCGGAGAACAGCCTGTCAAATTACTTCATGTAACAACCGTGCTGTTCTGTTTCATCTTTAATATGCTGGATGGTGCCGATGTGTTGCTCGTGGCCTACGCGGCCCCCTATTTTTCCGAACACTGGTCTGTCAGCCCCCAGTCCCTCGGCCTGATTTTCAGCGCCGGCCTGGTTGGCATGACAATCGGGGCACTGTTTATCGCTCCCTTTGCTGATGTCTTCGGTCGCAAAACCACAATACTCCTCTCCACCTCCATCATTGCCGTTGGAATGATCCTCAGCAGCCTGGCCCCCAATGTGGAAACCTTCATTGGTTTACGGGTCTTTGTCGGTCTTGGCATCGGGTCAATGCTGGCCAGCGTCACCGCCCTGGCTTCCGAGTATGCCCCGCCGCGCTACAGAAACCTGGCTGTTACCATTGCCACATCCGGGTATGCGCTTGGCGCCGTGGTCGCGGGAGTGGTGGCTGTTAACATTATTCCGCTGGTGGGATGGCAGGGGCTCTTCCTTTATGCCGGCGTGGTCTCGGCAATCATGCTTCCCCTGAGCCTGTTTTTCATGCCGGAATCAACAGAGTTTCTCCTCGCGCGGCAGCCCCGCCGGGCTCTGGAACGGGTCAACAGGGTCTATAGCGCAACGGCGCTGCCGCCATTGAGCACCCTGCCTCCCCAGATTGAAGACACCAAGAAAGTCCCTGGTTTCACCAAGCTGCTTTCGCCGACCTACCGCAGGGACACCCTCCTGCTGTGGGGAGCATTCTTCTGCGCCTTCATGACCCTCTATTTCCTCACCAGCTGGGTGCCCAAGATTGCCGTTGATGCGGGCCTGCCCAAGGAAAAAGCCATTTATGCCGGCGCCACCTTCAATTTTGGCGCCTTTGTCGGCCTGCTTTTGCTGGGCTGGATTGCCGCAAGGTTAAGTCTCAATATGCTGATCGCCGTCTTTTTTGGCATTGCCACCCTGGTGATGGTCCTGTTTGGCGCGGTGCACACCCCCATTGAACTGTTCTTTGTTGAAATCTTCTCCATCGGTTTTCTGGTACAGGGCGGTTTCGGGGGCCTCTATGCCGCCGCCGCCCGGCAGTATCCGGCAACCATCCGCACAACAGGCGTCGGCTGGGCCCTTGGCGCCGGCCGGTTTGGTGCGGTTTTCGGTCCCTATCTGGGCGGCCTGACCATCGGCTGGGGTGTCGGCCTCTTGGGGAACTTCATCATTTTTGCCATCCCCATCGGCGCCGCAGGCCTGATTATGCTTTTCCTGAAAGGGGAACAGGCGGAGGCAGGAGCGTGAAAGCTCTTTAATATTCTCAATAGTTTAGTATAAAGAAGTAAGTCAGAGGGGAATAATTGCAGAATAATATGTCAAAAAAACCAGTTCAGGAAATACGGGAAATGATTCTGTCGGGGGAGCTTTCAGCAGGGGAGCGCCTGACCGAAGCAGGCCTTGCCGAACGACTTGGCACATCCCGAACCCCCATTCGTAGCGCCCTCCCTGCCCTCGCGGCGGAAGGTTTCCTTATCCCTGTCGGCAAACGAGGCTATGCCGTCAAGGAATTCAATGACGAGGAAACCCTGCGCTCTATTGAACTGCGCGGTACACTGGAAGCCCTGGCCGGGCGCACCCTGGCTCGGAACGGCGCCTCCCAGGAAGTCCTCAGGGAACTGGAAAAATGCCTCATTGCAGGAGACGAGATTTTCAAAAAACGGTATGTCACCGACGACGATGAGAATCTCTATAGTGAAATGAACATCCGTTTTCACCGGACAATCGTTGAGAACTGCCAGTCGCCGTTGCTGGAATCCTTCATCGACCGGCTCTATCACGTCCCCTTCATTGCCCCTTCGGCAATTGTTTTCGACAAGGTCGGGCTGGACCGGGCCTATGAACTGATGTTCAGGGCCCACGGTCACCATCACGCCATTGCCAACGCCATTCGCGAAGGTGACGGCGAGCGGGTGGAATCCCTGTTCAAGGAACACAGCAAGATCCAGTTTGAAAGCATGTTCTCCACGAGTAAAAAAACATCACGCCCCCCCAAACCCAGCTAAAATTTCCAGTATGGATTTTCGGTTGAAAGGGTATGCCCCAGGACCGCCTGATAGAGTTTTCGACAGGACGGCCGCTTGAGAGAAATACCTACTTTTGTGTCCAATAATTGACCAATAAGTCCTTTTTTTCAAAATAAACATAATTATTGTATCCCTTTTATCGATAGGATACATTATCGATTCAGTAAGGAAGGAATAAATTTACATTCCTTCGGGCATGCATATTGGGAATTGATTTTATGGCAGAGATTAAGACAACTGAACCCTCCTGGAAAAACGCCCCCCTGCGTGAAGTATCCCTGTGGGAACCAAAAATTAACGTCAGGTATGCCGAAAACGGAACCATCTATATTACCGAGGAAAAACCCCTTCCTGAAATTCCGGACCGTATTATCGATCCGCTGATGCATTTTGCCAAAACGGTGCCGGACCGTCTTTTTCTGGCCGACAGAAAAGGTGGTGGTGACTGGCGCAGGGTTACCTATGGGCAAGCCCTGGAAAAGATACGAAGCCTCGGCCAGTTCCTTCTGGACCAGGGGCTGAGCGCCGACCGGCCGCTCCTTATTTTATCCGGAAATGATCTCGAACATGCCCTCCTGGGGCTGGCTGCCGCCTATGTTGGCGTGCCTTATGCGCCGGTATCAGCCGCCTATTCAAATCCCAATACCGAATACAAGCGGCTCAGGGAAATTGTCCCGCCACTGAACCCGGGCATGATCTTTGCGGCGGAGAAAGACGGTTTCGCCGGAGCCATTGCGGCTATCGCCGAAAAGGATACAAAACTGCTGTTTGGCGACAGTGAAAATGACGACGGCATCGACTATGCAAAAGCCGAACGCACTCCGGTCACAAAGGCCGTCGATGAAGCCTATAAAAAGGTCAACAAAGACACCATCGTAAAATTCCTGTTCACTTCCGGATCCACCGGCACCCCCAAGGCGGTAATCAATACAAACGGCATGATTGCAGCCGGACAGGTCATGATCCAGGAAACATTCCTCTTCCTGCGGGATGAACCGGTGGTCGTCCTTGACTGGGCCCCCTGGAATCATACCGCCGGCGGTAACAAGGTCTTTTACATGGTCATGTTCAACGGCGGCACCCTTTATATTGATGACGGCCGCCCGACACCGGCGGATATTTACAAAACCATCCGCAATCTGGAAGATGTCTCCCCGACCTGGTATTTTAATTTGCCCAAGGGCTTTGAGATGCTTCTTGATCATATGAAGACCCACCCGGACTTCTGTAAAAAATTCTTCAAGAACCTGAAAATGCTCTGGTACGCCGGCGCAAAACTGTCCCAGCACACCTGGAACACCCTGGAAGAACAGGCCGTGGCCACCACCGGGACCCGAATCCTGATCGGCACCGGTCTTGGCGCGACGGAAACTTCGCCACCGGCTCTGTTTTGCACCTGGCCCCAGGAAGAGTCCGGCAATATGGGCCTCCCCTGCAGTGGGGTGGAGTTAAAGCTCGTACCCATGGACGGAAAACTGGACGCCCGCGTGCGCGGCCCGAACATCATGCCGGGATATTACAAAAACCCCAAGGCCACGGAAAAAGCCTTTGATGAAGAAGGTTTCTACTGCTTTGGTGACGCCCTCAAACCCGTGGTTCCCGGTGACTTCTCCAAGGGTTTCCTGTTTGACGGACGGACGGCCGAAAACTTCAAATTGAATACCGGCACCTGGGTCACAACCGGCATCCTGCGGGACAAGGTAATCGATCATTTTGAAAACGCCGTCAAGGACGTAGCCATTACCGGGGCCGACCGGGATTTCCTCGGCGCGTTGATTTTCCCTAACTTTGAGGTTCTGAAGGAGATTGCCGGGCTGCCCGACGCCGAACCGGGCGTTCTTGTCTCCAATCCGGAGGTCAGAAATTTCTTCCAGCAGAAACTGAATGAAATGGCCGCCAAAAGCACGGGCTCTTCGACCCTGGTACGCCGTATCCTGCTGGTCGAAACCCCACCCTCCAGTGTGACCAATGAGGTAACAGACAAGGGATCTGTCAACCAGCGGGCTGTCCTGCAAAACCGTGCAGACCTTGTAGAGGAAATCTATAAGGGCTCCCCGCGTCTTATTGAAATCAGGAAGGCATGAATATGACAGAAGAAGAAAGACGGTCCATTGAATGGGACTGCCAACAGCTGCTGAACCGGGTTACAAATCTCCTGGATCAGGGCCGCTGGCAGGAACTGGCCGACTGTTACACGGAAGATGCGGTCCTCGCCAGGCCCAGCGATCCCGATAATCCCTTCCGGGGCCGAGAGGCAATCCTGAAATCCCTTCTGGCCCGGCCGCCGCGGGCGACCTGCCATATGCTGGTCAACAGCCTGTTCGAGGTCAAAAGCCCGACCCTGGTCCATGCCTATAGCCGGGTCCTGCTGATGTCTGCCGAAGCGGGCACAGAACCCCCCTTGCAGACCAGCGCCCCGCTGCTGGTGGGCAGTTTTTCCGACGAACTGGAAAAAACCGGCGACCGCTGGCTGATTAAAAAACGCCAGGGTACCGTGGATATCAAATGCACTCCGTAAAAATCCGGAAATCCTAAAATGAGCAGTTCTTCCCCCACACTCATCCTGATCCCCGGGCTTCTTTCCGATGCCATTGTCTGGAAACATGCTGCAGAGACACTTGAAAAGCTGTTGCCTGTGAGGATCGCCGATGTATCTGCCGGAATCTCCCTGACCAAAATGGCTGAAGACATTCTGAACAACACCACCGGACCTTTATATGTGGCCGGCCATTCCATGGGCGCCCGGATTGCCATAGAAATGGTGAAACTGGCCCCCGAACGGGTGAAAAAGCTGGCCCTTATCGACACCGGTATTCATCCCCGCAAGGAAGGGGAAGAAGCCAAACGACAGGTTCTTGTAGATCTGGCCTATAATGAAGGCATGAAAGCGCTGGCGGAGAAATGGCTGCCGCCGATGGTGCATGAGGACCGTCACAGGGACCAGAAACTGATGAACACCCTGACGGCCATGGTCCTCAGGGCAGATCCAGACCAACACAAGCGCCAGATCCAGGCCCTTCTGGACCGCCCGGATGCCGCAAATTTTTTTCCCAGTATAAAATGCCCGGTCCTGTTGGTTGTCGGACGTCAGGATCAGTGGAGCCCGCTGGCCCAGCATGAAGAAATGCTGGCCGGGCTGGAGAATGCAAAACTGGCGGTGATAGAAGACGCCGGGCATTTTGCGCCGATAGAACGTCCCGAGGACGTTACCAAAGCCCTTGAAAACTGGGTCAAGGAATGATCAACTGTCAGAAATCCTGAGCAGGACGCCGGTCGGGTCTTTATCAGATAAACAACAAAAAATACGGTATCTATAGGGAGAAGCCGACAATGAACAAAGACCCGCGCGACATCATTAATCAGGAACCCATGAAGGCGCACCAGATTCTGGTGATCGGCATGTGCATATTCCTGAACGCCCTGGATGGCTTTGATATCCTTGCCATTACCTTTGCCGCACCGGGCATTGCCCATGACTGGGACCTGGGTCCGGAAGTCATTGGTATCGTGATATCCACGGGGCTGATCGCCATGACCATAGGCTCCTTCACCCTTGCTCCCCTTGCCGACAAGATAGGGCGCCGTCGCATCATCCTGCTGTGCCTGCTTATCATGGGCGGCGGCATGTTTGCATCGGCTTTTGCCACGGATATCATCACTCTTTCCGTCATCCGCTTTATCACCGGCCTGGGCATCGGCGGCATGATCCCCACCATCAATGCGTTAAGTGCCGAATTTTCAAATGAGAAACGTCGTAACTTTTCCGTCTGCATGATGGGCATAGGCTATGCCATTGGCGGTTTTCTGGGCGGTTCAGCCGCGGCTGTCTTGCTTTCCTTTTACGGCTGGCAGTCTGTTTTTATCTTTGGCGGTTGCGTGGCCTTTGCCATTCTGCCGGTTATTTATTTCCTCCAGCCGGAATCCATAGAATTCCTGATTACCCGAAAAGGCGAAACGGCTCTCGGACAGGCCAACGCAATTTTGCGCCGCATGGGGCATAGCGAAGCCAGCCATATCAGGCTGCCGGATCCCGGACTTCAAAAGGCAGGTTTTATGGACCTTTTCACCACCGGAAACCTGAGCCAGACCCTGGCCCTGACCTTCAGCTATTTCCTCAACATCATGACCATTTATTACATACTGAGCTGGGTGCCGTCGATCGTGACAGCGCTGGGCTTTGACAAGGTTGTCGGCACCACGGTTTCGGTCTGGGTCAGTGTCGGGGGAATCATCGGCGGCGCCCTCTTCGGCTGGGTCGCCACATTCCTTGACCTGCGCAAACTTCTTGTCTGCCTGATGCTGTCCACCGGTTTCTTTGTCATTCTTTTTGGCCAGATCACCCCCGAACTGGGTTTGCTGAAATTCGTCGGCTTCCTGCTTGGCTTCTGCATGTATGCCAGCACTGTCGGGTTCTACGCCCTGCTGGCGCAAACCTTTCCCACGACCCTCCGGGCAACCGGCACAGGTTTTGTGGTCGGGGCCGGACGTGGCGGATCCACTATCGGCCCCGTTATCACCGGCTTCCTGATGGCGGAAGGCATGGGCCGCGGCGGAGTTGCCATGGTTATGGCTTCCGGTTCGATTATCGCCGCCCTGATCCTGCTCGGCCCCTATTTAAACAAGCGTCATTCGGAATCAAAGCGGGCGTTTTGACGACTCTGAACCGCTGACAAAGATACTCTTTGTGTGGATTTGAAGCAAAAAACATGAAGAGTGGGTAATTTATCTCGAAATACGAAATAAACTTCCGAAGGGGGAAGGAAAGCAATTTTCATCGGAAAGGCAATATCTTACTATAGGCAGAGAAGTTCAGGGCGGGTTTGGTCCCTGAAACAGGTATCAGCAGATAATACAGGCAGCCTTATTCACCGATGACAATGCAAAACTTTGATCACCCGCTGGATGTTTTAACCTTCATTCACACAGCGCAGCTCGCGGGTAAAAAGGCGGCCCTTGTGACGGTTACCGAAACCCTGGGCGGGTCTGTCCGCGCCCCCGGCGCCCTCATGGCTGTGCTGGAGGATGGCACTGTGGCCGGTTATGTCTCCAACGGCTGCGTGGACGGCAACCTGGTCTTTCAGGCGCAGGAGGCCATGGCCCGCAACGAGCCGGCAAAAGTCCGTTACGGGCAAGGCTCCCCCTTTATGGACATCCGCCTTCCCTGCGGCGGGGCCATTGACCTGCTGATTACACCGAACCCCGATCAGGATATTGTCCTGAAAACCATTGAAATATTGTCCGCCCGCCGGGAATGTCAGCTGCTGGTGGGCACGAATGGATCTCTCCAAACCAGCGGGGAAAAGACCCAGACCTCGCACTGGCAGGGGCAGGACGTTTTCATTGTCAAATGCCTGCCCAAACTGCAGATCCGCATTGCCGGCATCGGGGCCGAGGTCTTGGCCCTTACCCGCCTGGGCTGTGCGTCGGGTTTCGAAGTCATTGTACAGTCCCCGGATGAGAACTGCCTCCGACAAGCCGGGGAATTCGGCGCCCGGCAAACCATTTTGTTAAAATCCCCCCACTCCGCCATCGACATTCATGATGACAGGTTCACGGCTTTTGTCCTGATGTTTCATGATCACAGCTGGGAGACAGAACTGCTCAGGTCTGCCCTCGCCGGAAAGGCCTTTTATATTGGCGCCCTCGGCAGCCGGAAAACCCACGCCATCCGCTGTGACCAGCTTGCAGACATCGGTGTGGAGAGAAAAGACATGGATCGGATCAAAGGCCCCATCGGCCTGGTTTCTTCTTTGAGAGATGCTTCAATGGTAGCGATCTCGACCCTTGCGGAAATCATCAAGCTCTACAGCCGGGTCGTCAAAGACACCTCCACAGACTGAATTCACTCCCGCCTGAAGGGGGCGTGACAGGCGATTGCTGCTTCGGGCATGTCGGGAAGAGGAATATTCCGCCGCTCACCTGTTTCCAGATTGAAGTAATAGGCCCCGGCGAAAGAGCAGACAAAAACCCATGGCAGACCCGGATCGTACGACGCGCCCGCTGGTCTTGCCGCATGCAGGGGGGCAAGCATCATCAGTGCCAGACATGCACCCAGAAAACACTTACCCAATCCCATTTCAATTCTTCCTTGTCAAATCAGCCCAATATAAAATAGGCGATGGCCGCAACAGCCACACCGGCGACGAGAACCAGACCCCATTTGACCCAGTTTGGCCCCGCCGCAGCCTCTGCCGGCATCTCGGCACCGGTTTCCTCGCCGATCACCCGGGCGAGTTTTTTGAAAAACTGACCGGCAAGCACATTGGCGGTGCTCTGGATCAGACGGCCGCCCAGCTGGGCAATCTTGCCGGTGATCTCCACATCCACATCATAGCTGAGTTTGGTGCCGGTTTCTGTTTCAGTGAGGCTGACCTTGGCCGCGCCTTTGGCATTCCCCATGGAGCCTGCGCTGCCAGATCCCATCAGGGTATAGCCGTTTGGCGGATCCAGGTCTGTCAGGTCAACCTTGCCATCGAATTTTGCCGTTACGGGACCAATCCGGTTGGTGACGGTGGCCTTGAAAGAATTCTCCCCGACCCGTTCCAGACTTTCGCATCCCGGAATACATTTCGCCAGCACGTCCGGATCATTCAGGGCCTGCCAGACCTCTTCCTTTGTTGCCGGAACTTCATTTTCACCTGTAATCTTCATTTAAGTCGTCCTAATTGTTTTCAGTACATCAATTGAGTGTTGCTCCAAGAAGCTCGGCTTCTTCCGGCGTGTCCATGTCGGTCATAAAATGATTGTTGGTCACCGGCACCCGGCAAACAAGCTCAGGATGGGCATCGATAAATTTCCGACAGCCCGGCACCGCCTTGTCCGACTTGATTTGTCGGGCGAGAGCCGCCGGGAAAATGACCGGATTTCCCCTTTGCTCGTTATAATAGGGGATAAAAATCTTGCTCTGGTCGCTGGCCAGGAAGCTTTCGATCAGCTGTGAAATATCCCCGGCTTCAAGCAGGGGCTGGTCCGCCAGACCAAGCATTACTCCCGGACCATCCATTTCCGCCGCCTGAAACCCGGCCCGGGCAGAAGACTGCCTGCCGGCTTCATAATCAGGATTAAAGACAAATTTCACATCCAGCCCCTCAAGCGCCGTGCGCACCTTGTCCGCGTCATGCCCCAGCACCACGATGAGCCGGTCGGAACAGGCCCGGTAGCGTGCAACCGCGCGGCGAACCAGCGGCTCTCCGTCAAGGGTCGCCAGCAGCTTGTTGGCAGCCCCCATGCGCCGGGACAGGCCTGCCGCAAGGACGATGATCTCGATATCGGATTTATTTCCGTTCACTTGTTCCCCCGTTACTTTCAACGGATTGTTCCTGTTTTTCATTCTTTATCTGAACGATCTGGGCCAATATGGAAAGGGCAATTTCAGCCGGTGATTCCGCCCTGATGTGCAACCCTGCCGGCGAGATCAGTTTCAACATCTCCCTGTCCGTCATGCCCGCCTCACCAAGCCGTTCCCTCCAGAAGTTCGCTTTTTTGACACTGGCAACAAAGAAGACATGGGGACAACTACTTTTCAGGCTGGCCTCCAGGGTAATTTTATCTTTCACCCCCTGGGTGGCAACCACAATATAATCGGCTTTCAGATTACTCTCCCCGGACAGACTATCAAGGTCAAAACTTTCCGTTCCTGCCGACCCCCCGTCTGTTTCGCTGAGGCCATGAACAGCCTTGAAGCCCAAAGCCCTGCCAAAAGCAACAAGAGTATGGGCAAGCTCGGTCTCGCCAAAAACAACAAGTACCGGTTTTGGTTTTACCGGCTCCAGAAACACTTCCACTTCGCCGCGGCTGGGGCAGGCACTCGGGTAGGTTTTGATATCCTCTTCTTCGGGGACTTCATCGATTTTGTCTTTTGGCACCGTCCGGATAAACTGCGGCTCGCCGGTTTCAATCGCCATCCTTGCCGCCTTGACCACCGCCCCGCGCAGGCATCCGCCGCCGATAGACCCGATAATATCGCCCCCGGACGTAACAATGGCCTTGTCGCCGGGCTTGGCCGCCGCATGTCCGGACACCCTGATAATGGTGACCAGCACATAGGGCGTTTTTCCGTCCCAGTTATGAATAAACCTGGACACCAGACCGGCCTCGTGAAGAGGGGGAATTTGGAATTCGTCACGCGTTTGCAAGATACTTCTCCAATAGAAGCAGGGACCGCAGATTATGGGCCGGGGCAAAAACATCAATCTGCCCCAGCGCCTTTTGCATGGCGTTGGTGGAAGGTTCGTAAGCCTCCCGGCCCAGCATGGGATTAAGCCAGATGATCCGGAAGCATCTGGACTTGAGCTTTTTCAACTCGGCCTCCAGTTTTTCAGGTGCCCCCGTGTCATAACCGTCACTCATGATAATGGCGACGGTGCGTTTGCCGGTATATTTGCGGGCATAATTTTTATTGAAGGTGGCCAGGGCATCGCCGATTCTTGTCCCGCCGGACCATCCCTGGCTGATCAGGGCAAGCTTTTCCATCATTTTAATTGGATTGGCTTCCTTCAGGGTCTGGGTGATATGGACCAGACGCGTGTGAAAAAGAAACGCCTCGGATTTGACAAATCCACCGGTCAGGGCATGGACAAACCTGGCAAAAAACAGGGAATAGGAATCCATTGATCCGGACACATCCACAAAAGTCAGCAAGGAAACGGGCGGGCGTTTCTTGAATTTCTTCCGTAACTTGACCGGCAACCCGCCGGTCTGGACCATATGACGAAGGGTACGCCGCAGATCAAGCACAGTGCCCTTGTTATATTTCCGGTAGCGGCGCGCAATCCTGTAGCGCATCTGTCGGGCCAGACGTTCGGCAAGCGCCATCAGCTTGTCAAACTCTTCGGGATCACTGATTTTACCCAGGTCGGCCCGGGAACTCGTACTGATACCGGACTGGCCGGCCTGACGGCTTTGCCCCGGATCCTTTTCCGCCGCAGTTTCTTCAGCATCTTCTTCCTGTTGACGCCGCCATTCAAAATAGTGCGCCAGACCGCTACCCTGCTGACCCGGACCTTCCTCCCGCTCCCGCGAAGCCGCCACCTGTTGAGAAGCTGTTTTCTGTCGCATAAGGGTGCGTTTCCGGCCAACCTGCTGGTTCCAGTAGGCGTTGAAAATCTCGTCAAACCGGGAAATTTCCGACGGACTTGAACAGAACATCACCTGAAGGGTCTGACGGAACCTGCGTTCTCTGAGGGTATCCTCCAGGGACATCACCGAGCACAGATCGCCGACGTCCCTCTGGCTGACACTGTAGCCATTATCCCGAAGCAGTCTGGCAAACTGCACCAGACGCGCCTCAAAACCGGGAACATATTGTTCAGTCACTTCTGTCATGCCGATTTCGCAATCAGTTTGGAGACAATTTCAACCGGCATGGCTTCGATATCCTCGCGGGTTTTCAACACACACAACAGGGTATTGTGAACCAGCTCCACATCGTCTCCCAGGTCGGAGACATCCAGCCCGACAAGGGCCGCCGTCCAGTCCAGGGTCTCGGCAATGCCGGGAATCTTTTTCAGGTCTTCCCGCCTCAGGTTCTGGATAAACCTTACAATCTGGCTGGCCAGCCCCGGGGGACAATCCGGTACGCGTTTCTGGACAATTCGCAGTTCCGTCGCCGCATCGGGATAATCGATATAGTGATACAGACAGCGCCGCCTCAGGGCATCGGACAGTTCCCGGGTGCCATTGGACGTCAGGATGACCAGAGGAATGGACTTTGCCTTTACGACGCCATATTCGGGGATGGAAATCTGGAACTCCGCCAGAAGTTCCAGCAGGAAGGCTTCAAATTCCTCATCGGCCCGGTCAATCTCGTCAATCAGCAGGATCGGCGGTTCATCCTGCGTGATAGCCTGCAAAAGCGGCCGCTTCAGGAGAAATTCCTCGGAAAACAGTTCCTGATCGGAAACGGGCGCCTGGTCGTTTGCCTTCTGGGCAATGGTCAGGATCTGCCGCTGGTAATTCCATTCATAAATGGCCTGGGTGGCATCAAGGCCTTCATAACACTGCAGGCGGATGAGTTTCCGGTCCATGGCTTGGGCAAGAGCACTGGCGACGAATGTCTTGCCGACCCCGGCTTCCCCTTCCAGAAGAAGCGGACGGGACAGTTTTTCAGCCATGTAAAGCGCGGTCGCAAGAACATCATCTCCCACATAGGAGCCCTGTTCCAGATACTGCCGATATTGCCGCAAGTCACTCATCAATTACACTTTCGGAACCATTGAAGTCAAAGAAAGGAAGGGCAAATTCAGTTTCATTTGCCCTTCCCCGAAGTTTTTATGTCAATCAGGGATCAAAGGTCTCTACAGTCCCAGACTCTTGGCATATGACCACACATTTGCAGCCGTATGCGGCATATGGGTGTGCACTCCGCCCAGCTTCCTGAAGGCATCATTCACCGCATTGGAGAAGGCCGGGACCCCGCCAACATGGGGGCTTTCGCCAACCCCTTTCGCGCCGATCGGATGATGCGGACTCGGAACTTCCGTATAATCCGTTTCCCAATGAGGCGTCTCGACCGCTGTCGGCAGGAAGAAGTCCATCAGGCTGCCGCCCTGGACATTGCCATATTCATCATAATGAATGAGCTGCCCCATCGCCACGGCGAAGGCTTCGGTCAGGCCGCCATGAACCTGGCCTTCAATGATCATCGGATTAATGCGGGTGCCGCAGTCATCCAGAGCATAGAACCGTTTGATCGTTGTCTCGCCGGTATCCACATCGATATTCACCACGCAGAAATAGGCGCCATAAGGAAAGGTGAAGTTTGGCGGATCATAATAATCCACCGCTTCAAGCCCCATTTCCATGCCGGGGGGCACATTGTTGTAGGCCGCCCAGGCAAGTTCTTTCATGGACTTGCGTTTTTCAGGATTTCCTTTGACCTGAAAACCATCCACATCCCATTCAAGGTCATTGTGATGCACTTCCAGCAGATGCGAGGCAATGAGCTGCGCCTTCTGCTTGATCTTGCGACCGGCCCGGGCACAGGCAGCGCCTGCCACCGGTGTGGAACGTGAGCCATAGGTGCCAAGACCGTATGGCGCCGTATCGGTGTCGCCTTCCTCAATGGTGATCATATCGGACGGAATACCGGTTTCGGTCGCCAGGATCTGGGCATAGGTTGTTTCATGCCCCTGCCCCTGTGATTTGGTGCCGAGCCGGGCAATGGCCGCACCGGTCGGATGCACCCTGATCTCACAGCTGTCGAACATGCCGATGCCGAGAATATCACAGTTCTTGGAAGGTCCGGCCCCGACGATCTCGGTGAAGAAGGAAATACCGATCCCCATGAGGCTGCGGGTTTTTCCGGACTTGAAGTCCTCCAACTGCCGGGCCTGCTCCTTGCGCAGCTTTTCATATTCAACAGCTTCCATGGCTTTTGCCATCGCCGTTGGATAATCCCCGCTGTCATATTCCCAGCCAAGAGCCGAGTTATAGGGGAACTGATCCGGCTGGATGAAGTTTTTCTTCCTCAGATCGGCTGCATCCATATCGAGTTTCTGGGCCAGGACCTCGATAATCCGCTCGATGGTATAGGCCGCCTCGGTCACCCGGAAGGAGCAGCGATAGGACACCCCGCCCGGCGCCTTGTTGGTATAGACCCCGTCCACCTTCACAAATGCTGTCGGGATATCATAGGATCCCGTACAGATATGATAGAGACCGGCCGGATATTTGGTCGGATCGGCACAGGCGTCAAAGGCGCCATGATCGGCAAGAACATGGGACCTGAGGCCAAGGATTTTACCGTCCTTGGTGGCGGCCAGTTCGGCGGTGATATGATAATCCCGGGCAAACGCCGTCGTGGTCAGGTTTTCAATCCGGTCCTCGACCCATTTCACCGGCTTGCCGGTGACGATAGTGGCCACAATGGACAATACATAACCGGGATATACCCCGACCTTGTTGCCGAAGCCGCCGCCGATATCGGGCGCAATCACCCGGATCTTGTGTTCCGGAATATTGGAAATCAGAGAGGCCACTGTGCGCACCACATGGGGAGCCTGAAATGTTCCCCACAGCGTCAACTGGCCGGTAATCTTGTCCATATTTGCCACGGAACAGCAGGTTTCCAGCGGACAGGGATGCACGCGCGGATGCGCCAGATATTCCTTGACCACAACATCAGCCTTGGCAAAGGCCTCTTCTGTGGCCTGTTCGTCACCGGCCGTCCAGGTAAAGATATGATTGTGATGTATCCGCGGACCGTGGGCGCCTTCTTTCTTGTCCTTGATGTCCTCGCGAAGCAGCGGGGCATCATCATCCATGGACTTGTAAGGATCCACCAGCGGCTGCAACTCTTCATATTCCACTTCCAGGGCTTCGACCCCGTCGGCGGCTGCATAACGATCTTTGGCGACAATAAAGGCGACTTCCTGATTCTGGAACAGGACCTTTTCATGGGCCAGAACAGCCTGAACATCCCCGGCCAGTGTCGGCATATAATGGAGATTGAGCGGGATCAGATCCTCGGCCGTGATAACAGCCAGGACCCCGTCCACTTTCAGGGCAGATTCCTTGTTGATATTTTTAATGCGGGCATGGGCATAGGGGCTGCGGTAAAAATCACCGAACAGCATACCGGGAAGTTTCACATCATCGACATAATTCCCCCGTCCCTGGGTGAAACGAATATCCTCGGTTCTTTTCCTCTTGCACCCGATACCTTCGAGCTTGTCTTCTCTTTCCTTCGCGGAAACAGTGGCTTGATCAGTCATTCTGCCGCCTCCCTCTCGTTGATTTTGTCAACCGCATGCTGGATAGCCTTCACAATATTCTGGTAACCGGTGCAACGACATAAATTGCCTGAAATCCCCCAGCGGATTTCCTCTTCGGTGGGGTTTGGATTTTCCTGTAGGAGGCGATGGGCCCGCATGATCATGCCGGGCGTGCAGAAGCCGCATTGCAGCCCATGCTCCTGCCGGAAAGCTTCCTGCAAAACATGCAGTGTGCCGTCCGGACTGGCCATGCCCTCAACAGTGGTGATATCGGCCCCGTCGGCCTGCACCGTAAACATGGTGCAGCTTTTCACCGACCGGCCGTCAACATCAACAGTACAGGCACCGCAATGCGTCGTATCGCAGCCGATGTGCGCCCCGGTGAGCAGCATCTGCTCCCGCAGCGTATGAATTAACAGTTCACGGTCTTCAACAAGCATTTCCTGCTGTTCACCGTTGACGGTTAAATTGACTACCCTTTTAGCCATCCCATTACTCCTCCACTTTTAGATTCTCCGGCACGGTTCCTGGCAAGTTCAAGTGCCCTGCGAACCATGACACCTGCCATTTTCGTTCTGTATTCTGCCGTTCCCCGGCCATCAGAGACGGGGCTTGTAATTGCTTCAGCTGCGCTAACCGCCTTGTCAATGTCGCCATCTTCAAGCGTTGTTCCGACAATCAGGTTGACGGCGTCTTCCGCATAGAGCGGCGTATCAGCCACATTGGTGAGCGCAATCGATGCGGCCTTAACCTTGCCTTTGGACATTTCAAGAATGACCGCGGCCGCCGCAGTGGCATAATCGCCCACTTTTCTTTTCAGTTTGGTATAGGCAAAACCATGGTTTTCTGCCGGTCTGGGAATTTTGACCTGGGTGACAATTTCACCAGTATTCAGGGCCGTAAAATATGCCCCCTGATAGAAATCCCTGGCTGCCACCTCGCGGGATCCGTCAACACTTTCCAGGACATATGTTGCGTCCAGGCACTGCATCAGACCCGGCATGTCATTGCCGGGATCTCCGTTGCCGATGTTGCCGCCGAGGGTGCCGCAATAACGCACCTGGGGATCCGCGATCAAAAGTGCGGCTTCCCGTATAATCGGGCAGGCACTGTGAAGCGTTTCATCATTAATCATTTCATGCTGGGTCGTCATTGCCCCGATAATGATGTGTTTTTTCTCAACCCTGATGCCCCTGAGTTCGTCAATTTTTCCCAGATCGACAAGCTTCTCAGGGGACGCCATTCTGAGTTTCATCATTGGGATGAGACTGTGACCTCCAGCCAGGGCACGGGTATTCTCCCCTCCTTCTGCCAACATCTTCAGGGCGTCACCCTTGGATGTCGGGCATAAATATTCAAAACTCCCAGGAATCATATTCTTGGCCTTTCATTGGAAATTGTTTGAAGTTTTTTTCACGGAAAACATGACTAACAAGAATACTTGTATCGCCTCCCTTTTCCCTATTGAAGGAAGGCTAACAGCAAGGATAAAAACCATGCAATATTTTCATCCTGTACGTGCGTGAAGTACGTGCTTCTTTCACCAATGGCGATATTTCAGCCTGAAAAACGAGTTACGAATGACGTCTTCCCACATCCGGGAAAAGCCGAGTCTCCCGGCACTCATTCAGGCTTCTGCTCACCCCGGCGCTTCCTGACAATTGCCCCTCAAGAAAACGGGGGACCTGTTTTTACCACCGGGCCCTGAGATCATGATTTTACGAAAGTGATTGATCCAGTCCCTGTTTGGGATTATTTTTTAAGGTCGAGGAGATAAGCTGTCCCGTTTTGTCGGGAATCCAGTGGCCGTAGTGCCGGGGGATTTAAGCATAAAAAAATGGAGGCCGCCACTGGCTGGCGAATAGTGCACCAGTGGCTCGAATTTAATTTCTTCATGTATCTTTTCCTCAATGAAGATACATAAGCTACTTGGGATAATGTTTCGTAATGATTGTTCATTATGACTTTCTGTTGGTGGTCTTGTCCGTCTGTGCCGCAATGCTCGGCACCTATACGGCAATCATCATTCTGGCGAAAGCCCGGGCCACCCGGCATATTTCCTACAAGACCAGGGTTGCCTGCGGGTCACTTGCGCTTGGCGTCGGGATCTGGTCGATGCATTTCATCGGTTTGCTGGCCATTCAGCTCCCCATCCCTGCGAGCTATGCCTTTCTCCCCACGCTGATGTCCTCCCTGGTTGCGGTTGTTTTAACGGGCCTCGCTCTGTATGCGGCCACGTCCGGTGTCCTCAACCATTATGGCCGTCTGGTCGGGGCCGTCCTCATGGGTCTGGGCATTTCCGCCATGCATTATGTTGGCATGGATGCCCTGCGGATCGTCTGCAGGGTGACCTACAGCAACATCGGCATCATCAGCGCCTTTGCCATCAGTGTGGGGGTTTCCTGGGTTGCGTTGCGGGTCTTGACCTCGTCAGCCATGAAGGGGCGAAATCATATTGTGGCGTCAATTATCCTGGGTATCGGCATTTCGGCAATGCATTATGTAGCCATGTTCGGCACCCGGTTTGATTATCTGGACAGCAGTATCAATATTGTACCTTCTGCCATCGACAACACCTATCTGGCCGGCATTATCGCCCTGGTTACTTTTCTTCTTTTGGATGCTTTCCTGCTTCTTTCCCTGCCCAATGCCACGGACAGCACCTACCGCAGGAAAAAACGCCTGGGATTTGAACTCGCCTATTCATTGTCAGACACCTGGCGCAAGGAGCTATCGACCGATAGCGTAAAAGTCAGCTTTAACGGCCCGGATGTTTCCCCCCAGACAAAATTCAGTCCGTTAAATATTTCCACTGAGCTCACTCCCGATCAGCCAGCCTCCAATCTTTACCATCTTTTCGGCAGCACCAACGGCACGCCTGCGGCAGGAACAGGCGGAGACAAGCAGAACCACGACCCACTCCAGACTGAGGATGACAGCAGCATTCAGATTTCAAGAAACGGGGAAGTCCGGTTTATCAAATCCTCGAGTATCCTCTATATTTCAGCCTCGGGTCATTATACCCAGATCGGCCATCTGAACGAGCAGGGCAGCCTTGAAGAAAACTTCTGTGACAGACGCCTGTCGTCACTGGAAGATGTCCTTGATCAACATGGTTTTATAAAAGTACATCGTAGCCACCTCGTCAATCTGGACAGGGTTGTGGGATATAAACGTCACGGTGAAACCGGTGAGGTTATTTTTTCAACGAATGCGGCGAAAAGAATCCCCATCAGCCGCAAGCATTTCCCTCTGGTCAGTCAGGCCATTACCCGGAACCAGCACGCCTTGTAGCCAGAACGCAATCGTTCATTCATCCCAGGGGGGAATTTCGCCCATGGCCACCTGCGTCGAATAGGTGATCAGGAAATCATTGACCACGTCAATGGCGTCCGGGAAAGCCTTGCGCAACCTGGCGGCCAGATCCTTTGAGTCCTTGCTGACGGCGACCAGCTCCTCGAAAACATCCAGATAATGTTTGCTGAAGCGGATAGAGGACATATCGTCGGGCATGCCCTGTTGTTTATGTCCGGCGACAACGATCTCCGGCTTCAGGGCCTCCAGTTCATCCAGTACTTTCCGCCACGCCAGTCGCTGGGGTGCCAGATGCTCGCCCAGCCACAGAAACATGCCATTATAAATCAGGTCACCGGCGACAAGAGCCTTGATCGACGGTACCCAGACGGCTGTCGCATGGACATGGTCGCCCTGCATCGGGCCCAGTATTTCAACACGATGTCCTTCCAGATCCACCCCGTAAGCGCCGTCCTGCTCAACCGCGGCGTCCGGGACGGCAGGATGGTGAGGCGCCTGGTTACCCAACATCGGATTCCAGCGTTTGAATTTTATGGGAATTGAACGCCAGATATCCCTGACCACCTGCGGGTGGGCCACCACCTTCGTCTCGGGGAAGGTATCCATAAGCAGGTCCAGACCAAAAAAATGATCCGGATGATCATGTGTAATGATTACGGTTTCAAGATGCTTGCCGGTTTCCAAAATGTCGGCAATCAGGCGATGCGTGTCCGACCGGGTAAAAGGCACATCCACAAGCACCATATTCTTTTCACCCTTGATCAGGGTGATATTGGCATAGAGGCTGTCCTCACTGGTGAGCATGGTCTGAACCTCAAGCGCCGGCTGGGCCGCGCTCACGTTCCACCATAAAGAAAAAAATATGCCGACGATCAGTACTCTGAATTTTGTCTTCATTTAAACCTCCCGCTTTCCCATTGTCGCCCCGGCTGGTCATAACGCCGTTCAGGCCACCGTTAAATTTCCGTCATTATGACATAAAATATGCATGACATACAATTTTCTGTTTCGATTCCCCGGAAAATGTGAAATATTTTATATTCTGGAGGCTAATGTCGGAAATTTATCTTTTGAATTTTCTAAGTATTTAAAGGGACAAAAAATGGGTTTTTATAGTGAACGTATTCTCCCCCACATTGTGAATGCCGCCTGTGGGATGGATAACGTAAAGGGGCTGCGGGAAAAGGTTGTTCCCCATGCACAAGGCCGGATTCTCGAGGTCGGATTCGGGTCCGGTCATAATCTGCCCTATTACACCGCTGACAAAGTGGAAAAACTTTGGGCGCTGGAACCCTCCGAAGGCATGCGCAAACTGGCCCGCGACCGGGTATCAGAAACCCCCTTCGAGGTAGATTATCTTGGCCTGGAGGCAGAGGAAATCCCTCTCGATGAAAATTCCGTGGATACCATCGTAATGACCTATACCCTCTGTACCATCCCGGACACCGCGCGGGCGTTGAAAGGCATGAAACGGGTTCTGAAGCCGGGAGGACGTTTGTTGTTCTCCGAGCATGGCCGCGCCCCGGACGAGGCGGTGGCCCATTTCCAGGACCGGTGGAACAACATCTGGAAAAAGGTCTTGGGCGGATGCAACCTGAACCGGGACATCAACAGCATGATCAGGGAAGCAGGGTTTAAACCCGAAGACATGACTGCGGATTATATAGAAGGCCCCAAGTTTGCCAGCTTCATGTACTGGGGCAGCGCAACCAAGGACTAGAAAACGTCGACCTGGACAGTGCACAACCAGCCTTGCTTTTATGCACCTCCAGTCGCACCCCTATTGGGGAATCAAGCGTATATTGAAACAACAATCGGGGTTTAGGGAGAAAGTCATGCAGGAATTCCAAGATAAAACCGTCCTTGTTACCGGCGGCGCCACAGGAATCGGACGGGCCGCAGCGCTCGCCTTTGCCAATGCCGGCGCGGCGGTCATGATCGGCGATGTTGACGAGCGGGCCGGCGAAACCGCGGAAATAATCAAAAGCCGGGGCGGCTCGGCAACCTATCAGCCAACTGATGTCACAGACAGGAGCCAGGTCGACAGTCTGCTGGCGAAGTGCGTAAATCAGTACGGCAGGGTTCATGCGGCCTTCAATAATGCCGGAATTCTGCCGCCGCCGACCCCCTTCCATGAAGTGACGGAAAGCAACTTTGACCGCACCATTGCCGTCGACCTGAAAGGGGTGTTCAACTGCATGCAGGCAGAGATCAGCCATTTCCTGGAAAATGACGGCGGTGTCATTCTGAACACAGCCTCCATCGCCGGGGTGATTGCAGACCCCCAGATGGCACCCTATGTGGCCGCCAAGCACGCCGTGGTCGGCCTGACCAAAGCCGCCGCCATAGAATATGCCCGGCAGGGTATCCGCATTAATGCCTTGGCCCCCGGACTGGTCCGCACGCCGATGACCGAACCCTGGTTCCAGGATGAGGAATTTATCTCCAGTTTCCTCGAAGCAAGCCCGATCGGCCGTGGCGCCGCCCCGGAAGAAATGTGCGGCATGATTCTGCATCTTTGCTCTGATGCCGCCAGCTTCACCACCGGCCAGACGTTTATTGTTGATGGTGCCCAGACCGCCCACTGATCATAAAAAAAAGCAGGCCGCCTCAATAAAGAGAACGACCTGCCTTGAGTGGTCGGTATTATTGGGGGAATTAGCCAGCCATATGCTCACTGGCAAAATCAGCGGATTTGATCAGCGACCCGAAGGTGAAGAAATGCACGCCGCTCAGGCCCAGTGAGGGGTCTGCCTCGTTGGCTTCTGCCAGCTCTGCCAGAAGACCCTCGGGAGTCTCCCCGACAATCATATTCTTGGCCATATCCTGGCGTTCCTTGAGCGCCCGAAGGGACGCGCCCACACCGCAGGCCATGGCATATTTGATCAAAGTCATCCGGTTTGCCGGACCGGCAACACCGGCCCGCAAAGGTGCTGTAATACCCTGGGCGCGAAAACGTCTGGCCATCTCGATGAACGGTTTGGCGTCAAAACAGAACTGGGTGACCAACTCCACTTCAAGGCCCGCTTTTTCTGCAGCCGCCAGCTTGTCCCGGATGGCCTGTTCCAGCACGTCATCAGGGATACGGGCGTGTCCTTCCGGATAACTGCCGATATAAATCTTTTTGATGCCGTGTTTTTCAAACAGGCCGGTTTCAATCAGTTCAAGGCTGGAGCTATACTCGCCCACGGCTTCATCCCGGTCGCCGCCGAGCACCAGCGCACGGTCACATCCGGCGTCTTTAACCAGACGTCCGAGCAACTCATCAAGGGTGGCGTAATCTTTAATGTTGCGGGCGACAATATGCGGCACGGCATTGAGGCCGGACTCGCTCAGCTTGACAATGGCCGCCACCAGGTCGTCCAGGGTGTTTTTCGGCAGGGACGCCACAAAAACTTCCGAACCGGGAGCCATCTTTTCGCTGGCGGCCTTGATTGACTTGCCATCACCGGAAGTCACTTCCGCGGTGTAGCCTGTCAAAAATTTGCTGAGTGCAGTCTGTTGAGTAGTCATTGTCGTCACCGCCATTTCATTTACTGATAGCTGGGGATAAAGAGGGACAATGCCGCGCCTTTTGGCGCGGCTGTCGTTTCAATTTATTACCTTACTAAAAACCAGGCCTTAGCCTTTGGTCCGCCAGCTGTCGGCGTAAGCTTCACGGGCAACGGCTGAGTAAGGTGTCGGGCTCACGATGGCGCGGATTTCCATCTGCGTGTGACGCTCGACAGTTGTCTTGCCTGATCCACCGTTCGGCTCACCCCAGATAACAGTAACCTCGTTACCAACCTGGATGTCCTGATCAACAGTGGCAAGGGACAGGGCAGTCCGTTCGTTGTTGCTGTAACCGGTGAACATGGAGAAACCGACATGGTGGCCGTTGGCCATGATGGCGTCATAGTTGGAAGAGGCATAGTTGGCCAGCGGCAGGTCGAAGAACTTGCCGTTCTCTTCACCGGTGAAGTAAGAGGCAAACAGTTTCGCCATATCTTCGCCGTTCCAGGCCAGTGTCACTTTCTTGCGCTGCGCGCCTTTGTCCATGGCTTCCAGAGCTTCGCGGCCGATAAAGTCATGGTCGAATTTGATGAACGGACCATAACCCAGTTCATACGGAGTTACATAATAGTCTTCGATGTTGTCGGAAACGAAGGACCCACCGATGGACCCCATGGCTTCATAACTGCCGGCAGGCAGCCATTCGCGGTAGGCTTTCATGCGCTCGTCTGTGTAAACAGCGGGCAGCGGAGACGGGATCCAGCCAGATTCCAGGGTGTTGGTGGCATAGGTCCGTGACCCAACGGCCACGATACCGAATTCTTCACCGGCTTCCAGGATGGTGGAGCGGATCAGTTCGTAATCTTCGTAGGGGCCCCAGATTTCCAGACCCGGTGCGCCGGCCATACCGTGACGCAGGGCATGCACTTTTTTGCCGGCGATGGTGATAAAGTCAAAGTTGAAGAATTTGATTTCCGGAACCGGGCCGCCGTTCAGTTTCTCGATAACCTGTTTGGCATTCGGACCCTGGATCTGGAAGCGGTAATGTTTGCGCACAACCGGCTTGCCCATCGGCTGGGACGGAGAACGGTTGTCATAGATAACCTCTACATCATAACCACCTGTTTCGGCATTGAACTGAATCCAGTTGGCCGTGGGGTTACGACCGACGAAGACGAACTCGTCTTCTGACATACGGAACAGGATACCGTCACCGATCACATGACCGCTGTGTGAGCAGGGAACCATCTGCTTGGCGGTTCCAACCTTGAAGTTGGCAAAGCTGTTAATGGTCAGGTCTGACAGGAGCTTGAAAGCATCCTTACCATTTACGAACAGATCAACCATATGGTGGGACTGATCAAACAGAACGGCAGTTTCGCGCCATGCTTTTTGTTCGTCACGCCAGTTGGAAAATTCGGTCGGCACAACCGGATACACATAGGCACCGATCTTAGAGTTGCGCAGCATTTCCACAGTGTTACCCGCGGCGTTCAATACTTCTTCAAGGTTTTTGGCAGCCATGACAGCATTGTCTCCTATATTGCAGTGGGATGGGGAGGAAATATCCTCTTCTTTTAGACTAAAATGATTCATACACTTAATTCATATTGCATGCAAGATTTATTTTTGCTACATGTATTTCAGCTATTTTTTACGGTTTATGGGCATTATTTTTATTTTTTTGTATGCAAAACATCATTTGATGAAATAAATACATAAAGTGAAAGACATTATATGATATGCCCGTCTTGATCGCTCTTACAGGAGAACAAAGCCATGGATAACACCTATATTCTAACCCTTTCATGTGAAGACCAGCCCGGTCTCGTAACCAAAGTGACCGGGCTGCTTTTTGAAAATGGCGCCAATGTGCTTGACGCTCAGCAGTTTCGGGACGGGGATACCGGACAATTCTTTATGCGAATCGTCTTTGACCTTGCCGACAACGGCACCAAAATCGACTCACTGAAAGGTGATTTCGAGCCGATTGCCCGCGATTTCAAAATGACCTGGTTGCTTCACAACAAGAGTGAAAAAAGAAAAGTCCTGATGCTGGTCTCCAAATTCGACCATTGCCTTGGCGACCTGCTCTATCGCAACCGGATCGGGGAACTGAACATGGACGTGGTGGGCATTGTTTCCAACCATCCCAAGGAAGCCCTGAACCTGACCCTGCTCGGCGACATCCCCTATTATCATTTCCCGATTACCAAGGATACAAAACCCCAGCAGGAAGCCCAGATCAAGAAAGTCATCGAAGACACCGGTGCGGAACTTATCGTACTGGCCCGTTACATGCAGATCCTGTCAGACGACTTCTCCGCCTATCTGGATGGACGCTGCATTAATATCCATCATTCCTTCCTGCCCGGCTTCAAGGGTGCCAAGCCCTATCATCAGGCCTATGACCGCGGCGTGAAGATGATTGGGGCCACCGCCCACTATGTGACCAAGGACCTGGATGAAGGACCGATCATTGTTCAGGATGTGGAGCCTATCAGCCACAAGGACACCCCGGATGACCTGGTTCGCAAGGGCCGTGACATTGAACGCCGGGTACTGGCCCGGGCTGTCCATTACCATCTGGAAGACCGGGTGCTGGTCAATGGTCACAAGACCGTCGTTTTCCGCGACTGATCCACACGCGGGACAAAACATTCAAGGACCTACCGGGTCCCGGGAGTAAAGAGTTGGCTAAAATTATTGACGGCAGAAAAGTCGCCGCGACCATTCGCGACGACTGCAAGGCCCGTGTTGAAAACCTGCAGAGGACCGGCGTTACCCCCGGTCTGGCCGTTATCCTTGTCGGGGAAGATCCCGCCTCGGCGGTTTATGTAAGGAACAAGATCAAGGCCTGTGAAGCGGTCGGCATCAAATCCTTCAGCTATCATCATGACGTGAATATCACCACCGACGAGCTGGTCGCCCTGATCGAAAAGCTGAATGTGGATCCCGAGGTTCACGGTATTCTGGTGCAGCTGCCCCTGCCCAAACATATCGATATGGAACGGGTCCTGGAGACCATTTCCGTCGACAAGGATGTTGACGGCTTCCACCTCTATAACGTGGGCGGCCTGGTAGTCGGCAAGATGGTCTTTTCTCCCTGCACGCCCTACGGGGTGATGAAAATGCTGGAGAGCGAGAACATCCCCGTCGAAGGCCAGAATGTGGTAATTGTCGGCGCCAGCAATATTGTCGGCAAGCCCATGGCCCTGATGCTGATGTCCAATGACGCCACCGTCGCCATCTGTCACGCCAAGACCCGGGATCTCGCCCAGTTCACCATTCTTGCCGATATTCTGATTGTGGCGGCCGGCGTGCCGAACCTGATCCTGCCGCAGATGGTCAAAACCGGCGCCGTTGTCATAGACGTGGGAATCAACCGCCTGCCGGACGGCTCACTCCGCGGCGATGTGGATTTTGAGGGTGTATCGAAAAAAGCATCCTATATCACACCCGTTCCGGGTGGTGTAGGCCCGATGACGGTGACCATGCTTCTAGTCAACACCATCGAATCAGCGGAACGGCACGCAAAAAAATAATCAGACGCTATTCTTCACTGCCAGGCCTTTTCAGGTCCAGCAGTGAAGCTCCGGGGATACGCTCCAGACGGTCCATGTGTTTCAGCGCCCGGGAAAATATCTTCAGGGCCAGTTGGGCATGTTCGCGGGCCAGGAATTCCGCCCGTTGTCCCTGCCCGTTTTCAATCGCCTCCAGAAGGTTGGCATGCTGATACTGGCCGAACCTCAGCAATTCGATATGCTCCCGGGAATCGCCGCCGGTGAAAGCAAAGGCGTTGGGACCGGAAAACGGCAGGCTGGAGACATGGCCGAACGACCTGTCCAACATGGCGCTGTCGGCAAGCTCCAGCAGCAACTGGTGAAACTCGCCGTTCAGTTCCTTGTAATTTTCCACAAGCACGGCGCGGTCATCCATCCGAATAATTTCATCCAGTGTTCTGGTGACCTGTCTAAGGGGCTCCAGTTCCTCCCTTGAAAGCCTCTTCTCTGCCACCCGGCGGGCCGCCATCCCTTCCAGAAATCCGCGTATTTCGATCGCATCAATCACATCCCGAATTGTAAACTGACGAACAGTAAATCCGCCCCGGGGCAGCGTGCGCAGGAAACCTTCATGTTCCAGAATTGTCAGGGCCAGACGCACCGGCGTGCGGGAGATATCAAGTTTCTCAACCACCGCAAGTTCAGACACCCGCTGCCCGACAGCGAATTCACCGGAGAGAATAAGCTCTCGCAGTTTTTGAAGGGCCTGGACTTGCTGGGGAGAACGGGGAGTTGATTTCATTTCGATCCCGAAATGTTTATATTATTTTTGTCATGCAAACTCATACAGATTTCCTGAATCCTGTGATGTTGTTTAAATCTCTTTTGTTTTTAATAGGCACAGCGCCATCGCGGATGGCAATCGGAAACTACTTCCACCATTATGCTGTCGGCAGGCTTGGTCAGTCAATGGGAAAAATTCAGCAAACCGCCGTTAAAAATAATGGCGTCTCCCCTGCTTTCAGGCAATATATGCTACAACTCCGTTGCGGATTGTGAGGGACAGCCATAAATATTTTGTCGTTCCTGCCCGGTGATGCTATCACCTGCAGATATGGACGAAATCAAGACCTGTTGCCAGACAACAACAAACAGGATGTTTTGAAGGGAGACCGAAAGATGACTGAAGCTGAAAATCGGGAAAGCGCCCTGGTGCTTGTGGAAGAAACAGATAACAATATATTGCTGATCACCCTGAACCGGCCGCAGGCGCGGAACGCCTTTAATTTCGAGCTCTGGGAAGAACTGGACAGCGCCCTGCGCAGGGCCGAAGGTCCAACCCCGCCAAGGGCTGTCATCCTGAGCGGCGCCGGCAACTTCTTCAGTGCAGGCGGTGATCTGAAAACCCTTCCCGCCGCCGGCGAAGGCGCCCTGGCCCCGGCCAAGCGGCTTGAAATCGGCCAGAAACTGATCCGGCGCCTGCATGACCTGCCGTTCCCTGTCATTGCCGCAGTGGAAGGCGGCGCCTATGGGATCGGCTGGAGCATGGTCCTCGCCTGTGACATGGTCATCTCTGCCGACAACGCCAGATATTGCGCCCCGTTCCTGAGTCTGGGACTGGTTCCTGACGGCGGCTGCGTCTGGTTCCTGCGCCGTCAGCTCGGCCCCTACCGGGCGTCTGAAATCATCCTGTCCGAGCGGGTTGTAGAGGCAGAGGAAGCGCTGGAACTCGGTCTGGTGAGCAAGCTTGTTGCCGCCGGCAGTGCGGTTGATACAGCCGTTGAACTGGCCGGCAGCTTTGCCAAAGGAAACCGTCATTCCGTGGAACTGACCAAACGGCTCATGCGGGATGCGGAAAACAGCGACCTGTCCGCCAGCCATGCCCTGGAACTTGCCTATTGCAATGTCTGCCAGACCGGACCGGAAGTGGCCAGGATGAGAGCCGAACGGGCGGCGAAGCAGAAAGCCAAAGAAAAATAATCCGGTATTTCAGAATGACCGGCCAAAATAACAACAATGGGATAGACAAGTTTCATGCGTGCACTCGACAATATTACCGTCCTTGACCTGAGCCGGGTACTTGCCGGCCCGTGGGCAACACAGACCCTGGCCGACCTCGGCGCCAAAGTGATCAAAGTGGAAAAACCCGGCGAAGGGGACGATACCCGCAGCTGGGGTCCCCCGTTCCTCACCGACCCGGAAACCGGTGAGCGGAGAGATGCTGCTTATTATCTTTCCGCCAACCGGGGCAAGGATTCCATTACAGTCAATATCTCCACCCCCGAAGGACAGGATATTATCCGGCAGCTGGCTGCCAAATCTGACGTACTGGTGGAGAATTACAAGCTCGGCGGGCTGAAAAAATACGGCCTGGATTACAACAGCCTGAAAGAGATCAATCCCCGGCTGATCTATTGTTCCATCACAGGTTTCGGGCAGACCGGACCCTATGCTCCGCGGGCGGGATATGACTTCATGATCCAGGCCATGGGCGGCATGATGAGTGTGACCGGCGAACGGGACGACCTGCCCGGCGGCGGCCCCCAAAAGGCCGGTGTCGCCATGGCCGATATCGGCACAGGTCTATATGCCGCCATTGCCATCCTCGGCGCCCTGCATCAGCGCCAGCGCACCGGCCGCGGCCAGTATATCGACATCGCCCTGCTGGATGTCCAGGTCTTCAATATGGCCAATCAGGCCCTCAGCTATCTGGTCAGCGGCAAGTCCCCGGCCCGCATTGGCAATGGTCATTCGACAATTGTACCCTATCAGGCCTTCCCCACCAAAACCGGCCATATGATCATTGCCGTGGGTAACGACAACCAGTTCCGCAAACTGGTCACCGTACTGGGCAATCCGGCGCTTGCCGATGATCCGCGCTTCAGGTCCAACAGCGACCGGGTCAAGAACCGTGAAATCCTGATCCCTCTGATCGAGGAAATGACCCGCAAGCTGCCAAGCGGAGAGCTCTATGAACTGCTGGAAAGTGTTTCTGTCCCCTGCGGGCCGATCAATACGCTTGAAGAGGTTTTCCACGATCCCCAGGTCATCGCCCGCGGCCTGCGCAAGGAACTGCCGCATTCACAGCTTGGAACCGTGCCTGGAGTAGCCACTCCCCTGCGCCTGTCGGATTCCCCGGTCAGTTATGACAAAGCCCCGCCGATGCTGGGCGAAAATACCAATGACATTCTGGGTGAAATGCTGGATCTGGATCAGGCCACCCTCGGAGAGCTGCATAAAAAAGGTGTGATCTGAGAACATTCCCGGGAGAAAGGCTATTTCCCCGGGAATTTTTGATACATATCATGTCGGCATGAAGGAAAATCATTTATATTTACAGCTTACTTCCATCAGTGAGGTGCGCAAATGGCAAATCCCGTTCCCGATCAGGCCAATATAACGGCCCTGGAGAAACATGTCCGTCCCTTGGGCGGCCAATTGCAGGATCATGACGAAATTGTAGAAGCCGCCGGCGACAAACGATTTGTCCTGATTGGCGAAGCGTCACATGGCACAAAAGAATTCTACCGGGCCAGAGCCGAACTCACTGAACGCCTGATCTCTGAAAAGGGCTTTGATGCCGTCGCCGTAGAAGCCGACTGGCCCGATGCCTTCCGGGTCAACCGCTATGTATCCCAACAGGGCACAGACAGTTCTGCCGAACAGGCCCTGGGCAATTTTGAGCGTTTTCCCACATGGATGTGGCGCAACCGGGAAGTCGAACATTTCGTCCACTGGCTGCATGACTATAACCTCAGGTATATTTCGTCCAATCCTGATCTCAAAAGGCGGGAAAGGCCGGTCGGATTTTATGGCCTCGACCTCTACAGCATGAACAGCTCGATCCATGCGGTGATTGATTATCTGGACGGGATCGATCCCGAAGAAGCCAGAAAGGCGAGGATGCGTTATGGCTGCCTGTATCATTTTATGGATAATCCCCAGTCTTACGGCTATGCCATGCACAGGGGACTGGCAGACTCCTGTGAAGACGACATAATCCAGCAGCTCCTGAACCTGAGGGAAAAATCCCTGAACTACCTGCGGCGTAACGGACTTGTTGCGGAAGAGGAATATTTCGGCGCCCTGCGCAATGCTGAACTGGTCAAAAGTGCCGAGGAATATTACCGGTCGCTGTATCGTGGTCACCCCAATTCCTGGAACCTGCGCGACCAGCATATGTTCGACACCCTGAACAGCCTTTCTGACTTTATTTCAGATCAGCTCGGACGGGAAGCCCGGATCGTGGTCTGGGCGCACAACTCCCATATAGGCAATGCCGCCGCCACGGAAATGGGCCGGCGCGGAGAATTTAACATCGGCCAGCTTGCACGGGAAAAATATGGCCGGGACGCCCTTCTCGTCGGATTTTCCACGTGTCAGGGAACGGTCATGGCCGCCTCCGACTGGGATATGCCCCACAAGGTGAAAACCGTCCGGACGCCCATCGCCGGAAGCTACGAAGAATTGTTCCATCATGTGAATCATAAAAAATTCCTCCTCAATCTTCGGGAAGGCAATGAAGCTGTGGACCGGCTTATGGAAGCCCGGCTGCAACGCGCCATCGGGGTGATTTACCGGCCGGAAACCGAACGCCAGAGCCATTATTTCCAGAGCTGCCTGCCCGAACAGTTTGACTTCATGATACATTATGATGAAACAACGGCCGTCGAGCCCCTGGATACCATACCTCATCCGCACAAGGGCGAACTGGACGACACATATCCTTACGGCGTATAGAACCGCCTCCTGTCGCGATCAGTCTTCGTCGGCGATTTTTTCAAATGACGCCCGCAGATCCCGCTTCAGGATCTTGCCGCTGGCATTTTTGGGAAGAGCCTCTACCGGCACAATATATTTCGGGCTTTTGTAACCGGCCAGTCGTTCCCGGCAAAAAACCTGAAGTTCCTCGACCTCAACGACACTTCCCGGCCGGCAAACCACTGCCGCCGTAACCGCCTCGATCCAGATCGGGTGCGGCACGCCGAACACGGCCACTTCGGCCACATCCGGATGGGTGAAGATCACTTCCTCGACCTCACGGCTGGCGACATTTTCCCCGCCTGTCTTGATCATGTCCTTTTTGCGGTCAACCACATACAGATATCCTTCCTCATCCATACGGCCGAGGTCGCCGCTGTGAAACCAGCCGCCGCGAAAGGCCTCTGCGGTCTTTTCCATATTATTGTAATAACCAAGCGTCGCCTGCGGGCTGCGATGGACTATTTCACCAACCACACCGGGCGGCACCGGGTTGTCGTCGTCGTCCACCACCTGTGTTTCCACATTCAGCGCCGGCAGGCCGGCTGACCCCAGTTTGCGCAACTGATCCTCCGGTCCCAGCACGGTGGCAACAGGTGCCAGTTCGGTCTGGCCGTAAAAATTATACAGCTTCATATTGGGCAACCTCTCGGTAAGTTCCTCGATAATAGCCGTCGGCATGATGGACGCGCCGTAATACCCTTTGCACAGGCTGGACAGGTCCACCTGATCGAATTTGGGATGACCTAACAAAGCAATCCAGATGGTCGGCGGACAAAAGAGCTTGGTGACTTTCTCGCGCTCAATAGTCGTGAGGATAGTTTCCGGATCCGGACCCGGCAGCAGAATGCTGGTCGCCCCAAGATAAAGGTCCGGCGACAGGAAGCAGTCAAGCTGGGCGCAGTGATAAAGCGGCAGGGAATGCAGGTCCACATCCTCCGCCGTCATATCGCCATTGACAATACAGCTGACATACTGCGCATAGAGCGCCCGGGCGGTCAGCAATACCCCCTTGGGGCGGGATTCAGTCCCGCTGGTATACATGAGCTGCACCGGGTCATCGTCATCAATCTCCACATAATGCGCCCTGGCATCAGGGTGATCGAACCAGTCTTCGACATTTTCCCAGTCTCCCGGCACATCGGTTCCGGCATGGAGGATCGACGCGGTAATTTTAAGATCAACAGCGGATTGCCCGATGGCCTCCTCCGCCAGCGGCACAAGCGCATCCTCGGCGATCATGGCGACAGCCCCTGCATCGGAAAGAATATAGGCAACCTCGGAGGCGTTGAGCATAAAGTTGATTGGCGTCATGACGGCCCCGATCCGGGCCAGGGCAAAACGCAGAATTACAAAGGAACGGTTATTATGGGACAGCAGGGCCACGCGGTCACCCTTGGCGATACCCTTGTGGCGCAGGGCATTTGCCGTCCGGTTCACCAGGTCATCAAGCCCGGCAAAGCTGTCGCGGAACTCCCCGAAGACAAGCGCCGTCTTGTCCGGCACCCGTCGGGCACTCCGCCGCAGAAGGTCCCCAAGCTGTTGACTGCGCGCCCGTGTTATTGTTGTCTTCAGGTCCTCGTCCTGTGTCATTCCTGTCTCCACTGCTGCTCCCGCCAGTTCTTCTTTACGACTGCGCATCCTGTTTAATCCGGATGCGCTGACCATTGGCAAGACTAGCATCTTCCCTCACCAATTCCAGCAGGATTTCCGCTCAGCCGTTTTGTGGATAATCTGACGGCAAAATGCTGCATAAGAAAAATCCGCCGACGTAAACAACGCCGACGGACAAAAAGATCTATGGGGAAAACCAGCCTGTATCAGGAAGCTGACCGGGCCGAATCCATGCGCCACAGAAACGTTGTGATAGTTCCGGGCCGCTGGCTTTCAGGGCGAACCTCATGGCTCATGCGTTTGCCCCCTTCTTCAAAATATCCCCGCACCAGCACCAGATCCGACCAGCGGGTCAGGCCGATCACATCACCTGGTTCCTTCGCGGCCTTGCGGATGGTCCGCCACATCATGGCGTCCTCTCCGGCGATATCAATGGTGGTGATCCCCTGACCGGCGACTTCCCGGGCAAAAACCCGGGATTGTGGTACCCGGCTGTCATAAATGGCCAGCGTAGCCTTTTGACCTGCAGTACCGGCAATGGCTTTAATTGCAGGGGTCATGGCAATAGCCATACCGGCCATGCCGGCCCCGGTCATCAAATTCCGTCTGGTAATTTTCATTCTGCGGCCCTCCCTAGATAAGCAGCAATCCGTTCAAGTTCTGCATCGGTCACATCGACCCGGGTCTGGGGCGGCATGGCCACCTTGCCGTTACGAACAACTTCTATCACATAATCCGCTGTCAGGTCAGTACGGTTGGTCAGAAGACCGCTTTCCGGGGCAAAGCCCATTTCCATACGCTGCATGGTCAGCAGATTTGTGCCCATGCCACCCGGCAGATGACAGGCGCCACAGCGATTGGAAAACAGCACTTCGCCGTCAGCAGTTGACGTTAGACGGTCCCCTTCAGGCATTTCCGCCCGCATCTGGTACAAAGGCATCTGCATCGCAGACTCCGGTGCGGCTGCCATTTTATGTTCCGTATTTTCACTTTCATTACAACCGGTCAGGACAAGACCGGCCAGGACAACTAAAGCAATCCGTTTCATGTGCGGAACTCCTTGTCAGCCTGTGACCGATAGGCAGAGGGCCAGATACCCTGCTTGCCCGGGGCGATAATGCCGTTGGGGTCGAGCGCATCCTTGACCTTTTCATTCAACCTGCGCATGGCGTGATCGTTGAAATCAAAGGTATCCGCCACCGCATCCATCCAGCCAAGGTGTGTGCGGTATTCCCCATAACCGGAGTCCCGGGCATCCTTAATCAATGCGTTAAACAGCTTGCGAATATTCTTCACCTGGGCGTCATCATCCCGGTCATACATCAGCATGTTCACATTGTTGGCAAAGCGCCCGTGTAGGGTAAAGCTGGCATAAAAGTCAACATCATGCTCGGCGATAATTTTCCGGCTGCGTTTGAGCTGATGCACCACATGTTTGGAACTGGCCGGCACCACCGGAGAAAAGCCCATATGAGCGCCGCGTCCGCCGACCCAGTCGCCCATCTGCAGGGCCACCGCGGAAGGCACACCCATGGTGATATCCATGGCGTTCACCGGGTTCCCGCTTTCCCACCATTCCTCGATCCAAGGCGTGTTGATTTTGCCCATGAAGGCATTCTTCACCACATTCGCCCTGGCCTTGACCACTTCGCGGTCGCCATAGAAACGCAGGCTGACCTGCCAGTAGCCAAGGTTATGTTCCTTGAGCAGTTCCTGTACGCGCCATTCGGGGATGGCGCCGGGCTTGTCCCAGAAATCCTGCCGTCGTCCCTTGAGCACCATTTTTCCAAGCCAGCTCGGAATAAAAATGGACTGATCGATCAGACCGTTGATTTTCAGCGGCGCCAGGGTATCAATGACCCAGCTAATATCCTCCTCCTTGGGAATGTCTACCGTAATCTGAAGGGAGGTTTCCGGGGCCGGCATCAGCCACAGACCCATTTTGGAGACAATACCCATGTTGGACTGGGTAAACATCTGGTCCCAGCTCGGCCCATAGCTGAAAGGAAATAAATGACTGGCCTTGTTGTTGCTCATGGCCCCCATCCCGGTCCGCACCAGATCGCCATCGGGCAGAACCACCTCCATACCGCAAATGTTCCGGGCATTCTGACCGTAAGGCGTATAGCCGATTCCGTGATCCAGGGCATTTCCCATGACCGATCCCCAGGCATTGCCGGGTACGGACAGCCACAGGGGGTGATTATTCCGTTGCAGGTGTTCATAAAGATCAAAAAAACCGACCCCCGGCTCAACCACACAATAGGCCAGGTCAGGATCGACTTCATGAATTTTCGTCATCCGGCCCAGGTCCAGAACAACGGAACCCGGCATCCGGGGGGCAGCCGTGCCATAGCCAAGGTTCTTACCACGGGACACCGGCCAGAGCGGTGTTTTAAATTCATTGGCGATCCGCACAATAGCCTGGATTTCCTCGGTGGTGGCAGGGGCTACGGCGGCAGACGGCGGCCATTCCTCTTCCGATCCGGGGGCATAGATATCGGAATAGACATCCCGGTCCTGGTCCGTTGCGAGGACCCATTCCTTACCGACAACAGCTTCAAACTTTTTGAGTGCGGCATCAAAATCAGCCGGACTGATCCCCGGTGGTAAAGTTAGTTTCATGGTTTCGATCCTGAATATTCAACGGTCTTTATTCGGACAAAACCAGACACAAATATCCAAAACCAAAGACCAGAAATTGCCTGAAAAAGAGAAAGGGTGCACATGACACCCTTTCCCGAAGATTTTATGTCAGTAAAAGATTAGAAATCTTTTTTAACATTCAGCATCCACTCGCGAGGCTTGCCAAGGGTGTCATAAGCCCCCCCTGTGAAGTTAAACAGAGCAGAGAACTGAGAAGTTTTGTAATACTCGTCGAACAGGTTGGTGACTGCCAGTGAAACAGCCAGGTCCTGATCCGCATTCCGCCATGTCAGACGAGCTGTAGCAAGGGTGTAGCTTGGCAGAAAGCCAGGATCTCCAAGGCCACGACCCACAAACCGTTTGTCAATATAAGTCATGTCAAAACGGGGAGTAATGCTGCCGTTTTCACCAAGGTCGGCCTCATACTGAATGCCGAAAGATGCCTGCCAGGTCGGTGTAGAGCTTACACGATCAGTTAGATTGATGCTGGTTGCACGCTCATCCACCCGCGTCCATTTGGTGTCAATATAACTGGCTGACGCATTGATACTCAGGCCTTCAACCGGCTGTGTCTCAAATTCGAGCTCAACGCCCCAGAATTCGGCATCTCCACCGTTCAGAACCACACCACAGGGGCCGCCGCCATAGGCGGAACAGTCACTGATCGGTATCTGAAGGTCTGTATAGTCGTTATAGAACACAGCGAAATTCAGTCGGGAATTTTCAAAGGGCTCTGCCTTGAAACCAACCTCGTAGTTGATAAGCTTTTCAGGATTGAAAGACCCTTCAAGCGCCTGTGTCGCATTAAACGGACGGGCGGAAACCCCGCCACCTTTAAAGCCGGTTGAAATCGTCGCGTATGCCATGAAGTTCTCTGCGAAACGATAGTCAGCTGTTACACGATAGTCCACATTGTCACCACTATACTCAGCAGTCACACCGTCAAGTGTGCCGAGAACAAAGCTGGTTGTACCGTCAAAGTTTTTACGGACGAAGGTATAGTCCTTGCTTTCTTCTGTATAGCGCACACCGGCCGTGATGGTCAGGTCGTCGGTTACACTGGCGATAACCGTACCAAAGACGGCAAAGCTATCCGCGTTGACGGGATCGTTACCCTGGAACTGAAGGAGAAGGCCCGGAATGTAACGGATGTCCTGCACAGTGTAATAAGTAGTCAGCTGATCGGAATAAAAGGCTCCGACCGTGAAATCAATACCGTCAGAAATCTGACCATTCAGGCGGATTTCCTGGCTGAAGAAATCATGAGACATGTCGTTCCAGCCGCCGGCCCCGAAGGAAGGATCAGCACCGGAGTCGTCATCCGTGCCCCATTTGGCGTTAAATTCCCGGTAGGCTGTAATAGACTGCAGCTGCAGGTTATCGGTCAGTGCATAATCAATGTTTGCAGACAGACCCCAGCCTTTAAAACGACTACGGGCATCAAGAATATTTGCCTCGGAGCTTTCTGTAGCCGGCAGATAATAATTGGCGTAGCTACAGGTCGGACCACAAATCATGTTAGGGTTGAAATTGCTTACAGTTACAACATCTGCAGCAGGCGTGCGGTCAACATTGGAAACATCCGCCGTAATCAGGATATTCAGTTTTTCATCCGGAGCATAGTTTACCATACCACGCAGGGCGGTATAGCCTTCACCACCGAGCTTATCAAAGGTACATTTCCCGCCACCTGAAGGCAGGAATGCTGGAATACCTTCCGGATTGCCCGGGTTGGCACAACCATAATCGACGCGGTCAACCCAGCCTTTTTGTTCCTTGTGCACACCGGACACACGGGCATAGAGATTATCCGTCAGTGTGAAATCCGCACTGCCGCGAATATCAATCAAGTCGCGGCTGCCATAGGAAGCGCTGACATATCCCTGGCTTTCACCAGTGGGACGGCGGGATACCATCTTAATGGCACCCCCGATGGAGTTACGGCCGGTCAGTGTACCTTGTGGACCACGGAGAATTTCAACACGCTCCAGATCAAGAAGGTCCATAACGGAACCTGTCAGGATGGGATAATAAACGTCATCCACATAGATACCAACACCGGGCTCGTAAGCCGGGTTAAAGTCAAACTGGCCAACGCCGCGGATTTCGCCACCAAGCGAAGGACCGAAGGCCCCGCCAGCCTGGATGAAATACACACTGGGCGCCTGCACGGCGACGTCAACGATATTGATCTGGCTGCGCGCTTCCATCATTTCGCCGGAGACAGCTGTAATGGCCAGCGGCGTATCCTGAAGATTCTGTTCACGGAACTGGGCCGTAACCACGATCTCTTCCAGGGTCATCATTTCTTCTTCCTGCGCAGTGGCAGAAGAAGCAGAACCCAGTGCCATCAGCGCGGCAAGCGAGACCATGCCGACGCGGAATTGTTTTTTCCGATGTAATGTAAATGGTGTCATAAATAAACCTCCCATAAATGACTGAGACATCTCGTCATAAAATGTCTCCCTATAAGATTGCTTCCCTTAGGCTTTATTAAAGCCAGCGTCTTTTCCGACGCTTATCTGTTTGTATAACATACTAACGGATTTGTGCAAGACTGCTATATAATTTTTGTATTCATTTTATGATTTTATCAGTTTTTTTTACCATGTGTGACATCCCTGCATCATAAATTGCATACATTTTACAGCGAAACACGGATGGAACTCCCTCCTTCCCTTGCCGCATCATATAATGCAGAACTTCCTAATGCAACAAACACGAAGTGGATTGCTTCACACAATAATGCGCTTGATTTTTTTTGCCGGATTCAGCTATTGTTTGTCATACATACTATTTTTATAAAAAGGGATTGCAGGGGGTTATTACTTAACGATGGGAGGCTCCTCTATATGACACATTTTCCAGACACGCCCAGTTTCACGGGGTTCAACACGCCAACACGGCTCGAAGCCGATATCATCGACCTTGATATTGAAGGTGAAGTTCCTGCCGGGATGAACGGCGCTTTCTATCGGGTACAGCCGGACCCACAATTCCCGCCGAAGCTTGGGGATGATATTGCCTTTAACGGCGACGGCATGATTACCCAGTTCCGGATCAAGGATGGCAAAGTCAATTTCCGCCAGCGCTGGGCTCATACCGACAAGTGGAAGCTGGAAAAGGAAGCCGGCAAGGCCCTGTTCGGCGCCTACCGCAACCCGCTGACCGACGACCCCAGCGTCAAGGGCCAGATCCGCGGCACCGCCAATACAAATGCCTTTGTCCATGGCGGACGGCTTTACGGCATGAAGGAAGACTCCCCCGCCCTGGTTATGGATCCGGTAACCCTTGAAACCGTCGGCTATACCGACTTCAACGGCAAAATGACCGGTGAGACCTTTACCGCCCATCCAAAGATCGATCCCAGAACCGGCAATATGTGCGCCTTCGGTTATGCCTCCAAAGGCGTTCTGACCTTGGATATGACTTATTATGAGGTCTCTCCGGACAATGAACTTCTGTATGAAATCTGGTTCGAAAATCCCTATTACGCCATGATGCATGATTTCGCCGTGACCGAGGATTATGCGATTTTCCATGTGGTGCCCAGCACCAGTAACTGGGAACGGCTGGAAAAGGGACTGCCCCACTTCGGCTTCGATACCACAATGCCGATTTATTTCGGGGTTCTGCCCCGCAGGCCGGGTGCCACAGCGGATGACGTCCGCTGGTTCAAGGGCCCCAACCTGTTTGCCAGCCACGTCATGAATGCATATCAGGAAGGCGCCAAAATTCATTTCGATACCCCGGAAGCCAAGAACAACATGTTCCCCTTCTTCCCGGATATCCACGGGGCTCCCTTCAATCCCCTGGAAGCGGCCAGTTATCTGACCCGCTGGACGGTCGATATGGCGTCAAACTCCGAAGAGTTCGAGAGTCGAACCCGCCTTACAGATATGATGGGAGAGTTCCCGCGCATTGACGACCGCATGACCGGCTTGAAATATCGTTACGGCTGGTTGCTGGTCATTGACACGGAAAAGCCTGTGGAACTCAAAGGCGGAAGTGCCGGCGGTTATGTAATGAATACCCTGGGACTGATTGACCATGAAACCGGCAAGGAACAGAAATGGTGGTGCGGCCCCACCTCAAGCCTTCAGGAACCCTGTTTCGTGCCCCGTTCCAAGGACGCGCCGGAAGGCGACGGCTGGATCGTTCAGGTCTGTAACAGACTCGAGGAACATCGTAGCGACCTGTTGATTTTCGACGCCCTAGATATAGAAAAAGGTCCCGTCGCCACCGCAAAAATCCCGGTTAGGCTGCGGTTCGGCCTGCATGGCAACTGGGCTGATGCAGAGGCCATCGGAGACGCCTGAACGAAAAACTCACTTTATCAATGAACAAGCCCGCTCTTGATGAAGCGGGCTTGTTTTTTAGATGTTGATGCCAAGGGGGCTATTCGGCCGCGCGGCACTCGAAATTTTCCGCCTGATCCGTATCTCCCTCTCCCCGATAAACAGCAACCTGGGGGTAAGGACACAAGGGGCGGGTTCTCTGACCACCATTATCCAGGGCGCCAAGGGCTATAATCCTGTCCGGAGCTATTCCTTCCTCGGTCCATTTCATGATGGCATCCACCATATCAAAGCGATCAGGTCCGGGACCGCCGCGACAATGGTCCATGCCGGGCACCATGAACAGCCGAAAGAAATCATCGACCTTTTCCGGCCCCATGGTTTCAGCCACCTGCTGGTAATAATCCACACTGTTGTAGGGAGACAGCCAGGGATCGGTCCAACCATGATAGGTAATCAGCTTGCCGCCCCGGGCCCGGAACGAGGACAGGTCCGTCTTCCAGGCGGAAAGACTATCGCCGAGCCGGCTTTCCAGCTCCGGGATATCCCGGTCCGGATCAAAGGTTTCCGGGGTCCAGTCCCGTTCATCCTCGGTCACAATTTCCGTAAGGGCCAACTGCCCTTCAACAACAGGGACCCACAGGAACGGGGTAACGCCGTAGCAAAGCCACGCCCCGCGGCAAGGTTCATGGCCGGATAGTTGAGGCCGCCGCTGAAGCCGCCGTTCCCCACGGCCTGAAAACGCTCATTCCAGTCTTTCGGCAGCCAGACTTCAAAAGTGATTTCCTTTTCTATGACACCGGCCACCCTGCAGAAGGCGACATCAGTGCCCGGATTGGGACCGGCCATGCTGTTAAAGACGGAATGGGGATAAGGCCAGAATTCATTCCCTGAAATATCCTCGGCAGCAGCGATACGGACATCGGAAAGTTCCAGCGTCTTCAGGGCAGCACAATCATTTTCCCCGGCAGAGGCCAGAGGAGCAGCCAAGAGAGACTGCCCCGCAGCAAATAATGTCAGTAACAGCTTGAAACAGTCACGCATGCTTTTCTCCCTTTTTACGTTTTCAGACCTTTTCCCCGGCGGCGCGGGCACGATCAAGCAGCGAAGCCTCATCCTTTGGCAATCGCCTGATCAGGATATAGGTCAGCACCACCAGCAAAGGCGACACCCAGAAAAGATTCAGAATAGCTGACGCCAGGTTACCTCCGTTGATGTCGCTCATCAGGCCGACAATATATGGCCCCATACCCATTCCGGTAATGGTCATGGTCAGGATATAATAGCTCATCACCGTTCCGCGCATACGCGGCAGCACCAGATCCATGAGGCAGGCATAGATGGACGGCAACCACATGGTCAGGGCCAGGCCGAAACAGGCATAAAAGACATAGAACAGACCAACGGAGTCGGAGGTGAAAGTGATGATCCCCAGTGGCGGCGACAGAATCAAGGCTCCAAGTGTTACATAAAGCCGGCCACCGGCAATGTGACCATTGACCCAGTCGGAAACCGGTCCGGCGATCAGGGGGCCGACAATGCCGATGATGGAAATCATCACCCCGAACTGAAGTCCCACCTCGGCGGGTTTTTGGCCGAAGTGATTAATCAGGTAAGCGGCGGTCCAGGCCATGCCCCCGTAATTGATGACCATCTGCAGGGAAACAACGATAATGACAAGGATCATGGAGGGCGTTTTAACGACCAGTTCGAAGGCTGGCTTGTCCCTGAGTTTCAGGGACTGCATCCAGCTCAGAATGACATAGAGGCCAAAACCGGTGACGGTCCATTGCAGTTCATTACCACCGAAATCATAGCCCCCCACTGATAAGGCGATTGGATTAACCAGCCGCAAGCCGTTGGTCCAGTGGATCATTACCCCCACCATAAGAATTATGATCAGCAAGCCGCCGATATTGACTATCCAGTCCCGGGAACTCGCTTTCAGGCGCAGCAGGGTAAGCCAGGAAAGGCCCGGCAAAATAGACGTCAGGGTCAACCAGCTTTCCCGGAAGGGATGCGGGTCATCATGGTGGTCGATACCGTCCGACAATCCCCGGCGGGGTTCTTTCATTTTGATCATCAGGTAGCCAAGGAAAAGACCCGGTATGGATGCCGCCAGAAAGGCCGCCTGCCAGCCCTTCAGCCCAAGGGGCGCAGCACCATCAGCAAAAGCCCCATCCCAGGCATCAGCAACGGAGCCGCCGATCCACAGGGCAGAACCAAGGCCAAGGGCGATGGCAGCCGCCATAACCGCGGTCACAGTGCCCCTTTTTCTCTTCGGAAAGACATCTGACAGAAGGGACATACCGCCCGGCTGCACGCTGGCCTCACCGATACCCACCCCAAGGCGGGACAGGGCCAGAAGACCAAAACCGTTGGCCATCCCCCCGAGGGCGGTCATGAATGACCAGCCGATGATCGACAGGCCAAGCAGCCGGGTTCTGATCCAGCCGTCGGCCAGACGCCCCAGAGGAAGGGAGAAAACCGCATAAAACAGGGCAAAAACCGTACCATACAGCAGCCCCATTTCCGCATCGCCAATGTTCAGGTCGGCCTTGATGCGCGGCATCAGAATAGCCAGGATCTGACGATCCACCATCGACATGGCCTGACACAGACCGACCAGCAACAAAGCATAATAAGCCGACTTGCCGCCGAGTTTCGGGGTGACTTCGTCTTTCATTGGTATTCTCCCTGATATAAGGCTGCAAGAACTGGAACAAGGCCTCCCCCATCTGGGGGGAGGCACGCAAACTTGGCGAACGGTTATTTATTTCAGACCAAATACATGTTCCGCATTGGTCTGCATCAGCTTCTTCTTGGCCGTATCCGAAATATCAAGAAGGTCATGGGTGCGCACTTCGTCAGCCACATATTCATACGGGTAATCCATGGCATACATGACCCGGTCATCCCCGAGAACACTCTGGGCGAATTTGATCGCCGGCTCCCAGGCCATGCCGCTGGTGGTGACATAGACATTGGACTGCATATAGTCCGCGATTGTTTTTTTCAGCGGCTTCATGCGCTCGTACCGTTGGGACCGGACCCCCGCCTGATGCATATAATCAAGACGGTAGAGCCAGTACGGCAGCGCCTCTCCCATATGACCGACAATGATCTTGAGATCCGGGTAGCGGTCAAAAATCCCGATGGTGATCAGGCGCAGGAGATGCATGCCCGTCTCGACGCCGAAACCGAAAATTGCGCCGTCAAGGCCCGCTTCAAGCATCGGATCAATCATGCTGTCCGGCGGTGTCTGCGGGTGGATATAAAGCGGCTGGCCGGTGTCCGCCAACGCCTTGAAGATTGGATCAAATTTGGCATTGTCCAGATATTCACCCTGGGTGTGACTGTTGACCATCACACCCTTGAAACCCAGGTCGGCGCCGCGTTTGATTTCGGCGGCGCTCCAGTCCGGATCCTGCGGGGCAATGCTGGTCATGCCGACAAAGCGGGTCGGATGAGCCTCTACCCTTTCGGCCAGATAATCATTGGCCCGGGCGACCATGCCTTTGGCTTCCCCGGCATCAATCAACGGCTGCACACCGGGAGAGGTCAGAGAGAGAATCGCCACATCAATGCCGGTCGCGTCCATATCGTCCAGACGCCGTTTGTCCAGATCCATCAGCCGATCAATAATCTGCATGGCTCGTTCGGACGGCGACTGGGCATAAAAACCCCACAGGGAAACCATGCCCTTGTCCGCCGTGCCATCATTGACCATCCTGAGATAGGCATCGATCTGCTCGCGGGTCGCAAAGGCTTCCTCAGTGGCAATGCGGAGATAACCGCGATCGCCCCCGGTTTTCAGTTCATGTGTCATGGCAACTTATCCCTCGTGAACGGTTTTGGTGACAAGGCAGGCATCCAGTCCTTCCGGGCCATCCTCATGACCGTGACCGGACCATCTCACACCGCCAAAAGGTGCATCCGCCCCGGCAATCATGACCGTATTCAGGCCAAGCATGCCAACCTCGACCTCTTCGGCGAGCCGTCTTTGACGGCGCGAGTCCGACGTCCAGGCGTAACCGGCCAGACCGTAAGGCAGGCGGTTGGCTTCCTGAATAACCTCTTCTTCGGTTCTGAAGGAATTGATCATGGCCACAGGCCCAAAGGGTTCCTCATTCATGATCCGGGCATTCAGGGGAACATCGGACAATACCGTCGGGGCATAGAAATAGCCTTGGTTACCAATGCGCTTGCCGCCGGTCTGCAGTTTTGCGCCACATTCGATGGCATCGCCGATCAGCTGTTCCATCGCTTCCGGACGACGCGGGTTGGCCATGGGGCCCATCTGGGTATCCGGGTCCATCCCGTTCCCCACCTTGACAGCCTCTGCCCGTTCCTTGAAGCCCTGGACAAAACGATCGTAAATATCTTCCTGCACGATAAACCGGGTGGAAGACACGCAGACCTGTCCGGCATTGCGAAACTTATGAGCAGCCATGACGTCAAGCGCCTTGTCCACATCCGCATCATTGAAGACCATCACCGGACCGTGCCCGCCAAGTTCCATGGTTGTCCGTTTCATATCCTCGGCCGCCAGTTTGGCCAGATGCTTGCCGACCACAGTTGAACCGGTAAAGGACAGCTTGCGAATGATGGGAGAGGCCAGCAGGTGACGGGACACTTCATCCGGCACACCGAAGACCGCCTGCGCCGCTTCCTTGGGCAGACCCGCATCCAGCAGGGCCTGTAAAATACCCAATGCCGACGCCGGTGCTTCCTCGGCCGCCTTCATGATCACCGAACAACCGGCTGCGATCGGCGCTCCGAGCTTGCGGGCCGGGTTGCCAAGCGGGAAGTTCCAGGGCGCAAAGGCTGCCACCGGCCCTACCGGCACCTTAGTGACCATGGACCTCTGTCCGCCCTCGGGGCGGGTCAGGATGCGTCCGTAAATGCGCTGGCATTCACCGGCATAGAACTCAAACAGGCCGGCGCCGATCATCACCTCTATCCGGGCTTCCCCGAACGGCTTGCCTTCTTCCATAGTGGCATGCCTGGCAAGATCATCGGCCCGCTCCCTGAGCAGACGGGCAGCGCCCTGAAGCACGGCGGCCCGCTCCTGCGGCGTGGATTTTTTCCAGATCCTGAAACCGCGATCCGCGACCTCGAGCGCCCGGTCCATGTCTTCCGCACTGGCCAGCGGAAGTTCGCCGAGAGTTTCCTCCGTCGCCGGGTTGACGACCTTGTGTGTACGCCTGCCGCCGCCGGACACACGCTCGCCGTCAATGATCATATAGAGTGAGGGATAGTTGCTCATTTTCCAGCCTTTTCACGATCGATATCACCCTGCCAGCGTTCCGGCACGATAGGTTCTTTTGTCACCGGATGAATATTATGGAAGGGGACGACCTTATGGGTCGGCCACAGCCAGACATCTTCTTTCAACTCGTCCGGCCCGGTCGGATCTTCCGGGTAGATGGTGTCGAGGAACGGCACATAGTTGGGGCGTGTATTTGCCCAGCCGGTTTCAAAGTCGGCATGCCACTGGGGACAGTAGTTCAGGATATGGATCCGCCAGACACCATCCACCTTTTTGTATACATTTTCATATAATCCGCCTTCCCACCACTGGCGGGGTTCGCCGTAATCCTTGTGCCGTCCGGCCTGCATCATACAGCGAAAACGACCCAGCGCAGTGACGCCGTCATCCTGAATATCGACAATATCCTGGAGCTGTGGATGATCAAGTAGGAAACCGTCGATGGGACCGTTATTTCCGTGGGTAAAATTCTTCTGGAAACGCTCGATATAGAGACGGGCCGCACCGGCATGACCTTTATAGATCCCGCCAAAGAAATGCACTTCACAATCCTCGGTAAACAGCGCTACAGTCTCATTATACAGGCACTTGTCAATGAAATATCCATACAGGTGATGCAGCTTGCGAACAGCCTGTTCATCTTCACTGACGGTAAGCCGTTTTGTAAGTGCGGCAACCTGGTCCTCAAGTGCCTTGATTCGATCCGACTCAGACATTATGCGCTCCTCTGTTATATTATTCCCAGCGTCTCCCAGGTCCGCGGGCCTTCAGTTCCTAAAAGACTTATACCAAAAAATAATTGTATGCAATACTAACCGATATCGCTATAAACCATTTGTATGCAATACTAACGGATGTTATGGTAATATGCATACATAAAATAAAAATAATAGGGACTGGTTTTACGTATATTCGGGAGATCGACAGACACAATGGATGCCCAAAATCTGCATAAAATAAACATTGCGCCAGACTGGCCCAGTGCACGACGCGGCTGGTACGCCGTCTTTGTCATTACCCTGTCACTCCTGATCAATTTTCTCGACCGCGGGATCATCGCCCTTCTGGTGCCGAATATCAAGGCCGACCTGCAGCTGAGCGATACCCAGCTCAGCCTGATCATGGGATTCGCCTTTGTCATGTTTTACATGTTCGCCGGCCTGCCGATTGCCCGTTACGCCGATCACGGCAATCGCAAGAAACTCATCGCTGTTGGCCTGGCTCTGTGGGGCGGTGCCACGGCCCTCTGTGGATTGGCCAAGAGCTTCAATACCCTGTTTGCCTTCCGTGTAGGGGTCGGTGTCGGCGAGGCCTGCACCGGACCGGCCAGCTATTCCCTGCTCGGCGATTATTTCCCGCCGGAAAAGCTGCCCCGGGCCATTGCTTTCCTTAATTTCGGATTTATCGCCGGGAATGGTCTGGCTCTTCTGATCGGTGGCACTGTCGTCGGTATTCTGGCGGCAAATGCGTCGGCATTTTCCTTTCCCATCATCGGTGAACTGCGGGTCTGGCAGCTTGCCTTTATTGTGGTTGGCATCCCGGGTCTTCTGGTTTCCCTGCTGATGTTGACGGTTCGCGAACCGGTCCGGCGTGTTGCCGGGAAAGCGCCCTCAATCAAGGAGGTTGGCGACTTCCTGATGAACAAGAGATGGGTTTACGTCCCGCTAATAATCGGCATCTCCCTGAACACCATTGTTGCCGTTGGCCATGCCAGCTGGGGACCTGCCTTTTTCATGCGCACTTACGGATGGTCCGTGGCTACTGTCGGCCTGGTGTCCGGCCTGACCTTTATCCTGCTCATGCCTGTCGGCGCCATGCTCGGCAGCATGATGGCGGAACGCTGGACACGGGAAGGCCGGGCAGACGCCAATATGCGCGTGGTTATCTTCGCCCTGATCGTAAGCCTGCCTTTCATGATCGCCGCCCCATTGATGCCGGTGGGCTGGATGGCCGCGGGCCTTAACGCCATCGGGATGTTCTTCACGGCCTTCCTGTTTGGCCCGCAGAATGCCGCTATCCAGCTTGCCACCCCCAATCGCATGCGTGGCCAGATTTCGGCTCTGGTCCTCTTTGGCTTCAATGTGATCGGCTATGGCTTCGGCCCAACCGTGCTTGCCCTGATCACCAATTATGTCTTCAGGGATGAAATGCAGATCGGATACGCCATGGCCACGTCCTACGCAATCATCAGCCCCATTGCCCTGGTCATCCTGTGGCTTGCCGTAAAACCCTATGCGGAAACCATCAGGGAAATTCAGGATAAAGAAAAAACAGCTTAGAATTTTGAATAGAGAGAATCAGGAGAATTTGAATGCAAAATCTTTCGGGTAAAACCGCTTTTATTACCGGCGGCGCCAGCGGCATCGGCCTGGGCATCGCCAAGGCTCTTTTGAACCGCGGCATGAACCTGGTCATTGCCGACATTCGCGACGACCATCTGGAACAGGCACAGAAAGAGCTTAATAGCCCGGACAAGGTGCTGGCCCTCAAGCTGAACGTCATGGACCGTGACGCCTTCAAGGATGCCGCCGATGCGGCAGAAGAGCGTTTCGGCAAAATCCATATCCTCGTTAACAATGCCGGGGTCGCGGTGATCGGGCCGGTCGAGATGGCAAGTTACCAGGACTGGGACTGGACCATGGGTGTCAACCTTCAGGGCACCATCAACGGGGTTGTGACGATTCTTCCCCGGATACTGGCTCACGGTGAAGGCGGTCATATCGTCAATACCGCCTCCATGTCCGGCTTCCTGCCCCACCCCGGCACCGTCATTTATACGACATCAAAGGCCGCTGTTATCGGTATGGCGGAGGCCATGCGGGCGGAACTGGAAGGTCGAGGGGTGATCGTGTCTGCCTTCTGCCCGGGCCCGGTCCAGTCCAATATCGCCGAGGCCGGCAAAACCCGCCCGGACGAACTTTCCGATACCGGCTATGCGGAAACCGACAAGCGCCGCCAGCAAGGCGGTGACTTCTCCCACCTTTATAAAACCAAGGAAGAAATCGGCGAGCGTGTGGCCCAGGGCATCGAGAATGACGAACTCTATATCCTGACCCACAGCGAATTCACCAAAGGCGTTGAGGCCCGCACGGCCGCTATGCGTGCCGCAGTGCCGGATCAATTGCCGGAAAATGAAGAACTGAAGAAAACTTTCGCACCGCTGTTCTACAACCAGGCCCATGCGGATGAACTGGAACGGCAGAAGAAGTTAAAGAAATAACGGAGCAAGAGAGATGAAAGATTTAGCAGGACGTACTGCTTTTATTACCGGGGGCGCCAACGGCATCGGCCTTGGCCTGGCCCGGGCTCTTCTGACTGAAGGCTGCAAGGTCGCCATCGCCGACATCCGGGAAGACAGCCTGGAGGCGGCCCTCAAAACCCTGGATAACCACAATGTCATAGGCGTCAAGCTTGACGTCGCATCGCGAGAGGAATTCGCCAGAGTGGCCGACGAAGTGGAAGAGCGCCTGGGGCCGGTTTCCCTGCTCTTCAACAATGCCGGCATCAACCTGTTCCAGACCATTGATGAAAGCACCTATGACGACTGGGACTGGGTCATGGGGGTAAACCTGCATGGTGTGATCAACGGCATCCAGACCTTTGTGCCGCGCATGAAGGAACGGGGCCTTGGCGGACATATCGTCAATACGGCCTCTATGGCCGCCTTCCTCTGCGGTCCCGCCCCCGGCATTTATAACGCGACAAAATTTGCCGTGCGCGGCATGTCCGAATCGCTGCGCTACAGTCTGGCTCCCCAGGGCATCGGCGTTTCCATTCTGTGCCCCGGTCTGGTCAAGAGTTATATCTATGCCAGTGACTCCGTTCGTCCGGAAGGTCTTGCCAGTCGCGGCAAGCCGGAGGACAAGGCCTTTACCGAACAACTGGCCAACCTCCACCAATACGGCATGGAACCTGATGAAGTTGCCGCCAAGGTGCTTGACGGCATCCGGGCCAACCGCTTCTATATTTTCTCCCATCCGGAATTCAAGGACGAGCTTCGTGAGGTGTTTGATGAAATCATCGACGCCTTCCCGCCACAGGATGAACTGGACGAAAATGCAAAGAAACGGGTGGAATTCGAAAAGGGCCGGCGGGCGAATTACAAAAAAGCCCGCATGGAAGCCCGCGGCGAATAATCCCTCACCGTCTTTCTGAACCCTATTCTGACGCGCTGTCTACAATCTGCAACAGCGCGTTTGCCAATTCATGGGGCATGGACAGGAACGGACTGTGATCTGTTTCCAGGGTTGTCACGGTCTGGCAGGGTTGCAGGCTCTGCATCAGGCGCTGGTCCTCGATCAGGATGGTCCGGTCATGCAGGCATTCGATATAGTGCCGGGGTACCGAGCCGAAGCGCTCCTCTGTCAGGTTAAGGAGTGTACCGGTCGGCGCAGAGGGTTCCGGCTTGAGCCGGGAGATCGCATCATGGGCCAGATCCGGTGGCGACATCTGGGCGAAAACCTCGACCGCATTGCCGGCGTTGTCCACCACCGTCGCCGCCATGCTGGGGTGAGGCAACCGGATGGCATCAAAGGCCGGATTTGGTTTCTGCCGGGCTTTGAGCTCCGCCCGGGACATGCCCGAGGGAATCAGCATGGCGCATATATATACGAGAGCATCTATAGCTTCAGGAGCCTTTTCCGCCGCCTGGCTGATGACAATGCCGGCCCGGCTGTGACCGCACAGGATCACAGGCTTTTCGGGGGCGCTGCGGCAAAGGTCAGCGGCAAACCCCGCCCATCCGTCCAGGCTTACGGCGGCTAGTTCCTCATCGCTGACTTCCCGGTCCCGCTCCATCCCCGGAAGATCGGGTGCAATGACCTTGTGCCCGCGGGCCTCCAGAAGTTCCGCAACTTTGTCAAAGCACCAGCCGCCGTGCCAGGCGCCATGAATAAGAATAAAAGTCGCCATAAATTCTTCCTCCTTTCCTTGTAACAGGAAACTCGCCCCCTTGCGGGCCTCAGCTTTTCCGGGCCAGATCCAGATCCTGGCGCAGGGTGGGAAGACCGAAGGCAAAAAACGCCGCCGCCCCGCCGTAACCCACAACGATAACACTGAACAGGGCGTAGCGGATGGCGGACGCGCCCGCTTCCACGCCGTAAAAGTCACTGACCATGCCCACAAACAACGGCCCAATTCCAACAGCTATCAGGTTGTTGATGAAATTGAAAAAGGAGACCGACATGCCTCGCATCCGCAAGCCGGACAATGCCTGAAGCATAGCGCTCTGGGGTCCGCCGTACATATGCATGAAAAAGACCTGCAGCCACATGAAAATACAGGTCGTTTGCAGGTTATCCGTAAAGTAAGTTCCCGCGGCCAGAGGCAGGGTCACTAGAAGAGCGAGGGTACAAACGCCAAAATACCAGCGCTGGTCCCCTGTCCGCAACGCAAGGGTATCGGTGAGCCAGCCGCCGAACAGGGAGCCTATGATGCCGGCCGTTCCCCAGACAAGACCAACGATAGCACCTGCTTCCGCTATATCCAGTTCGTGCAGCCTGATGAGATAGGACGGGGTCCAGATCCCCGCTCCCCAGTTGCCCACGGACACCAGTGATCCGGCAATGACCATAAACACATAGGCGCGCTGCCTGAGGAGAAATCTCAGAGAGTTCCAGAGAGAGGGAGCCTCGGTAATGTCTATCCGTTTTTCTGAACGACCCCGCAACGGCTCCCGGATGGTAAAGAAGATCACACCGCTCAGGGCAATGCCGGGAGAACCGATCAGGATGAAAGCCATTTTCCAGCCATACAGCTGGTTCAGAAGCCCCCCCAGGGTATAGCCGATCATAATGCTGACCGGGATCGCCATGATCAGGGCAGAAAAAGCCCGGGCCCGCTTTTCCGGCGGGAAATAATCGGACACCAGGGAGGCGATACTGGGGGCCCCTCCGGCCTCTCCCACCGCCACACAGGCGCGGGCGGCAAAAAGCCCCCCGAAACTGGTCACAAGGCCGCAGGCGGACGTCATCAGGCTCCAGAAAAAAATGGAAGCAGTAAGGATGTTACGCCGGTTCAGGCGATCCACCATCAGGGCAATGGGAAGACCAAGGACCGCGTAAAAGCTGCCAAAGGCAAAACCGCCGAGCAAACCTAGCTGGGTATCACTCAGGGAAAATTCGGCCTTGATGGGCTCCATGAGGACCGCAAGAACCTGTCGGTCCAGATAACTGAACATGGTCGCCAGCCAGAAAAGGATCAGAACATAGCTCGCCCTGAGTCGGGAAACATGGAAATCCTGGGGCATTATATTTTTCCTTCTATTTCCTGAAGGCGGATGGAGATGGCCTAAAAAATCAGGGCGACGAAATTACGCCGCCCTTTTTTCTGGCCTGGATTACTTTACTTCGCATGCCCGGTGAAGGTACGAAGCGCCGGGTTGGTATGATCCGGCATTTCCAGGGCCGCCTTGACGCCGGGACGGGCCGTCATCCGGTCCCGCCATTCCACCAGCCTCGGCGCCCTGTTCGGGATGTCCATCTCGGGGAACATGCGCTCCACCATCATACCGCAATGGCAGTAGAAATTGATGTCTGCCAGGGTGTACATGTCACCGGCCAGCCACGGAGTTTCGCCCAGCTGGTCATTGACCTTGTCGACGGCAATTTCGATTTTTGACGTGGCTTCATCCAGCTGTTCCTGGGAAAAACCGGCCCGGGCCGTTTTCCATTTCTTGCGCTGGTCAGGAAGCGGGATACGCTCCATCAGTTCTTCGAACTCACCGGATTCAATGCCCCGGGCAATCACGCCGACCATGCGGTGCCAGCCATGCATGGACACATGATTCATCACATGTTCGTCGACAAATTTATTCCAGTAGCGCATGCGGGCCCTGCCGACCGGTTCATAGGGGCGCAGGGGAATTTCCGGAAAAACATCTTCCAGATATTCATTGATCACCGTTGTATGTGTGATGATATGGCCATTGTGATCCAGCACCGGCACCTGGCCTTCCGGATTGATGGCAATAAACCATGGTTGATGTTGCTCAAACTTGTGCAGATCCACATAAACGCTCTCAAACTCAAGTTCTTTTTCCTTGAGCGGAATCATCGATTTCAGCGAGTTTGCCGCCGGTTCCGCATGATAATATTTAAGAGCCATGCTCTATCCTCCCGTTGCTATTGTTCCCAGAATGCCGCCATCCACAGACCATGCCTGCCCGTTCACATATCGGGCGGCATCAGACAACAGAAAGGCGGCAACATTCCCTAATTCCTCTGACGTACCGACACGCCCCTGCGGGGACATTTGTCCTATTATTTTTAATCCTTCATCATAGTTGCCGTTGCCAAGCTGATCCGCCAGTTCGCCCAGCATTTCCGACTCAATGACGCCGGGAAGGATGCAGTTGACCCTGATGTTATGACGAGCCACCTCTGCAGCTGCCGAACGGACCATGCCCAGTACCGCATGTTTGGAGGCGTTATAGCCCACCGTGTTTGGGAAACCCCGTTCGCTGGCCAGAGATCCCGTCGCCAGAATGGCACCGTCCCGGCGTTCAATCATCGACGGCAGCACCCTTTTCATGGCCCAGAACAGGCTTTTCAGGTTCAAAGTCATGATGTCGTCAAAGGCTTCATCGGTATATTCGGTGATCGGCGCCCTCGGGCCCCCGGCGCCCGCATTGGCGAACAGGCCGTCGACGGGCCCGAAAACTTCTTCTGCCGCATCAATCGAGGCATTTACCTGATCCCGGACGGACATGTCGGCTGCGTAATAACCGGCCTCACCGCCGGCCCTGCGAATTTCCTCGACGGCCTGCGCCAGTTTGTCTTCACGGCGGGCCACCAGCATGACTTTCGCACCGAGCCCGGCCATCACTTTCGCCGAGCCGAGACCAATACCGCTGGAAGCGCCGGTGACGATAATATGTTTTCCTGTCAGGGAAAAGTCGCTCATTTCAGTCCCAGGACTCTGGCTGCATTTTCTTTCAGGATCAACGGCAGGACGTCTTCCCGGAAACCTACTTCCTTCGCAGACTTGATCCAGACATCAGGCGTCAACAGCGGGAAGTCGGAGCCGAACAGCATCTTGTGTTTCAGCTGGGTGTTGGCGTAGTGAATGACCTGCTTGGGGAAATATTTCGGCGCCCAGCCGGACAGGTCGATAAAGACATTGTCCTTGTGCAGGGCCATGGACAGGCTTTCATCGGTCCAGGGCCAGCTCGGGTGGGCCAGAATGAATTTCATATCCGGAAAATCTGCCGCGGCATCATCCACCAGCATCGGCTGGCCATATTTCAGCTTCACCCCGCCACCGCCGGGCATGCCGGTTCCCATGCCGGAATGGCCGGTATGGAACACGGCCGGCAGTTTATATTCCGCAATCACTTCATAAATTGGATAGGCCATCCGGTCGGACGGGTGAAAATCCTGCATCGGGGGATGGAACTTGAATCCCTTCACACCATATTCCTCGATCAGCATGCGGGCTTCCCGCGCGCCATATTTACCCTTGTGGGGATCGATGGAAGCAAAAGGGATCATGATGTCTGCATTGTCCTTGGCGAACTCGGCGATTTCCTCGTTGCGGATGCGTTTCGCGCCAAAGGCGGATTCAATATCCACCGTAAACATCACAAAGGCGACATTCTGTTCCCGGTACAGGGCGATGGTCTCGGGAATGGTCGGCCTCTTTCGATCAGCCTTGAAATATTTTGACGTGGCATCATAGAACTCGCTCATCACCGGGTCTTCCGGATCACAGCAAGACACTTCCGCGTGAACGTGGACATCAATGGCAATGACTTTATCAAGGTCGATCATAAGGTATCTCTATCAAAGGTATCAGAGGAAAGGCCCCTCCCCGGAGGGGGAGAGGCCCGGATATAATTAAAGCTGGATGATAACGCTCTTCAGCTCGGTATAGGCTTCCACACCCTGACGGGCCTGTTCGCGGCCAAGGCCGGACTCTTTGTAGCCACCGAACGGCAGGGCCGGATCGATCACGCCATGGCAGTTGCCCCATACGGTACCGGCCTTGATTTTGGCAGCCAGCTGATGCATGGCGGACACATCCTTGGTCCAGATACCGGCGCCGAGACCGTAACAGGTGTCGTTGGCAGCCTTGGCAACTTCGTCCAGATCGTCAAAGCGCTGGGCAACAACAACCGGACCGAAGATTTCTTCCTGAACAACACTCATGTCCGGTTTCACATCAACCAGAACGGTCGGGTTTACGTAATAGCCGTCGGCGCTTGGTGCATCACCGCCAACAGCAACGGAAGCACCGGCTTTTTTACCGGCTTCAATATAGCCCATAACCCGGTTGAACTGCTCGTCGGATACCAGCGGGCCCATGTGGCCTTCGGGATCCAGTGACGGACGGGGCGCCCAGAATTCTGCCGCACCGGCAACACCTTCGATCACCTTGTCAAAGATGGAACTGTGGGCAAACAGGCGGGAGCCGGCCACACAAACCTGACCGGAGTTGAAGAAGATAGCACCGGCAGCACCGGCACCAACAGAGGCAACATCCACATCAGGCAGAACCACGACAGGAGACTTGCCACCAAGTTCGAGAGTCACACGCTTCAGGGTGTCTGTGGCGTTTTTGTTGATGATTTTACCTACTTCGGTGGAGCCTGTGAAAGCCACTTTATCAACATCGGGGTGTTTGACCAGACGGTCACCGGCTGTATGGCCGTAACCGGTAATGATGTTGATCACACCGGCCGGGAAACCAGCTTCGGCAATCAGGTCCGCCATACGGAGAGCTGTCACTGAAGTCTGTTCGGCGGGTTTCAGGATCAGTGTACATCCGGCGGCCAGGGCCGGTGCAACTTTCAGAATCGCCATCAGCAGCGGGAAGTTCCAGGGCACGATCTGGGCAGCAACACCGACAGGTTCGCGGCGCACATAGCTGTGAAACGTTCCGCGCGGCGCGGCCATCGGCTCGATCATTTCACCGCTAAGTTTGGTTGCCCAACCGGCCATATAATGCATCATGCCGGCAGCGGCAGGAATATCCACATTTGCGGCCATGCCTTTGGGTTTACCGTTATCGATGGCTTCCAGCTCGGCCAGTTCGTCAGCATTCTGGCTGATCAGGTCGGCCAGTTTGTGCATCATCATTTCACGGGCGATCGGAGGCAGGTTGCTCCAGCGGCCGTCGTCAAAAGCTGTGCGGGCAGCGGCAACGGCGCGATCCACGTCGCCATCTGTCGCTTCGGCGATCTGGCTGACTTGCTTGCCGCTTGACGGGTCGATCACGGCGATGGTTTCGTCGCCTGAGGGATTAACCCACTCATTGTTGATAAACAGGGCCGGTTTACGGTTCAGTGCCTTCTGAGCTTTCTCGGAATAGGCATACTGTTTCAAAATATTGCTCATCTCATTCATAATATTCATCCTGTGTTTTGGGTCGAATTTTAGTTAAACCAGCAGCTTTTTGCCGCCTTCAAGTGTCTTCTCATCCTGTGCGCCAAGGTCTGTCGGCGGCGGCACAGCCTTGCCTGTAATGACGGCCGGGCGGGCAGCGACCAGATCGATCCAGCGCTGCAAATGATCCAGTCCGTCAATATTCACACCGGACCACGCATAGGCATGGGCCCAGCACCAGTTGGCGATATCCGCAATGGAATAATCGCCAGCCAGATATTCATTGTCGGCCAACCTCGTGTTCAGCACCTCCAGAAGACGCCGGGTTTCCCGCTGATACCGTTCAATGGCAGCGGGAATCTTCTCGGGGAAATAACGGTAGAACACATTGGCCTGCCCCATCATCGGGCCAAGGCCGCCAATCTGGAACATCAACCACTGGGTCACCAGACTTTTACCCTTGGGATCCGTTGGCATCAGCTTGCCGGTTTTTTCTGCCAGATACAGCATAATAGCACCGGACTCAAAAACCTTGAAGCCATCATCAACAATTGCCGGGATACGCCCGTTGGGATTGATCTCGAGATACCAGGGTTCTTTCTGTTCCCCTTTACTCAGGTGGATCTGGTGAACTTCATAAGGCAGCCCCAGTTCCTCAAGGGTAATGGACGCTTTCCAGCCGTTCGGGGTCTCAGAGGTGTATAAAGTGATCATTCTTATTACTCCAACGCTTTGTCTTCATTCGCACGTTTAATGACATAATGGCGAATGCTGTCGGCCTCTGCCGGACTAATCACAGGTTCCCAGGACACCATGCCGTTGTGTTTCAGTTCGCCGTCAATGACGACCATTTTCCAGCTGTCCTCATCGAACAGCAGCCCGCTGTGACGCAGGTCCGGTGTCAGTGATCCGGCGACGGCGGCATCACCGTGACAGGTGCCGCAATAGCGGGCAAAAAGGTTCCCTCCCTGCAGCACTACGTCGTCGCCGGCTGTCAGCGGCGGCGGATCAAGAGGCAATTCGTTGAGTGGCGGCACCGGCGGCAATTCCGCCGTTCCGTTGAGTTTGAAAACCAGCAGGCGGCTGATGTTGCGGACGGGCCCGGACACATCCGCCAGCACACCGGTCACCAACGGCCAGACACCGCCCCAGCCGGCCAGCACTGCCACATATTGTTCCTCCCCGATGGTATAGGTTACCGGGGCGGCCACAATGCCGGTCTGGGCCGGAAAAGACCACAGCTTCTCACCGCTGTCAGCCGCATAAGCGGCAAAATTGCTCGCGGCATTGCCCTGAAAAACAAGACCACCGCCGGTAGCCAGAATGCCGCCATTCCAGGGACCGTCAAAATTTACCCGCCAGCGTTCCGTCTGTGTCACCGGATTCCAGGCAATAAGCGCCCCTTTGGTCGCTGCTTTGGCCGCCGCCCGGACCTCCTCGATGGCCGGCATGGCTGCAGCGGCCATATCAACCCCGACATTGAAACCCATCTTTTTCACTTCCCAGTTTTTTGCCGGAATATAGGGAAAAGCCGAGATATTGGCCGGAATGAAGACCAGGCTCTGGTTGGGATCATAAGCCATTGGGTGCCAGCTATGACCACCTGTCGGACCGGGTGTGACAACAGCAAGTTTGCCGGTTTGGTCGTAGCGGGCTTCAGGAACCGCTATGGGACGCCCGGTTTCCATGTCTATTCCCTTGGCCCAGTTCACAGGTACATAGTTATTGGCAGACAGGAGTTCACCGGTGGCCCGGTCAATCACATAGAAAAAGCCGTTCTTGGGCGCCTGCATCAACACCTTGCGCTTCTGGCCGTCGATTTCCATATCGGCCAGCATGATATGCTGGGTGGCTGTGTAGTCCCAGGTCTCGCCGGGCGTGGTCTGATAGTGCCAGACATATTCGCCGGTCTTCGGCCGCACGGCAACAATGGAGGACAGATAAAGATTATCGCCCCCGCCCGGAGAACGTAACGCCTGGTTCCAGGGCGATCCATTGCCAACCCCGATATAGAGCAGGTCAAGATCCGGATCATAGGCCATGGAATCCCAGACTGTTCCGCCACCACCGATATTCCACCATTCGCCGTTCCAGGTCTCGGCGGCTTTTTCCAGATATTCTGGCTGCGGGCCATTGGCCGGATTGTCCGGCACCGTATAAAAGCGCCAAAGCTGCTCGCCGGTTTTGCTGTCGTAGGCGGAAATGTACCCGCGCACCCCGAATTCCGCACCGCCATTACCAATAATGACCATGCCGTCAATGGCGATCGGTGCGCCGGTAATTGTATAGTTTTTGGACTGGTCGACCGTCACCACGCTCCAGTTAAGCTTGCCGCTTTCACGGTCAAGGGAAATCAGGCGACCGTCAAGACTGCCGAAATACAGGCTGTCCCCCCAGGCTGTCATGCCGCGGTTGATGACATCGCAACATCCTTTTGCGGCAGTTTCGCCGGGAACTTCAGGATCATACGCCCACAGCAATGCACCGGTGGCGCCATCATAAGCCTTGACCTTGGACCAGGCCGTTGTGAAATAGAGGTTGCCGTCAATAACCAGAGGCGTTGCCTCCTGCCCGCGGGCGGTATCCATATCAGCATACCAGGCCAGGCCGAGGGAGGCTACATTGGATTGGTTGATCTGATCCGCCGGGTTATAGCGTTGCTGGCTGTAGGTGCGCCCGTAGGTCGGCCAGTTGGAGGTATCATTTACTGCAGCGACCAGACTGTTCGTGTCGACAACGCCGGTCGCAGCAGAGGCAGGAGCTTCGCCCCCCTCTTCCTTGCCACACCCGGTTAACAATCCGCCGCCGGCAATTGCCAGGGTCGCCATAATCAGCAGTTTTTTCATCATCATCTCTCTTATGCTCCCAATACACAGCTGTTGCCTTGGCCCTCAGCTTCCTCCCGTACATCCTGATCCACAGACTATTGGACCATGCAAACCTGACTTTACCTCTTTTTCAGTCCGTTCGCGAGCCCCGACTGACGCCACATGACGCTATTGCATACATTATCTAGTGTCCTGCCGGTGCAACCCTTAACCCCAGCGGTTAATTTCCGGTCCAGGTGCCCAATATTTCAAAGGATCTGCAACTGTCGCCCTGGAAAGCGCCTGCTGGACAGACGGACGATTGCGCACCCGTTCCAGCCATGTTTTGGTACGACCGGCATTTTCAAAGGCAGCTGGCACCAGGTCGACCATGCCGGCAAGCCAGGCATAGGTTTCGAGATCGGCCATACTGAACTCGCCCATCAGCCAGTCACGTCCCTCAAGCTGCGCTTCAACCTTTTCCGCCGCCTGAACAATCTTGGATTCGGAATCAGCAACCTGGTCATCGGAAAACTTTCCGGTCCGAACATCACACCAGCGCTGCTTCAGGTCCTCGCTGGCTATTTTGCCGACCATTTCCGCGAAAGCACTGTCATCAAGACCGGCAAGCCGGTCTTTCAGATGAGCCTTGACCCCCAGATAAGACGCCGCCGGCGCCACCCTTTCAATCACAAAACGGCACCAGGTCATGACTTCCCAGCACCCATAGGAATCACCAGGCACCAGACTGGAACCGGACCCCACATCATCAAGATATCGGGCAATAAAGACCGAATCGGCAAGCGGTTCGCCATTGACCACAAGGACCGGGCCCTCACCTTCCACGCTCATGTTTACTTCCACGCTTTGCTCACATTTCGATCCATGCCGTTCTGCACGGGCAAGGTCAATATACACGAGGTCGGCATCAAGATTCTTTTCCGAAAGCGCAGCAAGAACCGTCAGGGAAGGACCATTGGGCTCACCATGATAAATCTTCATTGTCATTAGTTTGCTCCCCGCTCAAGAATTTGCACACGTTTCACCATATCCGTCTTGCCCATACCCCAGATAAATCTGGTCGCAGGACGCTCATAAATTTTCCTGAGCCATTCCATGATATGCGGCGTCCGCTCATCATTGGCGAGTTCCGGCTGGGACAGGGGAAGTGCATAGCCAAGGTTAAATCCGTTGACGTCGGCCAGGCTGTACTGGTCGCTGGCCAGCCACTTGTGTTTGGCAAGCTCGGCCTCCAGCATATCAATCCCCACCGCCACACGACGCATGGATTCCTTCATTTCCTCTTCACTGAAGGTGCCATAGATCGCCTTGCGCCAGGCCACCCGCCGCTCCGGCATGGGAATACGGTCAATGGCGGCTTTCAACTCTTCAGGATCCTTGCTGCGGACAGACGGCCCGACAAAGAAACTCCAGCCAATCATGCTGAAGGAGGGTGCCAGCCACTGGTCCATGAATTTCATCCACCAGCGCACACGCAGCCGCTCGAACGGATCTTCCGGCATTAAAGACGGACCATCAAAGGTCTCGTCCACATATTCCATAATGGCCGTGGATTCGGTCAGTACCCGGTCACCATGCGTCATGGCCGGAATTGTTCCCTGGGGGTTAATGGCCAGATACTCGGGCTTGTGCTGATCAAAGTTCAGCAGATCGAGATAGTGACTTTTGAATTGGACCCCTTTTTCAGCCAGCGCAAGCATCGGTTTGCCGGAATTAGCATTCGGCTCCCAATGATATAGAGTGACATCATTCATAGCGAGTTTCCCGCCTCCCTTTTGGCCGCCCCGAAGTCAGGGGAAGTAGCGCGGCATTCTTCCATTTCCCCATTTAAAACATATTCTTACCAGCATAAATCCGCACCCTGTCCTTATCCTTTTTCAGTCAGGCCACACAGACGCTGGTCGCGAAAAGTTGCTGGTATTTGCCAAAATATCCGGACAATCCTACAGCGATTCAAATGGGGCATTCTTCTCAGAGACTACCCTTAATTGGATCCCAAACCAAGTTCTTTTCGCTCTTCTCCACTATAAATCAGTTTCTGCAAATAAAACTATTTTTAATTTGTGTTACTTACAGTCTATTGTCGAAATATGTCAAGCAATTTACAGCAATAATGCATACAATAAACAAAAAAGCCCGCAATTCAGAAGACTCTCCAAATCGGAACTTTCCCATCAGAAGCCGCCTTTAATTGGATCCAAAATCAAGCCTTTTTCGCCCTTCTCCGCTATTGACTAGCTTCTTTTATAATTGTATTTTTAATTTGTGTTACATACAGTTTTTTTCCGAAATATGTCAAGCAATTTGCGGCAAAATGTATGCATCAACCCAAGAATCCCACATAACAGAAGGCTTCCACATTTAATCAATTTGCATTTATTCGATGCACCCAGGGACTTTTCAAATCATCGTAAGGCTTCATAGTGCACCAGGAGAACAATGATGCATGCCGAAGTACCGTCCCACGTCAAACCCGAGCAGGTTGTTGACTTTGATTTCTATCACCCGTGCGAGCCGGGAGGCGACCCTTTCCTGGCCTGGAAAAAGTTGCAGGAAGGTCCTGCCATGGTCTGGACGCCTCACAACCAAGGGCACTGGATTGCCGTACGGGGCTCACAAATCAAAGAGACCCTGACAGATTGGCAACGTTTTTCCTCTTCTTCTGCCTTTATCCCCAAGATGCCAGACCGCCCGCGCGGCCTTCCCCTGGTTTGGGATTTATGATGCATTAAAAAATCCGCCTGTCTCCCGGCACGTAATGGGAGACAGGCGGTTCAGTTATATTGGCTTATGCAGCCAGAGGAATCTGGTTTCCGTTACAGCTTAAATACCCGCTCGGCATTTTCCTGCATCAACATCTTTTTATGTTCCGGGCTGATATCCATCCGGTCATAGGCCGCCACTTCGTCCCCCGACTGCTGGTACGGATAATCCATGGCATATATCACCCGGTCCGGGCCCATCACATCCATGCAGAATTTGATCGCCGGCTCCCAACCTACCCCGCTGGTGGTGATCCAGATGTTTTTCTTGAAATAATAACTGATCGGATGCCTGAGCGTCACCGGCGGCTGACCACCGCGCAGACCCGGCACCCCGTCAGCATTGGACTGCATCCAGTCAAAACGATAAAGGTGCAAGGGCATGCATTCTCCCATGTGGCCGATGACAAGTCTGATATCAGGATATTTATCAAAAGCGCCGGACAGAACCAGGCCCATGGTGTGGATCCAGACATCATGGGGGAAGCCGCCCAGGGCGCCGGTCATGCCGCGGAACTGATAGGGCTGGTTATAGCGGGGCGCCGTCGGGTGAATATAGAGTGCCGCATCATTGGCCTCCAGCGCCGCCAGGATCGGTTCAAACTCCGCCTCGTCCAGATAACGCCCTTTCCAGTGCGAGTTCAGCACCGCGCCGTTGAGGTTAAGCTCTTTCATGCCCCGTTCGATTTCGGCCACCGCCCCGTCCACATCCTGGGGCTGAAAGGCGGCGAGAGCGGAAAAACGATCCGGATATTTTGCGCAGGCCTCGGCGGCAATGTCATTGGACATGCGCGCCAGACGGGTCCCCTCTTCGGGACCCAGAACCTGCACGCCGGGCGAGGTCAGCAGCAGAAGCTGACGGTCGATACCCAGTTCATCCATGCGGGCGATGCGTTTTTCGCCAAGATCAAAGAGAGTTTCCTGAAGTCCCTTCATACCGGCAAACATGTTGGCCATAGCCAGGGAAGCGTCATCGGACGCCTGACCACTATTATAAAGCCTGACCTGGGCCTCGATCAGCTCGGGAAAGCTCCAGGCTTCCTCGGTCGCAATACGTTTATAGGGAGCGTTGCGCTCAATTTCCCCGGCAGGAGGCGCCAGACCGACATGGGAGCGCGGGTTAACGACATTATTGCCAAGTCCACTCATGCCCTTTTCGCTGCCGTCGGAATTATCTTGTGACATAAGCTCTCTCCTTGACGCCGTCAGAACATTGTATTGTCGTTGGCGGAAGTTTCCGGCACCGGTTGAAGCACATCCCAATGTTCGGCAATTTTGCAGCCTTCGACGCGGAAGATGTCGACCACAGCAAAACCACGGTCTTCGGGCGTCGGCCGGGCATGCATATGGACAGCAACAAGATCGCCATCGGCAATGATCCGCTTCACATCATACGTGAACCCGGGCTGGGTCTCGAGCCAGCCGCCAAGGGCATCGATGGCAGCCTGACGGCCGTCCGGGGCGACCGGGTTATGCTGGATATAATCTTCCCGCACCCAGGCCTCGAACGCCTCTTTCACTTTAAGCTGGCTGTAAAACAGCTCCCCGAAAGCTTCCACCACCTGCCGCGGACTCTTGTCGCAGGAAGTTGCCTCCCCGGCATAGCCGGACGGATTACCTGCAATGGCGATCAATCCGGCCAAAAGCAAAAGGCGTTTCATGGCTTATTCCTTAAAGGGTTTATAGGCCCTGCCCATCACCGGATGGGCATAATGGTAAGGCACATCATGACGATTCGGCCAGGTCAGGCGCGGTTCAGGCAGCAGTTCGTCCGGGCCAAGCGGGTTTTTGGGATAGGTTTCGACCGCCGGCTGCAGGTGAGCCTCGGTCTTGGACCAGCCTTTTTCATATTCCGCCTGCCACTGCACCATGTAATCAAGGCGCTTGATTTTCCACACCCCGTCCACACAGACATAGTCATTCTCGTAGATACCGGCTTCATAGAACTGCTCAGGCAGCCCTTCGGGCTTATACTCCCGGCTTTCGTGAACGCCGCCCATCAGGACAGCGCGGAACCGGCCCTTGGCAGTCTTGCGGTCAGGTGCAACAGTGATGATGTCCTGCATCTGGAAATGATCCAGAAGAAAGCCGTCCTCCGGTCCCGGCTTGCCGTGGGTGAAATAATTCTGGAACCAGGTTTTATAAAGACGGGCCACACCCTCTTTACCCTTGTAAATCCCGGACAGGAAAATCACCTCGCCGTCATCGGCGAACAGCTGCACCACTTCGTCATACTGACAGAAGTCGATGTAATAGCCGTAGGCATAGTGAAGTTTGCGGATCGCGGCAGAGTCCTCAAGTGTCCCCACACGTTGGGCCAGTGCGTCAAGTTCAGCTCTCAGATCGGAGTTGTCAGTCATTTTCCCTATTCCCTATATTTTTTGGTGTTTATGGATAATATTTATTAGTATGCTACACTAACTAATAATCAAATCAACATCAATATAGAGAGAATTTTATGTCCTGGGAAAACAAGACAGCGTTCATCACCGCCGGTGTTTCCGGCATCGGTTTTGGTCTGGCGCGGGCCCTGAGCAATGCGGGTATACGGCTGGCGCTCAGCTACAGAAACGAAGAACATAAAGAGGCTGCCTCCAGGTGGTTTGCGGATCAGGGGCGCGAACAGCCGCTGTTTGTCAAACTTGATGTCCAGGACCGGGCGCGCTTTGGCGAAGTAGCTGATGAAGTCGCCGATCATTTCGGCAAGCTCCATGTGCTGATCAATAACGCCGGGGTCAGTGTCTTCGGCCCCACGGATGAGGCAAGTTATGCGGATTACGACTGGATCATGGGCGTCAATTTCGGCGGCGTTGTCAACGGGCTGGTCAGCTTCATCCCCAAACTCAAGCAACATGGCGAGGGTGGCCATATCGTCAATGTGGCCAGCATGGCAGCCTTCCTGGCCGGTCCCCAGGCCGGCATTTATACCGCCAGCAAGTTCGCCGTTCGCGGCCTCACCGACTCCCTGCGCTATAACCTGGCGCCCCACAAGATCGGCGTCTCCCTGATGTGTCCGGGCCTGACCCGCACCAACGCCTGGGACAGCGCCCTGAAACGCCCCGATGATTTTAAAGACAGCGGCTTTGCCCCCGCCGACAAATCGGAACTGGAACAGTTCGGCACCGCCTTCGACGCCGGCATGGACCCGCTTGAAGTGGGCGAAAAAACCCTGAAAGGCATGACCGAAAACCGGGGCCTTATCCTGACCCATCCGGAATTTGCCGAGGACTTCAAAAAGATTTACGAGGAAAGTGTCGCCGCCCTGCCCAACGAGGAAGTCCCCGAAGGACGCCTCCATATCGAGAAACTGCGCAGGGACACCATGAAGGCGGCGGAAGCGGGCATTATCACCGGTCTTTCAGACCTGACCTGACAGCCCAAACCCTTTGAATGCAGAAGGGCGGCCCGAAAGCCGCCCCATTTTATTTCCGTTTTGATTTCTCCAGTTCCCCTCGGGGCACCCACCAGCCGTGCACCTGGGGACGCAACCTGTGCGGAATGGTCACTTTCGCCACCGGCCCGACCGTCACATTGCCCGCGTCAAAGATCCAGGCTGCGTGAGCAAACTCATTTTCGCCGATCTGTTGATCGACAATGGAAATCAGCCAGCCCTCGTGTCCGTCCTGCGACGCAGGCACATGGACAGGCTCCCCAATCCCCCACAACGGTGGAAAGGCATAGGAATCAATCCGGCCTGACCCCGGCTCAATCCGCAGCAACAGGTTAAATTCGGCCCCCACGACACCGCCCATCAGCGGCGGCCCCTGAAGTTCCGGATTGACACTCAGGTACCAGCCTCTCTGGTAGGGACGCCCCTGATCCGCATCAGCCACCCGCGGCATATCACCCGGAGGGCCGAGCGTCGCCTGGGTCAGTTTTTCATCGCCGCCGTTCATATCCATGGTCCAGCGGATCAACCCGCCGCCCAGTTCCTGCGACGGAACATTCAGGCCCGAGGCGCGCTGGATGAAAGGAAAGGCATTACATTCGGACATATTATGGTCCATATGCACCCGTCCCTCGCTGTCCTCAAAGGCATTCATCATGTGATAGGTCGACACTCCCTTGGGGCCCCTGAACCAGCGCATCTCGGACACATCGCCATAACGCGGCATGATACCGACCCAGCTGTCCAGATCCATGTGGTGAACCCAGTGATCGCCACCTGCCTTGAGGCGCTCCAGATCAGAAGTGGTCGGGTAGACCGGGAAAAGAGCATAGTTTTCCGTCATCACAAAGTCATGCATCATGGAGCAATAGGGTACATCGAACCACTGTTCACGGATCAGTTTTCCGTCCTTGTCGGCGATGCAATAGGAGACCTTGGTGGAGGCCAGGCCATCTGCTTCATAGCCGAAGAAAAACATTTCCTTTGTGTCAGGATCAATACGCACATGGGCGGTCATGGTTTCCGATTTCAACGCCCCGTCAAAGTCATATGACCCGATGGTTTCCAGGGTATGGGGGTTCATCTCGTAGGCGCGTCCGTCTTCCTTGGTCATCAGCAGGCGCCCGGCATGCCAGACCGGCGTGGTATTGGCCACGGTCCGGTCCACGCCCTTTACGGACGGATCATCGGTAAAGGGATTGCGATAGCGTCCGAACAAAGCCTTGCCTGCCTCGACCTCTGCTGTATGCCGGGCGGTCTGGACATAACGTATGTCAAAATCCACTGTGCCGTCGGCGCCAAAATAAAGCCGTGAAACCATGCCGTCACCGGACAGCGCCGTATCGTCATCAAACATCGGCGGAAATGCCGGATCGGGCACGGCCCGGAAGAAGGCCCCGCACACATCTGCCGGGATTTCACCTTCCACCTCCAGGTTTTTCAAACTGTACTCTTCGCAGACCGGGGCATTCAGGCCGACAAAGTCCGGCGTCTCAGGATATTTTTTCATAGTTGTTCCCTCACAATAATCAGATCGGTCATTGATCATCCAGCCGGCAGGCAACCGAACGACATTCGAAAGTTTTGCGCGTTACAGTTACCCGTCAATCATCATACCAAAAGGCCGTTGCCCGCATCTCGATGCTTGCCCTGGGCACAGCATCTGCCGGACAGGACGGATCGTCAAAGGCCACATGGGGCACCTGGATGGCCTGGCCCTTCTCACTGTCATAGGTATTGAACACCAGAACCTCATCCCGGTTCATGTCCCGGTAATACATCCAGCGATGCCCGGGGTTATGCCCGACGACCAGTCCCTCGAAAGACCAGCGGGGTTTTCCGGGTTCGTCAAATACCGCCTCCGCCGACACAAGGTCCGCAGATTTGACCGAACGCACATCACAAAGAGCAAGCGGCACATCCTGCGGCCCTGGTGTCAGGGCGCGCCATACATTGACCTGGGTGAAACGCCGCACTTTTTTGCCTTCCGGCGCAATCATTTTTGCCATCCCCTCTGCCGTTGCAGGACTTACGTCCACATGGGCAAACCGGGCCGGGCGCGAATTATTCAGACTTCCTGCCTTGCCGCTCTTTTCCCCAAAACGGAGAAGGCCGGGAGAAGTCACCAGAACCTCGTCGGCACCTGTGACCTCCTTGACCAGGGCTTTTATCTCCTGTGGATGAATTTGAGCCACGGTGACGGAATCTGTAAAATTCTCGACGGCGCTCTCGTGCCGAACCAGGACAAAGCCTTCCCGTTCGAACCGGGGGGGATCCTCCAGGCTGCGTGCATTGACAATCTCCATGGACCGTATATCCATTTCCAGGATATCTTTCGTATAATCATTGGCGTGATATTTGGGTTGTACCTCCATAGGTGCGATATAATTGATATTGGCATGGACTGTTGCAGTCATCTCATAGCCCCATTGTTGCTCCACTATATTTTCGGTCACGACAGTGCGCGGAAGTCCCAGCCTGTGACGAGGCTCCCTTCCCTGCACTGGCACCGTCGTTTTTGTTATCCGAAGCATGCCACATTTTGTTTGTGGTGCATATTATTTTTTGTTTGTGTGCCATATTATTATTTTACGATCCGCAACCTGTAATGATTATCGGATATAGGCTAAAAACAGCGGCGTTCCGTCCATCGTGGGAGGGAGGAAGACAAGGAAAAAAAAGACAATAATAAACCCGGAGGCAAAACCTCCAGGTTCGAAATAAAGTCAGCTATCTGAATGGCGACCAGCGTCAGGAGCGGCTGGCGATAACCTCAAGGAATTTGAAAAAGGATGCCAGTTCTTCCCCGGAGAAAAGCTTCTTGAACCTTTCTTCATGGCCCTTGATAAGCTCTTTTGCCTGGGCCAGAAGAGCCTCCCCTTCCTCGGTCAGGCACAGCTCATGACGACGGCGGTCGACCTTGGATCTCTTGCGTTTAACCAGCCCGCGAGTGCTCAGTTTATCAATAATCACCAGCATGGTTGCCCTGTCCATCAACAGCACAGTGGCGAGTTCTGACTGGGAAATTGCCGGGTTCTCCTTGATCAGCCAGAGCGTGGCGCCCTGCCGCTGAGTAAGCCCGATGGGCGCAAGAGTTTCAAGAAAATCCCGCTGCAAAACGATCTGGGCCCGCTTTAGCTGGTAACCGAGCAAATCGTCAAGGCCTTTCAAACTCACCGGTTTGCCCGATGACAAATTCGCTTCTGCCTTGCCTTTGCTGTTTTTCATTTTATTCATACTTTCAATCAATCCCTCAGCACAAACCGGCTATTCCCGTACCTTCTTCGGCTTGCAGCACACTCAGTCGTTGATAAATTACAACAGTTAACGTGTCAACCATACTCATGTCGCCAGCGTCTTTTGCTCCCGGTCGTTTCCGTTCACGGCAATATTGCGGTAATCCCGCGGACTCATGCCATAGTGGTTACGGAATACACGAGCGAAATGGGTTGAATTGTTGAACCCCCAGCCAAAGGCAATTTCCGTAATGGTATGTCCGCGCCAGATCACACCGGACATCTGACGGGCACATTCTTCTATACGGCGACGCTGAATGTAATTTGAGACTGTCTCGTCGCTTTTTGAAAAAAGTACATGCAGATAGCGGGTGGAAATATTGAATGCTGCCGCCACCTTGCCAACAGACAGCTCCGGATCACGCAGATTGGCCTCAATATATCGCTTGATCTGAATGCGCCGTGAGCCAGCAACTGCGGACTCATCGGCAATGATCCCATGTTCAGCGCTGCAGGCAGTTGCCAGAACGTCAAGAAGATTCTGTGCCAGCCGCTGCCCGACCTCGGGAGTGAACTCCTCCTGCGCCTGGTTCCAGATACTGCGCAGCATCGCCTGCAGGATATTCCCGGCCCCCCGGCTTCCGGACAGCTTAAGACCTGCGGACAGTTCCGGGGCCGGCAAATGCAGCTTAAGCGTTTTTGCCGGAATTCCGAGGACAAGTGTGCTGCTTTGTCTCGCAAAACCGAAGGTGTAGGGTGAGGCACTGTCGCACAGGACCATATCCCCTTCCTCAAGCTCCGCTATATGTCCATGCTGTTGGCTTTCCACCTTACCCTCAAGCTGCAGATGCAGGAAAAAAAGATGGTCCCTTGCCTTGGAGACATGCTTTGGAGTGCGGCTCACCTGGGCCGGTGCCGAGCGGGGATTGGCCAGCGGAAGGTCACCCAATAAAATCGTATCCATGGACGCCCTGAATTCCTTCGGCTGATAGGCGACGGCCTCAAGTTCCGTAAAGGTTGAGCATACTGCGTCGTTCCAGTACAGCAGCTTATTAAAGGCCGTGACTGAATCTGTGGAATAGTGATGCATCACAAATCTCTCCCAAGACTGTTAACTCCCTATACCGGCTTCAGGTCGTTGCTTGTAATTCTTCTCTCGTGTTCAAATGACGACAGTGAATAGCGCGGTGTTTAATCTGGCCTGATGTTGTGTAATATGTTGTAACAGGCCATTTTTATTTATAGTATGACGTATGACGTATGACGTATAATAAGCATAACTAACTATACCTGAACTTCCCTATGGGCTGTCAAGTGTTACTGTGGAACTGATCAATGAGATTCTCGGGTCATACTTCCGTTGCGGCAACTTTTCCTTCGCCTACGGTAGCGCATTTCACGTCACCCGGGAGCATAAAAGTTCAAAACGAACAACAGGGAACTTCACCGGAACAGGCCGTCGCTCGTCATCCGGGGGATCATGAACAGACAGGGAAACAGGAATGTCGTCTTCTCGATTATTTGACCCCCAGGGCAGCAGTTTCATCATCTTGCTGGGTGCACTTATGGCACAAGCTGCCCTCGCTGTTGACGCCCTGATCCCGGCCATGCCGGAAATGATGCAGGATCTGGGCATCCCTGCCTCAGAGGCACAGCTGACGGTTGGCTTTTTTATGGCTGGTTTTGCCGCAGGCCAGATCGGCTGGGGCTGGCTTTCCGACTGGATCGGTCGCCGGCCGATAATCCTGATAGGTACCGGCGGCTACGTCTGCTCCACTTTCTTTTGCTCCTTTGCCGAAAGCGGGAATGAACTTATTTTCTGGCGTCTTGCCCTTGGCCTCAGCGCTGCCGCGACGGTAACCGTGACCCGGGCCATGATACGCGATTATTTTACCGGTACCCTTCTCGCCCGCAAAATGGCCGCTATGACCACCGTCTTTTTCCTTTCCCCCATGCTGGCGCCAGCCCTCGGAACGGTCCTGCTTTTTGTCGCCGGCTGGCGTAGTATTTTCTGGATTCCCGGGCTGGTCAGCCTGTTCTCCTTCTTTTTTGCTCTTTTCTGCCTTGAAGAAAGCCTGCCCGTCGAAAAACGGAAAAGATCCTCTTTTGGCGCCATCTTCAGGACCGCCATGGAAATGATCCGCCACCCCATCAGCGGCCCCTGTTTTGCCATTCAGGCCGGGATGTACATCGGACTAATGGCCTGGATCTCCTCCTCTTCCCTGATTCTGACCGGCTATTACGAGGTTCCGGTAAAATATTTCGCCCTTTTCTTCACGATCGGGGCTCTGATGCAGTTTTGCGGCTCTCTGCTCTGCAATCGCCTGCTTAAATTTATTTCCCTGTCTTTCGTGATGCAGATGGGGGGAACCTTTACCGCCCTCGGCGGCGGGCTTCTGATCTTCATGACAATCCTGACGACCGGGCCCTTGTGGTCCATATTGCTGGGCCAATGGATGTTTATGTTCGGATTCGGTATGATTGTACCGGCCGCGGGCGGATTGACCCTGCACGCTTTCGGCGCTGTCGGTGGATTGGCTGCCGCCTTTCTGGGAAGTGTTCAAAGCTTTTTCGGGAGTCTGGGATCCGTCACCTCCGCCTATACATTTGACGGCACTCCCAGCTCACTGGGCATCGGCGTGGGCATTGCAGCGTCCATTGCCTGCACCATGACAGTGATATTGAGTTTGACCTTACACCGGCGTCCAGAGCTTATCAGCCATCCCCAGGAGGCAAAAGCCGGGAACCCGAAAACCAAAACACCATGATATTTCAATAAAACAAGAGTGAGAGACCATGCGATCAATTGACTTTTTTGACAAAGGTGCCGATCTGGCAGGAGACCGCCTGGCCCTGATAGAGGGCGACAAACGCCTTACCTTCAAGGAGCTTCAGGAAGAAACCTACCGGTTTGCCAAAGCCATGGATGCCGACGGCGCGGCCCATCAGTCCACTGTAGCGCTGTATGCCCCCAACCATTGGGGCGTGCTTGTTGCTCTTCTGGGATTGTGGCGTTTTGGGGCAAAATGGATTCCGGTCAATGCGCGAAATTCCATCGATTCCAACATCCAGTATCTGAACTATGTAAAATGTGAGCGCATTTTCTATCATTCCAGCATGACCCGGGAAGTAGAACAGCTTCTGGCCGAAGTGCCCAGCTTCACCACTGCTGTCTGCCTGGACAAGCCCAACGGGGATCACCCGTCCCTGGAAGACTTCCTCAAACGCGGTGAAAAAAGCAACTGGCAGGAAGAGTGTGACGCCTTCGGCAAGCTTGATGAGATTGTGGGCATTTTTGCCACCGGCGGCACCACCGGTCCGTCCAAGGGCGTCAATGTGACGAACCTGGGCTGGGGCACCATGTTGTCCACCGCCGCCGGCTGTTGGGATGCCCCCGACGTCGAACCCGTCTGCCTGGTGACCGCCCCGCTGACCCATGCTGCCGGTCCGGTCACCGTCGCCACCCTTTCCATCGGCGCCACCCAGGTGATCCTGCCGGGCTTTGATGCGGGCAAGGTGCTTGAAGCCATCGAAAAATACAAGGTCACCCATATTTATCTGCCGCCGACCGCACTTTACATCCTTATGGATCACCCGGATCTGAAAAAATACGACCTCAGCTCACTAAAGATTTTCCTGCTGGTGGGATCTCCTGTGGCCCCGGAAAAACTGCGTCAAGCCGTGGAAATTTTCGGCCCCTGTATGTGCCAGTGTTATGGCCAGGTGGAATCTCCCATGATCACCACATGGCTCGATCCGGCTACTGTAGCGAAAGCAGCGGCCGGCGACCATCCGGAACGGCTGGCTAGTTGCGGACGCGCCACGCCCCATGTCCGGGTCGGCATTATGGATGATGACGGCAACCTTCTGCCGCCTGGCGAGCGTGGGGAAATCGTGTCCCGCGGGCCACTGGTCAGCCACAGCTATTTTGAAAAACCGGAAGAAACCAAAGAAGTCAGAGCCTTCGGCTGGCACCATACCGGCGATGTAGCCTATCGGGACGAGGAAGGATATTTCTTTATTGTCGACCGCAAGAAAGACATGATTGTCACCGGCGGCTTCAATGTCTATTCCGCCGAAGTGGAAGCCTGCGTCATGGAGCTTCCGCAAATTCTGGAATGTGGCGTCATCGGCATTCCCCATGAAAAATGGGGCGAGGCGGTCACCGCCATCTGTGTTCTGGCGGAAGGCGCCAGCATCTCCGAGGAAGACGTCATTGCCCACTGCAAAACTCGTCTCGGTGGAGTGAAGGCCCCCAAAAAAGTGGAGTTCTGGTCCGAGCTGCCGAAAACCGCCAACAATAAAATGGACAAAAAGACCATTCGCCAGAAATTCTGGGGGGATTCTGACCGCAACGTTGGATAATTTTAAAATATAGAGGAGCAAAACATGCCTGAAACACCAAAAACCGAATTCTGGCGCGACATCAAACCAATCGAATCCGTATTCAAACCCGATGCCGCGCCTGAAACCTATTACCCCAACACCACCTCCGGTGATGAAAGATACTGGGTGCCCATTTCCGAAACGGTGTCTTCCCGACCGCTGTGGATTTCCCCATCCCGCAACATGTGGGCCGACATCCTGATGGCCAAAGAGGCCGGACTGGTGAACCGTCATTACCATCCGCACCAGATCTTTGCCTATACCGTCAGCGGCAAGTGGGGTTATCTGGAACATGACTGGACGGCCACCGCCGGCGACTTCGTTTATGAAACGCCTGGCGAGGGTCATACCCTGGTGGCTTATGAGCATGAAGATCCCATGCAGGTCTTTTTTGTCGTCACCGGTCCGTTGATCTGGCTCGATGAAAACGGCGAATCCATTGGCCATTTCGACGTCCATGACTATATCGCCATGGCCAAGGAACATTATGACAAGGTCGGAATTGGCGCGGACTTTGTAGATACCCTTTTCCGCTAGGGCCTTAGTTCTCAGGAATAAAGGGCATGCTGAAACCCCGGCATGCCCTTTTTTTATACTGTGATAACAATTTTACCGAAATGGCTGCTGGTCATCTGATGTTTGAAGGCATCATGCGCCTGATCGAAATCGAACGTAGCCCCGATCACCGGCTTGACACCGTTAATGGCAATGGCCTTGTTCATATTTTCGAACATGTCCCGGTGCCCGACAAATATGCCGCGCAGCATGGCTGCCTTGAACATCAGACCATGCGGGCTGAGATCGCCGTCCGCGGCGGCAAGCACTCCGATCAGGGCAATTTCCCCGCCATAGCCCACCGACTGATAGGACAGCGGCAGGGTGCCGGCGCCGCCGACCTCGACAATCTGGTCAACGCCTTTGCCATCGGTAAGTTTCATCACCTCCTGGGCCCAGTCAGGCGTATTTTTATAGTTGATCACGCCATCGGCGCCCATGGCCTTCGCCCGTTCCAGCTTCTCATCGCTTGACGAGGTTATGATCACCCGGGCCCCGGCCATGCGGCCGAACTGCAGGGCAAACATGGACACGCCGCCAGTGCCAAGACACAGAACCGTATCGCCGGGTTTAAGGGTCCGGCCTTCCATCAGGGCGTTCCAGGTGGTCACCCCCGCACAGGGCAATGTCGCCGCCTCTTCAAAAGACAGATTGTCCGGAATAGTCACCAGTCCGTCCTCGGGCAGGACAACATATTCGGCAAGCATGCCGTCAAGCGGGCCGCCAAGGGCAATACCTGGCGTCGCGGCCGGCGGCTGGCCATTGATCCAGCCCTGAAAAAATGTCCCGGCAACCCGGTCACCTGCCTTGAAGCGGCTGACTCCGTCACCGATCTCCACAACTTCTCCCGCCCCGTCGGACAGGGGGATGGTCGCGTTCTGCACTGGGCCGATAAAATATTTACCCGTGACCACGGCCTGATCACGATAGTTCAGCGATGTTGCCTTGACCCTGACAAGGACCTGGCCGGGACCTGCCACCGGCTTCTCCCGGTCTACAAGTTTAAGCCCGTCCAGGCTGGTGCTGCCAGCCTCTATTTCATATGCTTTCATTTTATGCTCCCGTTTTTTATTAGTTTGTAATAAAAACAAATATACCGTCAAGACAAAGTTCGGTGAACAAGGCCAGAGAGCATCTTTTTCATCACCTGCAACATGTACGCTTTCACGACCGGACCGGATCAGTTATCCTTTATTCTCACGACAGCGGACAACCTGGATGAAAAAACCGGTATTTAACGACACCTTCAGGAAAGAATTGCACGATCTGCTGATCTGGCGCAGGGATGTCCGGCGTTTCCGGACAGACCCAGTGAAAGAGGAGATCCTTACCGACTGCCTGGAAATGGCCTGTCGCGGGCCTTCTGTGGGAAATTCCCAGCCCTGGCGGTTCGTGCGGGTTCAAAGCCCCGCAAAGAAGGAAGACCTGATCCGTGCTTTCGAAGTGGAAAATGAGAAAGCCCTGGCCGAGTTTGACGGAGAAGACGCCGCCCTCTATGCCCGGCTGAAACTGGCCGGTCTCAGGGAAGCCCCGGTACAGATCAGCGTTTTTGCCAATGTGGAAACCGCTGTCGGCAAAGGATTAGGCTCCCGCACCATGCCCGAGGCGAAAATGTATTCGGTGGTTTCCGCCGTGCAAATCCTGTGGCTGATGCTGCGCAGTTACGATGTCGGTCTCGGCTGGGTCAGCATCCTGCCGCCGGACAGGATGGCAGAGCTTCTGGAGGTGGACGCCTCCTGGGTCTTCATCGGTCATCTCTGCATCGGTTATCCGGAGGAACAGACCGATACCCCGGAACTTGTCAGGGAAGGATGGCAGGAGCGCCTGCCGATGGAGAAGTTCCTGCTGGAACGCTAAGTGTCAGATTTTCTTCCAGGGGACGATGAATTCCTCCCCCTCTGCCTGCCAGCGAACCGCCCTGATGCCGTAGGCCTCTGACAGATTGTCATCGGTGAGCACTTCATCCGGACCGCCCCGCGCCAGGACACGTCCCCGGTTCAGAAGAACCAGTTCATCGCAATAACGCCGGGCCAGAGTCAGGTCATGCAACACGATCAGTACGCCGTGCCCCTGTGCGGCCAGTTTTTTCAGGATCCCCATGACCTGTATCTGGTGGGAGGGATCGAGGGAGGCCACCGGTTCATCCACCAGCAGATAGGGGGCATCGGTGACAATGGTCCGGGCCAGCATGGCACAAGCCCGTTCCCCGCCGGATAAAGTGGTGACAACGCGCTCCCTCAGATGATAACTATCGGTCATCTTCAGGGCCATTTCAACGGCGGCATGGTCCTGCTCTCCGATCTTTTGCCACGGACCGAGATGGGGCAGCCGACCGAGCGTCACCATTTTTTCCACCGTCAGCGGCCAGTGGACTGGCGCCCCCTGGGCCGCATAGGCCATTATTTTCGCCCGTTCGCTTAAGGATATATCCTCCAGCATTCCGCCATCCAGACTGACAGTCCCACCGGTTCGGGACACCAGACCCAGAACGGATTTGAGCAAGGTACTTTTACCGGCCCCGTTGGGCCCGATCAGGCCGATCATTCGACCGCGTGGAAGCTGGAAAGAGACATCCTGCAGGATCCTGTTGTCGCCGTAGCTGACATCCAGATTGCCGACCTCAAGCCGCTGCTCTGGCGGAAACTCATTGCTCATCGCATGATCTCCCGCGTTTTATGGATAATATGCAGGAACAAAGGCGCCCCGATCAGCGAGGTCACCACGCCGAGCTGCAGTTGCTGATTACCGAACGGCACCCGGGTAATCATATCCGCCAGCAGTAGTAATATGGCCCCGCCAAGGGCGCTGGGCAGAAGCAGGCGACCAGGCGCATAGCCGACAAGAGGGCGGAGGAAGTGAGGCATGACCAGCCCGACAAAGCCGACTGTGCCGCAAACTGCCACCACGGCGCCAACACTGAGGGCCGAGCCCAGTATAATGCGCAGTCTGAGCAGCTTCATATTAATGCCAAGGGTAGCAGCGGTTTCCTCGCCAAGACTGGTCGCATCCAGCCCCCGCCCGGTCCCGGCCATCAAAAGCCAGCCCATAACAACAAAGGGAGCCGACAGCAAAAGGTCCTGGGACGTGCGGTTTTCCAGCGACCCCATCAGCCACATGACCATATCCTGCAGGGCCAGCGGGTTGGGAGCAAAATTCATCACCAGCGCCATGATTGCCGCGGCCAGCGAACTGATGCCGATACCGGCCAAGATCAGGGTCAGGATGCTGGCGTCCCGGGCGGCCAGATAAAGCAGGATTACCGTTGCACCAAGGCCGCCGGCCATGGCCAGAAGTTGCACCGCCAGCGGAAAGACCGTGACCAGGCCGAAGGAGATGGCAATCACCGCCCCCAAACCGGCAGAGGCAGACACACCGATCACACCGGGATCGGCCAGCGGGTTGCGCAACAGTCCCTGCAGGGCCGCGCCGGATACGCCCAGGGTTGCCCCGGCCAGAATGCCAATGGCGACCCGCGGCAATCTAAGTTCCTGGACAATGATGGTGATATTCTCTTCTCCGCGACCAACCAGCCCAGACAGAATTTGCGAAACCGACAAATCCACCGGCCCGATCAGAAGGCTGACAAAAGCACACAGTAGCAACCCGACTATCAGGCCCGGGACCAGCAATAACATTTGCCGCGAACTCATGCCCTGTTCCCTGAAATCTGGTTTGCTGGCATGGCCGATATGTCCTCCGCTGCGGATATGAATAAGAAAGCTGGCTGCAAGTCTTACCCAATTTGCCCGACGGGGACAAATGAAAACCGCCGCCAGCCCTGTTAACTGATCTGCGTCGGAAACGTTGTTAAGGCTTCAGTTCGAGACTCGTGACGAACTGAAAATCATCTTTTGATTTGGGAATACCTTTGACTGCCTTCACATAGAGATCGAGTTTATTTCCCTCGATGGAAATCTGCCCGAAGGGAACCAGCTTGTCCAGAACCTGGTCCTTGTATTTGCCCTTCATATATTTCTTGTTCTGTTCATAGTCCGGGTGCTCCTCCGGATGAACGCCGGCCACTCCTGCCACCGTAAACCGGTATTGGGCGTAGAGCTTGTAGGATCCGAAAAAAGTCTGATCCAGTTTTTCTGCTTTCTCGGCGGACATCGGTATCCAGTATGTTTTTGCTTCTTTTACTGCGGGGACCTGATACCCGACTGGTTCGCGATAGCGACTGACCCAGGGAATAATCCATTTATCCCCTGCCGGGACATAAACCGGCCACGCCCCTTTATCGAAATCGTACCTGCCCACCTGAAGCATCAGATCATTGGGGTAGTTATTAAGGGCGCCCTCGGGAAACGACCTGTTATCCATCCAGGGGGCCACTTCGAACGTCGTCGGAGCGCCCTCGGACTCTTTCAACATCTTCTTCGTGAAATCCACCTTATTCTTGCGCCAGTAAAACTCGCTGGAAAGCTTGCTGTTTTCCTCGGGATAAAAAACCAGCACAAATTGCTTCAATTGATGATCCGGCCGGGTCTCCAGAATATCCGGCGCGATGCTGAGGACCGCCCGCGCCATCTTAACGGCTGTGGTCGGCTGGTCACCGCCCGAAACTTTCACCTCTGATTTGGCAGAAGACCCCGCAGAGGCCGATTTTGATGAAGAGGAAGAAGGAGAGGTTTGTTTTTCCTCCCCAAGGCCCACGGCGTCTTTCGCCGCCTCCTGCGCCTCGTCCTTGACAATTTCCCCGGCTTTTTTCTTCAGTTTATCAAATATCCCAGCCTGCGCCTGAGGCTGAGCCGTCAAAAGCAATAAAGCTGCGCTGATTGATCCCAGGACTAGTTTCCGTTTCATGATGATCTCCTTACTTGTAAATTTGAAAAATCAGGCCTCTATCGGGGTGGCCTCGCTCTTCGTTGTTGACAGCCTGTCGCCGAGTTGGTCCGGGTCTCCGGTCAGATAGGCTTCGACCTTTTTTCGGGCCATAGATTTGACAAGCATTCTGACACCAAAAAAGCTGAAAAAAGGCGCCACCAGCAGGCCGACGGCAAAGCCCATCCCTTCCGACCACAACAGCAGCGACCAGACAAATGGCGTGGTGAAAAAAGCCGCGACCGGCCACCAGGATATATTTCCCAGCAAGGGCAACGTGACCCGGCCCGGGAAAAACATGGCCGCGAAATCGTCACCCCAGAAATATTCCTTCATCTGATGATTATAAACCGCAATATAGGGACCTTTTTTCTGCCCTTTCGGAATGGCCCACATGACCGTCAGGATGCTGCCTTTACGGCAACTGATCCCCCAGTCTTCAAAAGAAAAGGACTGCTCATGTCCGTCCTGTCCCTGCAGTATGAACTGGTTATGCCGGGTGGTTTTTGATCGCACATCCACATAGGTGGGTGTTGTCTGGTTACCAACCGAATAACCGCCGCCGCCACTGCCCGAAACTTCCGTTTCAGACCATTGTTTTTCATCAACAACCGCACCGGTAAAATAGTAAATTTCATAGATACGTCCGTTTACCATCACCTCTTTTAAAAGCGCCATGACATCTTTCTCCCGTTATTTCATTTCAGGCCCGCACCGGCCAGAGAGTCCTTGAAGTACTCCGTAACCATCTGAAAAATATAAATTAGTCTGGCGTAAAGCACATCGAACGGAATAGGGCGTTATCGGTCCTTATCGGACCTTATGACATTTTTTTAAGCGGCTTGAACTCGATCACGGCTATCGATAGACTGTCGAAAGGCAACTCTTCAGAAACGCCACATTCGGGGAGTCGGGCAAGATGGAGAATAACGGAATCGGTGATCAGAACAGCCGGACACGCAACCGCGGCGTCCGGGCATCGCGGATCAAACTTGAAAAGGCCCTCGCCGAAAGTGACCTGGAAAAGAAAACCCAGGTCGCCCTCGCCAATCGCATAGCCGATCTGGAGGACCTGGAGGCCGCTCCCAAGGATCTGGTCAGCAAGGTCTTTCGTGAATTGCCGGTCGATCCGCAGACCCTGGAACGAATTGCCCGTGCACTCGGCGTGGAAGCCCGCAGCCTCTATCTTTCGGAGGAACCCGACTTAACACCACCACTGGAGCGGATACCTCCGCCTCCTGTCCCCCGGGAAACAGCTCCGGCATGGTTCCGTCCCGTTGCCCTGTGGCCGACGCTACTGATGTTTACTGTTATCGTCATTGCCGTCTTGGCTGTACGAAATCTTTCCACAAACAACGATCTGGTCTGCCGGACAAACGAGTTCTTCAATCCCCTGAGGACGTCATCCGGACAGCTTGGCGTTGTCATCGCACGCTTTGCCAACGACCCAAAAAACCGGGCTCAGGAAGCGCTGACCTCAGAATTCCTCAATGATCCGAAACTCAATCGTTATGTCAGCATCCTTCAAACCTGTGACCGACCGTCTCTGTCCGGCCCGGGTGACATCAGCGCCCGTCTTGAAAAAATCAGGGAGGACGGCCGGAAAAAGCTGACCGGCACCGGCGCCCACATCCTGATCTGGGGACAAAATGACGGGGAACGGCTGCAGGTCCGCTTTATCTCTCCGAATGAAGGAATAAGTCCGGTTTCCCTGGATATCGGCGGCAGACCTACGCAGCTCTCCGAGGCCCAGTTGGCAATCCCGCTGGACCCGACCCGGCCGGGCGACACCATGCCGGACATCAAGAAAATTGCCCTTGAACTGATGACACCTGCGGGAGAAGACCTCAAACATCTGCGGCAGGAAGCTGTCCAGTCCTATCAGACGTCCATGGAATGGCTTCGGGCTTCAATACTCGGTGACCGCAATGTCAAACGCACAATAGACCCACAAACGGACCCACAGCTCTGGGCCCTGATCAACGGACAGCTTTGCTATAAACAGCGCCTGCTCGGAGACTATGATGCGGACCTCACACAATACCGGGAAGCAGAGAAAAGCTGCCGGGACGCGCTCAGCGTCCGGGACCGGAAACAGTTTCCCCGGGACTGGGCCAGCCTCAAGATCAATCTGGCCAGCACCCTGATCCGCCAGCATCTTTATGCAGACAGCCCGGAAAAAAGTCGCGACTTCCTGCGTCTGGCCGAACACGCCATGACAGAAGCTGCCGAGGTTCTGAATCAAAAGGCCATGCCTCAACTCTGGGCCCTGCAAAAACGCAATATGGGTGTGGTTTATATGCGGCTCGGTGAACTGACCGAGGGTGACGAAGCTGAATATAATTTCGACCGGGGACTGGAGTCCATGCGCGACGCCCTCACCGTTCTTAATCCCGAGTTCCAGCCAGTGGACTGGGCCCTGACCCAGCAGAATATGTGCCTGTCCCTGTACCGCAAGGGATATAACAAGGGCAGGGAAGGCATCCCGCTCGTCCATCTGGCCGGCGAGCACTGCCGGGAAGCCCTGCGCTGGCTTGACCCGGAGAAAACCGGTCTGACCTGGGCCATGGTCCAGAACAATCTTGCCGTCAGCCTCGCCATTCTGTCGCAGCTTGAAGAAGATCCCGCCCGGCTTGCCAGCGCAATAGATGAATTTCTCAAGGCTCAAACCGTCTATACCCGCGACCGTTTCCCGGCCAACTGGGCGGAAGTGGAAATTAATTTGGGGGAACTGAATTGCAATCTGGCGGTCCTGCGGAAAGATCCATCCCGTCTTGAGAAAGCCATCAGCCATTCGGAACAGGCCCTTGAAGTACTCATGGGAAAAAAACTCGGCCGTTACCAGCATTATCTTGAGGGGCTTCTGAAGACCTATAAGGCCTGTCAGCAGGAAGATATTTCAAAATGCAACTGCACCCCGGAATGAGGCACCTTCGCCAGTCTAGAACATTTCAATACCATCATCCTCATCGGCCGGGTTACCGGCGGAACCACCGTCAGATTCTGAAACAGAAACCGTTTTTTTCAGGCCAAGCTCCTCGAGAAACCTGTCCCTGACTTCCTGCAGGGGGAAGTTTTCCCCAAGCCGGTTAATCCAGTCCTGAACTTCCCGGTCCTCCATCGACATCTCGCCATAACTGCGCCATTCTTACAAGCAGCCTGCATTTCCGCCAGAAAGTCATCCACAAGTCTCAGGGTCGTGCTGATTGTCTGCATATACTGGCTCGAGCGATCCTGATACTGCAGACCCGTCGTCAGGCCGGAATATCCCCGGCAATTTTTTCGGAAAGCTTGGAGGATTCCTGGAGTTTACCATTGAATTCAGTATTATACTCCATCAGGTTACTCATCATTTCACCAATCTGGTCCTTGGCGGCAATATTGGGATTGATAGCGGTATTTGCAATATCCTTCAGGGTGTCAAAGCCGGCCCGGATACCCCTGGACACCTCTCCCATTTTGCCCTGGATTTTTCCCGCCACCGAATTCACCATATTGGAGAGATCCCGCATTTCATCTGACACGACGGAAAAACCCCGGCCCGCTTCCCCGGGCCGGGCGGACTCGATCTTGGCATTCAACGCCAGCAGATTGGTCTTTTTGTTGATATCCTCGATTTTAAGCACCAGTTCCTCTGTCTCTGTGACATGCTCGATCACCGTCTCCAGGTCGGTGACCATAATCAGGGCCTGTTTACAAAGGTTCTGAACTTTTGATATCCCGTCATTCAGTGTCTCATCCAGATAACGGATCAGGTTGGGCAGGGAACGGTCGTTATCTTGGAGAGGAAGGTGATGCCGTCCATTTTCGGCATTTCAATATCAAGGGTCACCACATCCGGATTGAGTTCCTTGATCATTTTGCGGGCAATCAGAGGATCGGGTGCGGTACCGACCACTTTCAGATCCGGCGCCTTGTCGATTATGCTGGCCAGAAGCTGCCGCATCAGGGCGAAATCATCAACGATCAGGACACTTTTGGATCTGTTAGCCATTACCGCTTCCCCCCTCTTCCAGGACCGGCCGGCTTGACGCCTCTCTCCATGCAACTGCGGAGCAGTTTTTCCTCTTCATCCAGATATTGCGCATCGGCAGAACGACGCAACAGCAGCCGTTCGACCTTGCCTGTCGCCGGGAAGTAGTGAACGCGACGCGGATAGGGGCCACCCAGATCACAGGCCTCCACCTTCAATCCTTCCTTCTCAAGGAATTCAAGCACAAAACAGGCATTCTCGCTGCCAACGGCTGACAGGCTCTTGATGACGTTTCCTCCTCCGAAAACCTTGATCTCGAGATCCGACTTTTTACATCCCGTCTCCAGAACAGCATCGAGAAGGATTTTCATGGCATAATCGCCATAGCGCAGGGTACCATGGTGCATTAAAACACCTGAGGCAGATTGGTGGAAGCGGCGCCCATCAGATCAGGCGCATCATTCCTCGACCATGACATCAACCAGAGTAGGCCCCGTTGCATTGAAAGAGTTAAGCAGAGCTTGTTTAAGATTTTCCGGTTTGTCGACCCGGGCAGCACTAACCCCCTGCCCCACGGCCAGCGCACAAAAATCAATGCCCGGCAGTTGCGTGCCCACAAGCTTCTGCAGGCCGAACTGCGGGCCGAAATTTTCCAGCGCCTGATAGCTGCCGTTATTGACAATGACAAAGCTTATAGGCAGGCCCTGCTGTGCCGCCGACCACAGGCCCTGAATGGCATACATGCTGGAGCCGTCACCAAGGATGCAGATGACTTTCTCTCCCGGCCGGCCAAGCGCCACACCGACCGACGCCGGCAGTCCATGGCCGAGCCCGCCACTGGCGCAGGTATAAAAACCGTCCCTGTCCAGGATCGGCATGTTGGCCTGCATGACCGGGCGGCTGGAGGGTGCTTCTTCCACTATGATGCTGCCGGCAGGCCTCAGGTCGGCAAGGGACTGGAACAAAAAGATATCGGTCAGGCGTTTGCCGCTTTCTCTGGCGGGCTTCTGACGCATTGGCGGCGCAGTTCGCGCGGCATTTGGCTGCGGCCCCTGCAACAGGGTTGCAATACCGGCCTTAAGGCTGGTCTGGATAGACATACCGACCGGTGACAGGGCGGCATGTCCCGGATTTGCCGTCAGATGATAAAGTGCAGACCCTTCGGGTATATGGGGCCCATGCCCCTCCACATGATAGGGAAAAACCGGCGCCCCCAGAACCACAATCACATCGTGACCATCAAGGCGTTTGACGATTTCTTCACGCATGGCCGGCAGGAAACCGGCGAACAGGTCGTGATCCTCGGGAAAGCTGTTGCGGGCTGACATGGGACTTGCCCAGACCGCCGCCTGATGCCGTTCCGCCAGGGCGATAACCTCCTCCCAGGCATCGTCCCGGGCCACTTCCGCCCCGACGATAAAGACCGGTTTTTTACAGGCGGCCAGCGCCTCCGTCACCTGGTTCAGCATTTCCTCATCGCCCCCCAGAGACCGGCTGACCTGACGAACCTCCAATGGATCACAGGGCACATCCCAGTCATCCACCGGCACCGAGATAAAGGTAGGGCCGAAGGGCGGCTGCAGGGAGGTATAGAAGGCCCGGGCAATGGCCAGGGGCACATCCTCGGCCCGGGCCGGCTCGCTGCTCCATTTCACATAGGGTTTGGGAAACTCCGCCGCCTGGTCGGCAAAAAGAAACGGCTCATACGGCAGGATGGAACGCGCCTGCTGACCGGCAATCACCACCATGGGCGTCTGGTTCTTCCAGGCAGTAAACAGGTTGCCGAGGGCATGGCCGACCCCGGCCGCAGAATGAAGATTGACCACCGCCGGACGTCGTGTTGCCTGGGCATAACCGTCGGCCATTCCCAGCACCACACTTTCCTGCAGGCCGAGCACATAGTCAAAATCATCGGGAAAATCACGGAACATCGGAAGCTCCGTCGAGCCCGGGTTACCGAAAATACGGTCAACACCCATTTCACGAAAAAATTTGAAGGTTTCTTCCCGAACCGTTGAGACCGGTGTTGAATGCCGCATGCTTAACTCCCTGCATCTTATTTCACGCTGCCAGAGTAACAGGGAAGCAGAAAATCAGCTATATAAAATAACATTCTGTGGGCCTGTTTCCGGAAAATTTTCAACTCAAAAGAATTAATACGATACTGAAAAACCGCATTTATCCGGAGGAGAAGAAAGGGTGGCAGTCGCTTCAGCGAAAAAGAGAAATATGCTTTTTGAATTGCCCGCAATGGCCTATCATTCTGAATTCATTTTTTTGTCCGGCAGCCCGCCAACCACAGGAGCGAAACATGTCCCGCAGGGAAACAGACAGCATCGGCGAGATCGACGTCCCCGAAGACCGTTATTGGGGGGCACAGACTGAAAGATCCTTGCGAAACTTCAAAATTGGTGAAGAGCGCATGCCCGCCCCGCTGATCCGGGCGCTTGGTCTGCAGAAAAAAGCCGCAGCCCTCAGCAATATGGAGCTGGGCCTGCTGGATCAGGACCTGGGCACCGCCATCGTCCGGGCCGCAGATGAAATCATCAACGGCACCCTCATGGATCATTTCCCGCTGGTCGTCTGGCAGACCGGCTCCGGCACCCAGACCCATATGAATGCCAACGAGGTCATTGCCGGCCGGGCCAACGAAATCCTGACAGGAAGGATCGGCGGCAAGGACCCGGTTCATCCCAACGACCATGTCAATCTGGGCCAAAGCTCCAACGACAGCTTCCCCACAGCCATGTCCATTGCCGCGACAGAAGAAATCCAACACCGGCTGATGCCTGCCCTTCAGCACCTTTGGGAAGCTCTGGGATCAAAGGCCGAAGAATTCGCCGATATCGTCAAAACCGGCCGCACCCATACCCAGGACGCCACACCGGTCACGCTCGGGCAGGAATTTTCCGGCTATGCCCGCCAGGTGGAACTTGGAATTGCCCGTCTGCAGGATGCCCTGCCACGGCTGATGGAACTGGCCCAGGGCGGCACCGCCGTCGGCACCGGGCTGAATGCCGATCCGCGCTTTGCCGGACTGTTTGTCGAAAAACTCGTGCAGGACACCGGCCTGCCCTTCACCAGTGCCAAAAACAAGTTCGAGGCCATTGCCGCCCATGACGCCCTGGTAGAAACCTCCGGCGTCCTGAATGTCATCGCCACCGGCTGCATGAAAATTGCCAATGACATCCGTTTCCTGGCCTCCGGTCCCCGGTCCGGTATCGGGGAACTGATCCTGCCGACCAACGAGCCCGGCTCCTCCATCATGCCGGGCAAGGTCAACCCGACCCAGTGTGAAGCCCTGACCCAGGTCTGCGCCCAGGTGATGGGCAACCATGTCACGATCACCGTCGCCGGTTCGAACGGACATTTTGAACTCAATGCCTTTAAACCGGTCATGATCTATAACCTGCTGCAGTCCATCCGCCTGATGTCCGATGCCTGCCGGAGCTTTACTGACAATTGCGTCACCGGCATCACGCCCGACCGGGAACGCATTTCCGAACTTCTGGACCGGTCCCTGATGCTTGTCACGGCACTTAATCCGCACATCGGCTATGACAATGCCGCCAAGGTCGCCAAGAAAGCCCATGCGGAAAATAAAAGCCTGAAACAGGCCGCCCTTGAACTGGGAGTTGTCACCGAAGAACAATTTGATGACTGGGTCGATCCCCGGAAAATGGTCTAACCCCAGAGGGATTAACATATGACGACCGGCTCCGAGAAAAAGAAATGGTCCGGAAAAGTGACGGAAGAAAGCCATGCCCTTGACCTGGAGGAGGGCGTGTTTACCTGGCATGACCCAAAAAAAATTGCCGCTTCTCTCAAACACTCGGCCGAGGAAAGCAGCAGACGCAAGGGAACCCCTTTTCAATCGGCCATGTCCATGCTGAATTTTTATATCAACCGTGCCGGTAAAAACCTGGATGAAGACCAAAAGAAAATCCTGGAACAGGCAAAAGAAGAACTGCGCGTCCTGTTCGGAAAGGGGACGGCAGGATGAGGAAAATTCCAGACGCCAGTATCCAACACCTGATCGAGGCGGAACAATTGCCGCCAGACTTTGGGGAGACGGTGGATCGCTATTACAGGCCTGTCGCGCTGAGAATAGCTGAACTCCATAAAGATCTGGACCGGTCACTGGTCATTGGCCTCAACGGCGCCCAGGGTAGCGGCAAGTCGACAATGGCGGCCTTCCTGAAACTGCTTCTTGAACACAGCTACGATCTGAGCACCGCCGTCCTCTCCATTGACGACCTATACCTGACCAGGACCGAACGGGAAGCCCTGTCCCGGCAGGTCCACCCCCTGCTTGTCACCCGGGGCGTGCCCGGCACCCACGATATTGATCTTGGGATCCGCACCATAAACAATTTGGCACAGGCCCGGGAAGGCGAAATCACCAGCATTCCCCGCTTTGACAAATCCCGCGACGACCGTCGCCCTGAAAGTGATTGGGATAGCTGGGAAGGTCCGGCGCAAGTCGTCATTCTCGAAGGCTGGTGTGTCGGGGCCCGGCCGCAAAATGACCAAGACCTGAATACCCCGGTCAATGAGCTGGAACGCTTTGAGGATCCGGAAGGCACCTGGCGTCACTATGCCAACGATGAGCTCCGGACGCATTATCAGGACCTGTTCAATATGCTGGATTATCTGATCATGCTGAAGGTACAGTCCTTCGAATGCGTTCAGTCTTTCCGCCTGAAACAGGAACAAAAGCTGGCCCGGAAAATTGCCGAGGCCGACGGGCCCACCAAAGGCACCCGGCTGATGGATGAGGCAGCGGTAAAGCGTTTTATCATGCATTACGAGCGCCTGACCCGCTTCATGCTGGAAACCATGCCCGCCTATGCCAATATCATCCTGCATGTGGATTCAGACCACCGGATCACCGGGCCTTTACATTTCGGTTGACATCTTCCTGCCATTTATTTATCGACAACTTAAGGTTCCGGACACCTGCCGCTCGCAGACTGCCAAGTCACGGTAAAGTTCCGGCCTTGCGGGACACATAGACTGTATTTGTAGAATCCCCATTCTGGTGCAGGTTCTCAAAGGTCACAATATGAGTCTGAACGTCAGCAAAAACAGCCTCCAGCAGCTGCCGGAATTCCTCATCAGGAGGGTCATTCGACCATAAGGCAAAAACACCGCCGGGAAGAAGAAAGCTTTTCAGCCGTTTTAGCCCTTCCAGCGTATAAAAACTGTCGTGACTGGGGTGCAGGGTAAAGCGGGGGGAATGATCGATATCCAGAAGAATGGCGTGGAATTGCCGCAAAGGCATATCCGGATCCAGCCCCTCGCCTTTGACCAACTCGAAAAAATCCCCATGGACAAACCGGCAGCGGGGATCTTCGCTCAGGATTTCGCCAAGCGGCAGGATTTTTTCCTTATGCCAGGTGATCACCTGTTCAAGAGCATCAACCACCAGCAGGTCTTGCACAGCTTGGTTTTTCAAAGCCTCTACAGCCGTATAGCCGAGCCCGAGGCCGCCGACCACCACATCCAGGGCCTCGCCCTTAAGGTCTGCCAGTCCCAGCCTGGCCAGTTCTTTTTCCGCTTCGGTGAACAGGCTGGACATGAGAAACTCATCATTGAGTTTGATCTCGTAAACGTCGATATCCAGCGTTAGTTCCCGGCGCCGCCGTAAGCTCAATTCCCCGAGCGGGGTCGCGGCGTAAGCCAGTTCCTTAAACATACGGCTCATATGCGTCCTTCCTCCGGGTGTTAGAAAAATGCCTTATAGCACAATATGGCGGAATACATTATCTCCTTTGGAGTATAATATTTTTGAACTGAGCCTGCGAGGATGTCAGGTACCCTTGAAAGCCCGGCGGATACCGGGCTTCTTCATTTATTGTTTTTTTGGAGGATTTAAACGGAAGTTGCCACAAACTGACAACTGACTTCGCAAGAATTCATTTCATCGGCATCTGCTGAAAATGTATAATTGCGCTCTGCCTCTCAAAGACAGAGGATTTAGCCACAGACATCGAAGCTCACTGACAAAGGCGTTACCCAAAAGCGCATGGACAGGAGCCATATTCAAGATATAATCCTGGACTGATCCGGTCCAGAGAACGGTGGCACGCGAAGATCTTCCAGGACGGCCCACCTCATTGATATACCAGTGCTCCTTTGCATAATCCCCTAGGCTGAGGCATTTGTTAACACCCGCAAAAACTCTCTGCTATAGTTGCGGGATAAGTCCAACAGAAGAGGACAAGTTCAAGTGATCACTATAGCTAACACTCCCCTTTGGGTTTCCATCGCGGCCTTTATCCTGGCGGCTCTGGTCATTGGATTGGCAGGCACGCGCATGGCAGGGGTCGCGGACCGACTTGCGGACCGAACCGGTATTGGCGAGGCGCTGTTCGGGGGTGTTTTACTGGGAGGCAGCACGTCCATTCCCGGTATCGTTGCCTCAACTACCGCCGCTGCTCAGGGACATGCTGAACTGGCCTTCAGCAACGCCGTCGGTGGCATAGCCGCCCAGACCTTTTTTCTGGCCATCGCCGATATCACGTATCGCCGCGCCAACCTTGAGCACGCAGCTGCCTCACTCGTGAACCTGATGCAAGCGGTCGTATTGATCGCCTTGATGATATTGCCCTTCATTGCCGCATCTCAGCCAGAGTATACGATCTTTGGGATTCATCCCGCCACTTTCGCAATTCTGTTTGGTTACGCGTACGGTTTGCGTCTTGCGATGCATTCGCGCACCCTGCCGATGTGGGGCCCCAGGAAAACGCTGGAGACCAGACTGGATGTTCCGAAAGAAGCAAAAGGGGGAGGACGCATCCGGATGGCGCTTTTTATACGGTTCGGCGCTCTGGCTGCAGTTCTGATCGTGGCCGGATATGTTACCGCCGCAAGCGGTGCCGCAATCGCAGCAAAGACCGGGCTGTCGCAAAGCCTCGTCGGGGCCTATTTTACGGCCATTGCGACCTCCATACCCGAGCTAATAACAACGATTGCGGCAGTTCGGCGGGGAGCTCTGACGCTCGCCATGGGTGGAATCGTTGGCGGCAACATGTTCGACACCCTGTTCATTGCCTCCTCAGATATCGCCTACCGGGAAGGATCTCTCTTTCACGCCGTCTCGGACAAGCCTTACTTCCTCACAGCGCTCAGCATTCTTTTGACGGCTATATTGGTGCTTGGTATGTTGCGCCGGGAACGCCGTGGTATCGCCAACATCGGTTTCGAGAGCGCTTTGATTTTTGTCCTCTATATTGGAGGCACGGCACTATTCATCACCGGCGGGTAAACTCCCAGGAACCAGAGATGCAAGGCCCCGCCAGAATATCAACAGTGTCACTGCCACCAAGCAGGTCGTCAAGCCGGCAAAGCCCTGTATAACAGTACATAGAGGGCCGCCTCCAAATGCCGTTTATTGTTGTAATCCCCGCACCTTATGTAGTTTTTTATAGCTTTCAATCAATTTCAGATGTTTATCCAGTCCTTCGAGTTTCAGGCTCGTCTTTGTCAAGCCGGGAAATCTGACATCCCCCGTCACAGACCCCAGCACATTTTCGATGACTTGCACGCCATACATTCTGGTGAGGTTTGGCACATAGTCCTCGATATCCAGGTCATCATCAATTGTAATATCAAGAACTGCGCCCAGTGCCTGATAAAATAAAACACGTTCGACTGTATTCTCATTAAAATTCAGGAAGTCGCCAACGATCTCTCTCGCTTCTTCATATTGTTGCAAGGCCAGGTAAATCAGCATTTTCAACTCACCCACATCCAGCTTGCCCCACACCGTATTTTCATCAAATGCGATGCCGATCAGGGTTGATATGACGGTATAATGATCCAGTTCCGACTGTTCGAGACGCTCCAACAAATCTTCAAGCTCTTCATCCGTCAGCGAATGGATGTTTAATATATCTTCCCTGAACATCAGGGCCTGGTTGGTATTATCCCAAATCAGATCCTCGACCGGATAAACTTCCGAATAATCAGGCACCAATATCCTGCACGCCGTCGCGCCAAAGTCTTCATAGGTCGCGACATAGACCTCTTTGCCAAGGCCGGTGAGGATGTTCATCAGACAATCATTTTCTTCCTCTGTCGTGCCGCTGAAATCCCATTTGCAAAACTCATAATCATGTTTCGCGCTAAAGAACTTCCATGATATGACGCCGGTTGAATCAATAAAATGTTCAACAAAATTATGCGGTTCAGACACCGCATGGCTATTGAAAGTCGGGGGCGGGACGTCATTCAGGCCTTCGAAACTGCGTCCCTGTAATAATTCAGTGAGGGAACGTTCCAGCGCCACTTCAAAACTTGGATGCGCCCCGAAGGACGCAAAAACGCCGCCTGTTTTCGGGTTCATCAAGGTCACACACATGACAGGGAACCTGCCCCCCAGGGATGCATCCTTGACCAAAACGGGGAAGCCTTTATTTTCCAGCTCCTCTATGCCAGCCAGAATATGGGGGTATTTTGCCAGAATTTCTTTTGGCACATCAGGCAGAATGATCTCTTCCTCGATAATCTGTCGTTTGATGGCCCGTTCAAATATTTCAGACAGGCATTGCACCTTTGCTTCATACAAATTATTGCCGGCACTCATACCATTGCTGACAAACAGATTTTCGAGCAGGTTGGACGGGAAATAGACCGTTTTCTGATCCGAACTGCGCGTAAAGGGCAAGGCACAAATCCCGCGTTCTGCAAGCCCCGAATTTGTGTCAATCAAATGAGACGCCCTTAATTCACCATCCGGATTATAAAGTTGCAGGCATCTTTCATCCATCAGCCCCTCTGGCAAAGCATCATCGGCACCTGCTTTAAACCATTTTTCATTGGGGTAATGGACAAATTTTCTGTTCGCGATTTCTTCACCGAAATAATAGTCATTATAGAAGAAATTACAGCTCATCCGTTCAATATATTCGCCCAGAGCCGAACAAAGGGCGCTTTCCTTCGTCGCCCCTTTCCCGTTGGTAAAACACATCGGGGAGGCAGCTTCGCGGATATGAAGCGACCAGACATTTGGCACAAGATTACGCCAGGACGCAATTTCGATTTTAATACCGATATCCGACAGGACGGACGTCATATTAGCTATCGTTTGTTCCAGCGGCAGGTCTTTGCCCACAATCATCGTATTGCCATCGCCCTCATACCCTTGCAGCAACGACGCATCATCCAGGTTTTCCACAGGCTCAATTTTAAATTCAGGGGTTTGCTGGATAACTTTTTTCACGGTGCAGCGATCCGCCGACCTTAAAATACCCAGCCGGTCACGTTCCGAAATGCCGGGCGGCAATTCGACCTGAATTTGAAAGGTTTGATTATATCTGTTTTCCGGATCAACAATATTATTTTGCGAAACCCGAATATCATCTGTCGGGATATCCCGCGACAGACAATAAACCTTTATAAAATATGCGGCGCAAAGGGCGGAAGAGGCTAAAAAATAATCAAACGGACTTGGCGCGGTTCCATCGCCCTTATAACGAACAGGCTGGTCGGTCGTGATCGTAAAATCATCAAACCTGGCCTCAAGCCGAAGGTTGTCCAAAAAATTAACCGTGATTTCCATTTGACTATTCTTTCCTGAAAACGTGTCATCAGTTCCATGTAACTGAATTTCCCCCAATTTCATAGACACCTTACCAGGCAAGAGAATGTTTTTTGTTGGTTTTGGGGGCAGGATTTAGTCGGAAGTTGACACGAGGCACCCGCCCCTTATTCAGAAGGTATGGCCTATCGGGCGACCGCTGGATTATATAATATTATTTCACAGAGACGATAATCTTGCCGCCCCTTGTTCCGTTCATCAGATATTGGTAAGCCTCTGCAGCCTCTGCAAAGGGGAAGACACGGTCAATAACCGGGCGTTTGATCTTTCCCGCTTCCAGGGCAGCCAGCACAAAATCCCGTCCCCGTTCCAGAGCACCCGGTTTGCGCAGCTCATTAATCAGCGAATAGCCATAAAGACCCGCACCCCGGTGCGCAAGGGTCAGAACAGGCAATGACATATCTTCGTTTGATAACACGCCATAAACATAGAGAATACCCTGCGGCGCCAGAGTTGACGCATAAGTGTTTACATAAGGTCCGCCAATGGAATCGCAGATCAGGCTTACCCCTTTGCCACTGGTGATGTCGTTCACTTCATCAATCAGGTTGGATCCATATGTTTCGATCACATGGTCAGCACCTTCTTGCTTCAGCAAAGCCCCTTTTCTTTCCGGCGATCGGGTCGTTGCAATGACCCTTGCCCCCAAAAGCTTCGCCATCTGTATCGCACCGAGCCCCGATCCTCCGGTAGCCGCCGTAATCATCACCCAGTCCCCTGGCTTGATAGGGAAAAGCTCCGCCATCGGATAATATGCCGTCAGGGTCTGCATCCAGAGATGGGCTGCTTCCTGCGCGCTGTAGCCAGCAGGCCGTTTTGTCAGAAACCTTTCCTGCGCCAGCGCGTGAGTACCGGCATTTGAATAAGGACCATCCACATTTGGCATGGAGGTTACCTTGTCGCCTTCCCGGAAATTTTTTACATTTTTGCCGACAGCAACAACTGTGCCGCTCCCTTCATAACCCAGTCGAATAGGGAGGTCCTGAACGACATAATGCCGTCCCTGGATCAACAAGAGGTCCGCCTGATTTAATCCAAAAGCTTCAACCTCATACAAGACCTCATCGTCACCGACCGCGGGAATGGGCATCTCCCGGATGGTAAAACCCATTTCACTTCCGACCTTGTCATAAACCACTGCGTGCATGCTCATATTCGCTCTCCCTCTTTTTTACCTGCCACAGAATAAGCGTGGACTGAGGTCGCCTCAATGGACTTTATGAGTAGTGACCGGGTCACAATAAGTAGTGCCTGAATCGGGAAAGCGGATATATAGTGGGAAGAATTACGAACCGACTGGGCAGCCAATATCTAATGTCCCGACATACTTGTTCCCCGTCAGATCTAGTTGGACAAACTAAGGTTCTTGCATAAGGTGATGTTTTCGGGCCTATCGAAGTGACGAAGGAACGAAGATGACACGAAAACATATACTCAAAAGCCCCAAAGAGGGCAGCGCGGAAAAGACTGTGGAGGATACCCCTCAACTACGGCAATCTGTCGACCGCCATCTGTAAGATTTTTTTTCGCAGCCAAAGCAAACCGGCATCGGTAGATCGTGTCGCATGCCACTGCATCATTTCCCGCATGACCGGAAGGTCCAATGGAACTTCTGAAATAGTCAGCGAAAGCCCTGGTGCCATCAATCTGGCAAGTCGCTCGTGCATGAGCGCCAGGCGTCTGGTACCTGACAAAAGCCAGGGGACCTGTATAAAAGAAGGAGCAGTAACTTCCACAACACGCTGAAAACCCTGACTGCGAAGCGCCCGTTCGATATAAGTTTCACCGCCGGAAATCATAACGGCAACATGGCCGCTTTCAAAGAAGCTCTCCTCCGTCAAAGGTTTTTGCATAACAGGGTTTTCCGACCAGCCCACAACGACATGACGCTCTTCAAATAAAAGTTCCCGTGGCAGGTCCTCTTTTAAGAACTCTTCTGGCGTAAGAAACAGGTCAAGTTCTCCATCGACAAGCCTTTCAGTTGTTTCCGTTGAGGGTAACGACAGATCGATCTTGATGCCCGGCGCCTCTTCTCCCAGAATTTTCATCAAAGGAACAATAAGTACTGTTGTAATATAATCTGACGCCGCAATCTTGAAACGACGCTGGGACGTTCGCGGATCAAACCCGGTTCCGGTTGAAATAACGCTGCGCAAATGAATGATCGCCGACGCGACTTCGGGTGCCATATCCAGCGCATGTGGCGTCGGAATCATTTTTTTACCATGCTGGATCAATATTTCATCCTGCAGCGCCTCACGCAGGCGCCGGAGCGCCGCACTCATGGCAGACTGCGTCACATTCAGGCGATCAGCCGCTCTCGTAACATTTCGCTCCTCAAGAAGCACGTTGAAAGCGACCAGCAGATTAAGGTCAAAATTGTCGAGACGCATCTTTTACCATCATTTTTATTAATGAATATTCACAATAACTATTAATTATCATAATTATTATAACTATGCCAATGTAAAACCCACAATAGAAATTGGTCGGCGTTAAGCCGAACATATAGGGAAAATCAACGTCAATCAGGGAGCAGAAAATGCAACAGAATATATTGCTGAGCAGTGCAATGGCACTTGCCCTTTCAAGCCATGCGGTATGGGCACAGGACGCGCCGGCCGGGGACATAAACAGGAATACCGACAATGACATCGCGATCAGGTTGGAGGAAATCGTCGTGACAGCACAGCGTACTGCAGAGTCACTTCAGGATGCCGCCATCCCCATCAATGCAGCAACAGGCGCGGAACTGGCCCGCGTTGGGGTCGCGGATGCAACGTCACTGAATAAAATTGCGCCTGCACTTTTCGTCACGGCTGGCGGTGGTGCGAATGCGGGCTATTTTGTCCGTGGCGTCGGCAACTTTACCAACAACGGATACACCAATCCCGCAATCGCGTTTAATATTGATGGCGTCTACATTGGTCGTCCATCCTCAACGATCGCTTCTTTTCTGGACATCGACCGTGTCGAAGTCTTGAAAGGCCCTCAGGGTACCCTCTATGGCCGAAATGCCACGGGAGGGGCGATCAACGTCATTCCGACAAAGCCTCAACTCGGTGAAAACAGCGGACATGTGAGCGCTGGGTTCGGCAACTACGATGCCTATGAAGTGTCCGGTGCAGCGAATTTGGCTGTTACTGATAATGTAGCCGTCCGTTTCGCCGCGACGGTCAATGAGCATGACGGTTATTTTGATGATGGTACGGGCTCGGCAAAAGACCTTGCGTTGCGGGGGCAAATTTATGCAGAGCTGACTGACCAGTTTAATGCCCGTTTGTCTGTTGATTATTCCACACAAAAGGGAACAGGCCCGGGTTTGAATGTCCATGGCGTTTATGGTTTCGCGCCATTCTCGCCGGATCTTCCGGTGCCAAATCATCCGTTTATTCCTGCGCCTGCAAGTGTAACGGCTGATTTTACAGGTCTTCATACGCCGGAAACGCTTGCGTTCATTCGGGACAATGCGATAGCGGCGCCGCTTTTCTCACCCCTGGAGGACTATGCATACCCTTTCCGAGACGACGCTTATTTTGGCGTGAATGCCGAACTGAATTTCAACATGGAGTGGGCAGATCTGGTAATCATTCCCAGCTTCAGAAAATCAGACCTGGACAATCAATTCAATGGCCCCCCGTTCAAAGCGGCTATCAACCAGGATACTGCCAAGCAGTATAGCCTTGAAGCGCGCCTTTCTGGAGACATTGATCCGGTTGAGTGGATTTTGGGAGCTTATTATTTCAACGAGAACGTTAAGGGTGTAAACTCTTTCAACCAGTTCTCGACAGTTACACACAACAGCTTTGATTCTGATACGGAATCAGTGGCCCTCTTCGCACGGGCGACATACAATCTGAGCGATAATCTGAGGTTAGTCGGCGGGATCCGCTATACAGACGAAACCCGTTCAATCGACGCCTCCGCAAGCTCCACCGCAGGCGTCTGCCTGGAAGATCCGGTCGGGCGCCCACCTTCCTGTGCGCAGGTCCCAACGCTCCCCGTTGGCTTAACGCTTGAGGATACGATCAATGGCCTTGACCCATCATTATTTCAACCTTTCCGGACACCATTTGACGGCAATCCGATCGCAGGCGTATATCCCTATGGTCCGTTCATAGACGGGGCGCCCGGGGCCATCCTTTCGGTAACACCGTATGCGATCCAACAATCGTCAGGAGACCAGGAGGTTACCTGGCGTGCCGCAGTTGAGTATGATGTGACGCAGGATAACCTGCTTTACGCAAGTTTCGAGACCGGTTTTCGCGCAGGCGGCTTCAACATCACCATTGGTCGTGAAGACTATGAACCAGAGTTCATCGACGCCTATACGATAGGCTCGAAAAACCGATTCCTCGACAACCGCCTGGAGTTGAATATCGAACTTTTCTACTGGAAATACAGAGGACAGCAGCTCGCCGCTCTGGGGGTCGATACAGAAGGGAACAACGCTTTCTATACTCGCAATGTCGGCAAATCAACGATTAAGGGAGTGGATGTCGATTTCCAGTTTCTTGTGGCTGAAAATACCCTGATACGCGGTGCCGTGCAGTACCTTGATGCGAAATATGATAGCTTCGTTTATGATCAGGTCGATTTGTCTGACGAAACTGATCCGCCAAACTTTCTGACGCCGGTAACTGGTTGCGATGCCACTCAGGTCATGTCGCCTGAGCGCAGTTTCATCATTGATTGCTCAGGACGTGATGCTTTGAACTCTCCGGACTGGACGATTAATATTGGAATTCAGCAGACACTTCTTCTTGGCGATTTTGAACTGGTCGGTACTGTTGATGGGCGCTATCGCAGTGACCGGGTTATCGGATTTAACTACTTGCCAACCGGCAATAGTGGAAGCGATGTGACTTTGGATGCATCTTTGAACCTGTCCCCTGGTGATGGCACCTGGTCGGTAACCGCATATGCGCGAAACCTGACAAACGAAGCTGTGCCCGTAACCTATCAGCTTGGTGCAGGAAATGTAGCATCTTCTACTTATCAACCGCCGCGAACTTTTGGTTTGCGTGGCACTGTAAACTTCTGATTGGAGACGATAGATGAGTTCTCGCGTGTTGCCTGCTTTAATCGCTGTTCTTTTGCCACTCGTCGCACCCTGCGGTGCCCAGACTGCACCTGCATCTGATATGGCAACCGTCGCACCGTCCCGGTTTATCACACTGGGCACGGTGGCCGGACCGGTGCCGGACCCACATCGTTCGCAACCGGCAAATGTGCTTGTCAGAGGAAAGGATGCCTATCTGATTGACGCCGGTGACGGCGCGGCGGAGCAGCTTTCGAAGGCAGGCATACGCCTGGGACAGATAAAGGCTGTATTTTTGAGCCATCTTCACTTCGACCATACGGGTGGTCTGGCGGCAGTACTCGGATTGCGGAACCAGACATCCGTTCCCGGGAAGCTCGCCATTTACGGGCCGCCCGGCACAAAAGAACTGGTTTCCGGGATCGCAGCCTCGATGGCCCCTGCAGCCGCCGCGGGTTTTGGCATCCCGGGCGTCTCATGGGAAAACCCGGCGGATACCGTCGAGGTGCATGAGATCGCCGACAAAGACACCGTCAAACTTGGCGACATGACTGTAACGGCTCGCCAAAATACTCACTATAGTTTTGAACCGGGCAGTGACCTGGATAAACATTTCAAGTCTTTGTCCCTGCGTTTTGACATGCCCGACAGGTCTATTGTTTATACCGGGGATACCGGCCCGAGCAAAGCTGTCGAAGATCTGGCAAAAGATGCTGATATGCTGGTCGCTGAAATGATGGATATCCCCCGCACCGTAGAAATGGTCCGGCGAAATAGCCGCAGCGCCGATGCGACGCAAATTGCGGGCGTGCAAAAACACCTCACGGCACATCACCTGTCCCCCGACGATGTCGGACAAATGGCAGCCCGTGCCGGTGTGAAATCGGTTGTTGTTACCCATTTCGGCGCAGCTGGAGCAACTGGTGCGGATCAGCTCATCTACCTGGGCAGCATCTCAAAACATTTTCATGGCCCGGTTATAATTGCCAGTGATCTGGAGGTATTCTGAATAATGCGTAATCTCGAAATACTCATCATTGGAGGCGGCATTGGGGGACTGACCTCGGCCATTGCCCTGCGTCGCGAAGGTTTCAAAGTCACAGTAATTGAAAAAGACCCCGATTGGTCAGTCTATGGCGTCGGCATCATCCAGCAGGCCAATGCCGTCCGGGCAATGGACCAGCTCGGACTCTTGCAGGATTACATTGCGGCCGGTGTTGGTTTCAATTTCGTTGAAATTTTCGCTCCCGATGGCACGCAGGTGGCGCGGATTCCGGCACCGACCCTGGTCGAAGGAATTCCCGCAAACCTCGGCATCGGAAGGCCGGCGCTACACAAGCTGCTGGGGGACCGTGCCATTGCATCAGGGACGGAAGTTCGCCTGGGTGTTACCGCAGAAAATATCGAAGATGACGGCGATCACTGCACTGTTCATTTTTCGAACGGTGACACAGAGAGCTTCGATCTTGTCATTGGCGCGGACGGCGTCTATTCGCAAACCCGCTCGATGATTCTTCCTGACGCTGAAACGCCACAATTCACCGGACAGGCCGTCTGGCGTTACAATTTCCCGCGCCCTGAGGGACTTGATGCATTGCAGGTCTACAATGGCCCTACAGGTGTAGGCCTGGTGCCAATCAGTCGGGAACTGATGTATATGTATGCAACCACACCGGAGCCCGATAACCCGCACTATCCGCGCGAAGGACTGGCAGAAACCATGCGCGGAAAACTTGGCGGTTGCGCCCCGGCGATCAGAAAGCTCGGGGAGCAGATCACAGATGACAACGGTGTTGTCTACCGCCCGCTGGAAGGCATGCTTGTAGAAGGCCCCTGGCACAAGGGCCGGGTCGTACTGCTGGGTGATGCCGTGCATGCAACGACGCCGCATCTGGGTCAGGGTGCGGGTATGGCCATTGAGGACTCCATCGTGCTGGCTGAAGAATTAACGAAACATGACACCATTCAGGCCGCTCTAGACGCCTATCGTCAACGTCGATTTGATCGCTGCGCCTATATCGTGCGCGCCAGTCTTGCCATCTGTTTCGGCCAATTGGGCAAGGGACCACTGGTCGACAACCACAAGGCCACCCAGGAGATGTTTGACGTCACGGCGCAACCGATCTGATCAAACAGGAAATCGACCAAATTCCGAAAAGAAAATTTTACACTATTTTGAATGAGAAAGTTAAACCATGAACCGAGTTTCAGAAATCCGCTATGTCGGTTACGGGGTCGAAGACTTCGACGCCGAGCGAAAGTTTTATACAGAGCAATGGGGTCTCGAAGAGATCGCATCCCAAGAGAATATGGCCTGGTTTAAAACCCAGGGTCATGACGAACATCATGTTGTGCGACTACGCAAGACGGAGACTAATCACATTGATGTTATCGCGTTAGCTGCAGATAGTCGTGCCGACGTAGAAGCATTGCATCAAAAAGTAATTGATGCGGGATGCAAGATTATTCACGAACCAAGTGATCTAGATGCACCGGGAGGGGGCTACGGCTTTCGCTTTTTTACGGCAGACGGCCTCCCTTTAGAGATCTCCAGCGATGTAAAGCGGCTCGACAAACGTCCCCTGGAGCGCTGGGAAGGTGTGCCAGTAAAAATCAGTCATATCGTACTGCATTCGCCCGACCATCAGACGCTGATCAAGTTTTTCACTGACGTTCTTGGCTTCCGTATCTCCGACTGGCTGGGTGATTTCATGTGTTTTCTGCGGTGTAACTCAGCGCACCATCGCTTTGCCATTCTGCCCGGGCCGCCCTGCCTCAACCATGTCGCCTACGATATGCTTTCTGTAGATGACATGATGCGCGGCATGCGCCGCCTTAAAGAGCACGGAAACGAAACACGCTGGGGACCGGGCCGACACACTGCCGGTAACAACACATTCAGCTATTTCACAACACCAAATGGCTTTGCTGTCGAATACACAGCAGAACTGGAAGAGGTCGATTTTGAAAACCATGTAGCCAAGGTACATGAACCTTCGCCTACGATTATGGATCAGTGGGGTATTGGCGTCGGCGGCCCGCAAACAATGCCCCAACCCAAAACAGATCCCTGCCTGTTTAAATCGGGAGAGGTTTAAACAATGGCACTTTTTGAATATTTTCCGAACTACATATGGAACCTTTCAGTTTCAATCGCGATGGAGAGCGGCGCGCAGATTGGTGAGATCATAGATATGTGCCAGCCACTCAGGGAAGCCGCCGACAGCGGTGCCGATACCGGCACCCCCCAGTTCATGCAAAAATGGGCAGAGATGTCGGAAAAGCTCATCGAGCTGGCGCATGAAGATGAAGCAGCAGGCAGGTCTTTCTCTGCATCCAACAAACTTGAGCGCGCGTCACTTTATATGTTCACCGCGGAACGTATGCAGGGCCATGGTCACCCGGGGCGAAAGGAAACCTATGCCAAAGCCCGCGCCGCATTCGACAAGTCGACACAGCTGGGTAATATTAATCGGGAGCGGGTAGAGATCCCGCTGCGGAAAGGTGTGATGCCCGCCCTTTTCACCCGGGCACCAGGTGACGGGCCAAAGCCGGTTGTCGTTTATTGCAACGGGCTCGACAGCTGCAAGGAGTTGCTCTACTGGTCCCGGCTGCCGGAAGCACTGGCGCGTCGCGGCATTTCGACGCTCTGCGTCGATCAACCGGGCAGCGGAGAAGCTCTGCGTTTACAGAACCTTCCCGTCGACCCGCATAGTGAAAGCTGGGCCTCCAAGGCCGTCGACTGGCTGGAACAACAGGAAAATGTCGACCCCAAACGTATTGGCATGACCGGAATCAGCCTTGGTGGTCACTTTGCGCCACGCGCTGTCGCATACGAGCCGCGCTTTGCCTCCGGTGCAGTCTGGGGCGCCAACCATAATTGGGCGGAGGTGCAGCAGAAACGGCTGAAACGTGAGGGCGAAAACCCTGTACCGCATTATTGGGCACACGTCATGTGGGCATTTGGTGCCGAGAATATGGATGATTTTCAGGATAAAAGCGCCAATATGCATTTGAACGGCGCAATGGAACGGATAAAAGTTCCTTTTCTTGTCACCCACGGCGAAAAAGACCGACAGATCTCAGTGGATTACGCCCATCAAAGTTACGAGCAACTGACCAACAGTCCACGCCGCGAATTGAAACTATTCACACCGCGCGAAGGCGGGGTCGAGCATGTCGGTGCCGATAATATGGCGTTTGGCCGCGATTATATCGCAGACTGGTTTGCTGAAACGCTGGGCGGTCATACCTCGTAAAAACATCATCGGTATCTCTTCGATCTAAATTGGAAAGATGAATGAGTAGCTCAGTTACAAAGGCGAAGTACATACGTCGAGAGATCATAGCCAGTGCAATTATCAATTCACTCTTTAGCGCTGGTTTCTTTCTCGGCATATTTGGCGGTCATGATCAGGTAACTGTCTGGGGCGTTGGCAATTATGCCTTCGACTTTTTGCCGCAGAGTTTTGCCATCGGCCTTATGGCCAGCCTGGTGCCTGGACTTCTGACACACAAGGCAGTTGGTGCGGGGAAAATCAGCGATTTTTCCGGCACACGCCCAACTGTTAGCCTGATTGTACAACATGCAATTCGTTACGCCGTCATTGCATCGCTTTTGGGCAGTGGACTGTGCGCTCTGATGCTGTGGATCAGCGGACTGGAGTTGATCGCCTATCACGCCGCCTTTATGCTCAAGATCCTGTACGGCGTATTGTTAGGGGCGTTGGTAACGCGTCTGGTACTCGGCCGAATGATCGCATAACACAGTAACCTATTTGGAAAGGAAAATTTTATGAACACCAAAAATGTCCGCCGCATTGTAACCGGCCACAATGCCGAAGGGCGTGCAATAATCCAGGAAGATGGAGCAGTACCACGTGTTCAAAAAATTGGTGGTGAAATCGGGCCGATGTTCCACGAAGTCTGGAACACACGTTCAACTCCCGCCCCGATTGATCCAGCATCGGGAGAACCTGCAGAAGAAGGTATTGTCCTCGCCCCCCCAAAGAACGGTACCCGCATCCGGGTTCTTGACATCCCGCCTGAAAGCGACAAAATCCGTAACATGACACCGGAAGAAGCAAAGGCACATTTCGCTGAAATCGGTGCCGGTGATGCCTCTTCCCATAGTGGAGAAGGGTCGCGTCACGCCTTCATGCACCGGACCGAGACAATTGATTATGGCATTGTACTCGAAGGTGAACTCGTGCTGATTATGGATGAAGGGGAAACGACTGTCCGTACCGGCGATATCGTTGTTCAGCGAGGGACCAACCATGGCTGGGCAAATCGCTCGGACAAGAACTGCCGGATTGTCTTCATCCTTATCGATGGGAAATTCGACGAAACCTTGCAGTCCTGAAATGCGGCTGGCGATCACCGGTGCAGCAGGTTTTATCGGGCGTGCCGTTGCCGACCATATTGGCGCAAACAACTTCACGGGCGAAGTGCGCCTGATAGACAGCAATCTGAACCAGATCCGGAATAAGCAGGTTCCAGGATTTGAGTACCTCGAAATTGACCTGATACAAAAAGGTGCACTTGAAAAAGCGCTTGAGGGTGTGGACAGGCTACTTCACCTGGCAGCACTTCCCGGCGCTGCTGCAGAGGAGAACCCGGATCTTTCGCAGCAGGTCAATCTCGACTTGCCGCTAGATATGTTCGCTCGCATGAATGGTCGCCGCCTGGTTTACGCCAGTTCAATTGCCGTATATGGAAATTGCTTTCCAGATCTGGTTGACGATACGACTGCACCGCAGCCGACGTCGGTTTACGGAACACATAAACGCATGGTGGAACTGGCATTCTCAGATGCAATCCGCCGGAACGTAATAAAAGGTGTCGCTGTCCGCCTGCCCGGTATCGTGGCACGTCCGCCATCCGCAGAAGGATTCGGTTCCGCCTTTCTAAGTGATATATTTCATGCCGTTCGTGCTGGCGAAAACTATGTCGTTCCAGTCGCACCGGAAGCCACAAGCTGGCTGATGTCGTCGAAAATTTGCGCGCTTAACCTTGCACATGCCCTGCTATCCGATTTCACGGAGAACGACGCGATAACCCTGTCAGCGGTTCATACCTCTTTAAGCCAGCTGGCATGCGAGGCCGCGAAATACGGAAATGCAGACAAGATTACCTATAAAGAAGACACAAATACCCGCCGGCTGTTCGGTTCCCATCCGCCGCTCAACGCGCAGAAATCAAAAATTCTCGGCTTTCAGGATGATGTTTCTGTCTCCACTCTTGTCGATAATGTCATGAATGGTCAGAGCACAGGTTCACAATATAAATAAAGGAAGTGCCTATGTCCGAAACAACCATATATTTTGCGCCCGGCACCTGCGCCCGTGTGTCTCTCATAGCCCTCGAGGAAACAGGGGTAAAGTTTCAACTCCATACAATCGCCTTTATGGCAGGTGAACACAGGAAACCGGAATTTCTTGCGCTCAACCCCAAGGGAAAGGTACCGGCTCTTGCCATTGAAGGGGCATTGCTGACAGAAAATATTGCCATACTGACGTATCTTGCTGACCGTTTTCCGGAAGCAAAATTGTTACCTGAAGCCCGCAATGCCATTGAGCGCAGCATACAGCTCGCCGATCTCAGCTTTTGTGCATCAACCCTGCACCCGATTGTCACACGTATTCGCATGTCGCCAATATTCGCCGGACCGGAAAATGCCCGCGCCGTCTGGGAAAAAGGGTGTCAGGCGATGGACGATAACTTTGCGTTAATTGACAAGAGACTGTCCAATAATCAGTGGTGGTACGGGGACCAGTGGAGCGTGCTGGATGCTTATTTAAACTGGGTATTTTTTCGTGTGTCAGGTGCTCGCTATAACACGGAACGTTATCCAAATTTCGAGCGCCACGCCGCACAGATGCAAAACCGCCCTGCCGTACGACAGGCACTAAAAAAAGAACGTGCCGCAGAGGACCATTTAAAAGAACGGGGACTCCTGTTTACCCCTCCCGACCCAACAGATTACACGTGACAGGAAATATGTAGAAAATATAGTTGTGGGTAGGCGCACACAATCACTTACCGTCAGGCGGCAAATTCAATGAGGATATCAGACGATGAGATTATTTACGTATAAGGACGATTCACCAGACGGCGCTCTCGCGCTGGTTTCTGCTGATGGCAAACGCATGATAGATGCGCAATCGGTTGCCCCCAGCCTGCTTGAGGCTATTTCTGACTGGGAAAACTTACGTGCGGATCTGTCAAAACTGGCAGAACAGCTGGATGCAGGAGAAGGTCAGCCCCTTCCCGCCACCGGTATTTCTGCTCCGTTACCGCGAAGCTGGCAATGGCTGGATGGTTCAGCCTTTTCGACACACGGTGAACTGATGCAGATCGCGTTCAAGCTTCCCCCGATCGAAAGCGACCGGCCCCTGATGTATCAAGGCATGTCAGACCGGTTCTATGGCCCCTGCGACGACATTCCCTTCCTTGATATGGCACATGGCATCGATTTCGAAGGTGAGTTTGGTGTCATCGTCGACTTCGTGCCAATGGGCACGAGCGCCAGGGAGGCGCTTGATCACATCAAGCTGGTCGTGCAGATTAATGACTGGTCATTGCGCGCCATCGCACCAATCGAAATGAAGACCGGCTTTGGCTGGGTGCAAGCAAAACCTGCCTGTTCCATGGCTCCTTTTGCCGTGACACCTGATGAATTGGGTGAAGGATGGCGCGATGGCCGTGTATGTCTTGATCTGGAAATAGACTGGAATGGGAAGAGATTTGGCGCCGCTAATGGCAGGGCCATGGACTTCGGTTTCCATGAACTGGTCGCCCATGCTGCAGCGACGCGAGACCTCGTCGCCGGAACGATCATTGGCTCGGGAACCGTTTCCAACAGGAATTATGCGGAAGTCGGATCCAGTTGCATTTCCGAACGGCGGGCCATCGAGATCATTGCTGAAGGAGAGGCTTCGACACCGTTCATGACCTTCGGCGATAGCATCCGGATGGAGGGGCGAACGGCCGATGGCAGATCACCCTTTGGAGTGATTGAACAAAAGGTTGTTTCCCTGTAGACGTGGATCCTCGCACTTGTAAGTGGGGAAGAATGTCGCGATTTTCCGTGTTATTTTCGGCAGATCAATTTGATTCATGATGTCTATGAGTGCGACTTGCTCACGGACATCTTACTGCCGTCACAGGGGTGAGCCACGCCCTGAAATAGGATATCAGGCGGTTCTCCATACTTTCGTCCTGATGGAGGGCACAAAACTTCAGTGCCATTGCCTGCACGGAAAATGCCTGGATGCCTTCTGCCAGCAATGGTGCACTGACATCATCACGAAAAGACTCCTCCCCGAGCCAGGCCGACAACAGCCGTCCATGGCGCTCGAAAGTCATGGAAATTTGTCCGATCTTTTTGACTGCAGCGGCACCGGAATAGTACAGAATCACATCAAAAACATATCTTTCGCAGGTCATGAACTCAAGCAGGGGCATCAAAGCCGCCACGAGTTCTTCGACATTGGCCGGCGCTTTGCACTTTTCCAGATCATCCAAACAGGCATCGATGCGCTCGCCAATCAAACGATCCATCAATGCATCGTTATCGGAAAAATGCGCAAAAAAGTTCCCTTGGCCACACCTGCCCGATGGCCTATTAGAATTTAGCCGCCTAAAGAGCACGGTCCTCTCCACTTTTTTAAGACAAGTCCAATCCTAACTGACACAATGCGTTAGGCGTTTTCGTTCATGACTGCTGAGTCTGTATGTTTTGGTATGGTGTTGCCAGCTACGGTAGTTGGTTTTCTGACATGCCGTATTGACCGATTCACCGATTAAATTTGTTGTGGCTTATTGCCCAGAACTGTCTTTTCTTATCGCTGAGTGGTCCAAATTTGGTCCAAAAGTGGCATTTGGTCCATTTTCTAGAAAGTCTCAGACAAAGAAAAAGCCCAGTAACTTATTGAAGCTACTGGGCTAATTTTTGGTTTTGGGGTAGGATTTAGCTCCGCTGACCTTGGCGCTGTTTCACGCTGCGTTGCAGCGCTGCGCCTTCGGTTAAACCCTACTTCTCCGTAGGTTCAATTCTGACCGACGCATGACTAAAACGACAAAACCCAGCACGGGGCTGGGTTTGTTCGTTTTGGTTGCGGGGGTAGGATTTGAACCTACGACCTTCAGGTTATGAGCCTGACGAGCTACCGGGCTGCTCCACCCCGCGTCAATTTAATGTGGCCTACCGCTTCGCTGCTTGAGGCCATTTCTTCAAGGACTGCTTTGTTGCAGCCCGGCATTTTTGATTTCCGCTTCAGGAGACCTGAAGCTGGGGCATGCTCCACCCCGCGTCAACTTAGTATGGCCTATCGCCTATCGGCTAGATGAGGCCCCGGATTACCGCGCTATCGTTTGCTGCTTGAGCGCAGTATAATCTCAATTGCCTGACGTTTATTCTCCAACCACCCGAAGAGTGGGCAAAGCCGACCGGCCGTCGCGCCCTGATGGCGCGGGAGCCAAGCTGCCCAAATTTAAATAATGGCGCCGGCGATTGAGGCTAATTTCAAAACCAAAAAAACCGCCTTTCGGGCGGTTATTTTAGATGCGCCACCGCTTTGCTACATGAGCGCATCTGATTTTGACATTATGAATGGGTTTGTATTTTTACAGGATCCTGTGTTTTTAATAGACCTGGCGACGACCTACTCTTCCGCGCCTTAAGACGAAGTACCATCGGCACAACCTGGTTTCACTTCCGGGTTCGGGATGGAGCCGGGTGGGACACAGGCGTCAAGATCACCAGGTCAATTAAAAACACGGGTCTGTGTATATTCCGTTCTTTTGTTTGGCCTACCGCCCTATCGGGCTACTTGAGGCCAAGTTATTAAGTATAAGCGTACATGATGTTGGATGAGTCTTTTGTTTGCCTCAATCGCCGGCGCTTGCGCTTGGCTTCCCTCGCACAAGCTCGGGCGGCCGGTCGGCCTTGCCTCGACACCCTACGGGTATCTCGGTTTTCTATCCAAACGACGCACAGTCATTCGGGGCAAACAATTCTTACAATCTCATCTCTGTTCATGACGGGATTTCAAGCCTGTCGAGTAATTAGTACCAGTCAGCTGCATGTGTTACCACACTTCCACATCTGGCCTATCAACGTGGTGGTCTTCCACGGCTCTCAAGGGAGAACTTATCTTGAGGGGGGTTTCCCGCTTAGATGCTTTCAGCGGTTATCCCTTCCGCACATAGCTACCCTGCAATGCTGCTGGCGCAACAACAGGTCCACCAGAGGTGCGTCCATCCCGGTCCTCTCGTACTAGGGACAGATCCTCTCAATTCTCCTGCGCCCACGGCAGATAGGGACCGAACTGTCTCACGACGTTCTAAACCCAGCTCACGTACCTCTTTAAATGGCGAACAGCCATACCCTTGGGACCTGCTCCAGCCCCAGGATGAGATGAGCCGACATCGAGGTGCCAAACACTGCCGTCGATATGAGCTCTTGGGCAGTATCAGCCTGTTATCCCCGGCGTACCTTTTATCCGTTGAGCGATGGCCCTTCCACGCGGGACCACCGGATCACTATGACCGACTTTCGTCTCTGCTCGACTTGTCAGTCTCGCAGTCAGGCAGGCTTATGCCATTGCACTCTCACAGCTGATTTCCGACCAGCCTGAGCCTACCATCGCGCGCCTCCGTTACTCTTTGGGAGGCGACCGCCCCAGTCAAACTACCCACCACAGAAGGTCCCGGCCCCGGGTTCACGGGGCGCGGTTAGATAATAGACAGGTTAAGGGTGGTATTTCACCAACGACTCCACCAGAACTGGCGCACTGGTTTCAAAGTCTCCCACCTATCCTACACATAACATATCCATTATCATTCTGAAGCTGTAGTAAAGGTGCACGGGGTCTTTCCGTCTAACCGCGGGTAGCCCGCATCTTCACGGGCAAGTCAATTTCGCTGAGTCTATGTTGGAGACAGTGGGGAAGTCGTTACGCCATTCGTGCAGGTCGGAACTTACCCGACAAGGAATTTCGCTACCTTAGGACCGTTATAGTTACGGCCGCCGTTTACCGGGGCTTCAATTCAGTGCTTGCACACCTCCTTTTAACCTTCCGGCACCGGGCAGGCGTCAGACCCTATACGTCGTCTTGCGACTTCGCAGAGCCCTGTGTTTTTAGTAAACAGTCGCCACCCCCTGGTCTGTGCCCCCTCCACAAAGTTGCCTTCATGGAGGGCCTCCTTCTCCCGAAGTTACGGAGGCAATTTGCCGAGTTCCTTCAACATAGTTCTCTCAAGCGCCTTGGTATGCTCTACCTGTCCACCTGTGTCGGTTTAGGGTACGGTCTTAACGATGAGGCTATTTCCTGGGACAGTTTCGCGGCCCCTCCAATCCAATAAGGAGGAACAACTTACACCATCCGTCACATCTCATCAGGCCCAGTAATATTAAACTGAGTTCCCATCGACTACGCCTTTCGGCCTCGCCTTAGGGACCGGCTAACCCTGCGCAGATTAGCTTTACGCAGGAACCCTTGGACTTTCGGCGAGAGTGTCTCTCACACTCTTTATCGCTACTCATGCCAACATTCGCACTTCTGATACCTCCAGGACCCCTCGCGGGTATCCCTTCGCAGGCTTACAGAACGCTCCGCTACCACTCATGACAAAGTCATGAATCCAAAGCTTCGGTACATGTCTTGAGCCCCGTTACATCTTCGCTGCGAGATGGCTATTAGACCAGTGAGCTGTTACGCTTTCTTTAAAGGGTGGCTGCTTCTAAGCCAACCTCCTGGTTGTTTTGGCCTTCTCACTTGCTTTCCCACTTAGACATGATTTGGGGACCTTAGCTGTTGGTCAGGGCTGTTTCCCTTTCCACCACGGACCTTAGCACCCGTGGTGTGTCTGCTGAATAGTACTCACCGGTATTCGGAGTTTGGTTAGAATTGGTAAGACTCGCGTCCCCCGCATCCATCCAGTGCTCTACCCCCGGTGGTATTCATTCAACGCTCTACCTAAATAGATTTCGCGGAGAACCAGCTATCTCCGAGTTTGATTGGCCTTTCACCCCTAGTCACAGGTCATCTCCCCATTTTTCAACATAGGTGAGTTCGGTCCTCCAGTGCATGTTACTGCACCTTCAACCTGCCCATAACTAGATCACTCGGTTTCGGGTCTAATACAACATACTCAATCGCCCTATTAAGACTCGCTTTCGCTTCGCCTACACCTAACGGCTTAAGCTCGCATGTTATATTAAGTCGTTGGCCCATTATACAAAAGGTACGCCGTCACACTTGCGTGCTCCGACTGCTTGTAAGCATACGGTTTCAGGATCTGTTTCACTCCCCTTGTCGGGGTGCTTTTCACCTTTCCCTCACGGTACTTGTTCACTATCGGTTGCATAGGAGTACTTAGGCTTGGAGGGTGGTCCCCCCATGTTCAGACAGGATTTCACGTGTCCCGCCCTACTCGAGGACTGCAAACCAATTTACCCGTACGGGGCTATCACCCGCTACGGCCATCCTTTCCAGAATGTTCCGGTTTTTAATCTGCAGCCACTGGCCTGGTTCCCGTTCGCTCGCCACTACTAGGGAAGTCTCTGTTGATGTCCTTTCCTCCGGCTACTTAGATGTTTCAGTTCGCCGGGTTCGCCTCCTGTACCTATGT